>DATAKU010000159.1:0-12319 GCA_036261425.1 Candidatus Limnocylindria bacterium | reverse complement strand
CGAGATGGCCCCGACCCAGCCGGCGTCAGGGTCGTTGAGGGCCGCGAACGAGGCGAAGTAGCCGGCCATGGCCACGAAGATCAGCGGTCCGGCGGCCTGCTGGACGTCCTCAATGCGGCTGACCATGGAGCCCGCCGCCGCGTAGAGCGTCGCGTACAGGACGAAGCCGAGCAGGAAGAACGCCCCGAACCAGACGACGAAGAGCGGATCGAGATCCGGTAACCGGATTGGCGTGCCGGCCACGCCGAGCATCTCGGACACCGGTCCGTTGGCGAGAAAGCCCACGACCACCGCGCCGATCACCACGGCGTACTGCGTCAGGCCGGCCGCTCCGGTCCCGAGCACCTTGCCAGTGAGCAGCTGGCGCGGGGTCGCGGCGGTGATCAGCAGCTCCATGACGCGGCCGGACTTCTCCTCGGCCACGCTCTGAGCGACCCACTGGCCGTAGGTCAGGATGGCCATGAAGGTCAGGATGACGACCGCGTAGGCGAGCATGTACGCGCCGCCGAAGTCCTCGTCGAGCCGCGCGTCCTGCGGGTTCGCCGCCGTGGCGGTGAAGTCCGCCGGGGCGAAGATCTCGGCGCTCTCGCCCGCGGATACGCCGGCGCGCTCGAGCCGATCGGAGATGGCGATGGCGCTGGCCGCCTGCGTGACGAGCAGGCTGGTCCGGTTCGTGGGGCTGGAGCTCCCGCTCACGTATTCGAACGCAAGGTCGCCACTTTCGCCGCGCGAGATCAGCAGCAGACCGTCCAGGTCGCCGTTGCGCACCTCCTGGCGCGCCGCTTCCGCATCATCGGTTCGCCTGACCTCGGCGCGATCCTCACCGTCCCCTGGAGCTGCCGTCTCTCCGTCCAGCATCGCTCCAGGGTCCGACCCGGCGATCAGCACGGCCTGGATGGCCAGCACCGGGTCCGACGAGAGGTCGTCCGCCGCCACGTGGACGGCGACGGCGGGCGGATCGTCGACGCCCAGCAGGGACAGGAAGGTCGGGACCATCGTGAACAGGACCACGGCCAGGGCCAGGAGGATTGTCGTGATCCGGAAGGCGCGGCCGCGCACGCGGAACAGGTACTCGCGCCTCGCGACGTGGAGGGCGTTTGGGAACAGGTCGCTCATGGCGTCGCCGCCCCCGTCCGGTCGGCGAGGTGCTCCTCCTCCTCGTCGACGGCCCTCCGGCCGACGTGCTCGACGAAGATCTCCTCCAGGCTGGGGTCGCTGATCTCGAAGCGCGTCACCCGCTCGCCGCGATCCAGCGCCGCGCGCAGGATGGTCTGCGGCTCGCGGTCGGCCGGCACGCGGAGCTCCACGTAGTCCGCGCGCTCGGCGGTGATCGTCACGCCGGGGAGCGTCTCGAGCCACTCGGTGCCGAGGCCGTCGCCATCGGTCGCCAGGCGCACCACCTGGCGGCCCATGGCCCGCTTCACGTCGCGCACGGCGCCCGCCACGACCACTCGGCCGCGATCGATGATCGCGATCGACTCGCACAGCTCCTCGACCTGCTCCATCTGGTGAGTGCTGAAGATCAGCGTTTTGCCGCGCTCGCTCATCTCCACGAACGCCTCCTTGAGCAGGCGGACGTTCACCGGGTCGAGGCCGGTGAACGGCTCGTCCATGATCAGCACGTCGGGGTCGTGGAGGATCGCCGCGATGAACTGAATCTTCTGCTGGTTGCCCTTGCTCAGCTGTTCGACCTTCCGGTCGTAGTACTCCGGGATCCGGAACCGGCCGAGCCAGTCGCGGATCTCCGTCTCGGCCGTCGCGCTCGCCACGCCGTACAGCGCGGCGAAGAAGCGCAGCTGCTCCCCGACCAGCATGCGGGGGTAGAGGCCGCGCTCCTCGGGCAGGTATCCCCAGGTGCGGCGTGGGAGGGCGGTGTTCTCGGAGCCCTGCCAGGTCACGCGTCCGGCATCGGCCCGCAGGATGTCCAGCACGATGCGCATGCTGGTCGTCTTGCCGGCGCCGTTGGCGCCGAGCAGGCCGAAGATGCGGCCGGGTTCCACGGTGAACGAGGCGTTGTCGAGCGCGACGACGTCACCGAAGCGCTTCGTGATGGAATCGACGACGAGGGCCATGACACTCTCGGGCTCGGGATGGACCGATGCGGCCGCCCTCAGGCTAGCCGATCCGCCGCGTGTGCGAAGGGCGGCTCGGTCGAGCCCTGCGCGCCAAAAGAGGGACGGCCCTGTGGCCGCCCCTCTGGTCACGCCCGCTCGACGGTTACCCGATCAGCCCACCGAGCAGGTCGTTGATAGTGCCCAGCAGGTTGTTCAGGGCATTCCCGAGGCCCGGCCCATCGAGCAGTCCCGCAACGGCACACAGCAGGTTGCCGAGCAGGTTGCCGGCACCAGGAACGGCGTCGACGTTCAGGTCGATCGCGGAAAGGTTGACCACCAGCCCGAGCAGATCAAGGTCGATCGGACCGAGATTGAGCTGGAGGATGTCGCACTTGCCACCATCGACGTTCGTCAGGTCGGCCGTCGTGGTGAAGGCCTGATCCGTGATCTCCGTGATGGTGCCGGCCGCATCGGTGGCGGTCCCGGACAGCGTTCCGCTCGCGGTCAGGACACCATCGACCATCGAGAGGTCGGTGATGTTCAGCAGGCCATCGAACGTGCCGCCGTCGCTGAGCGTGCCGGTGACGTGAACGGCGTTCAGATCCGTCTCGGCCGGCTGCGCCAGACGCGCCGCAGCGACGGCCGGCGCCGTCAGCAGGCCGACCATCCCAACGAGCGTGAGAATCAGTGTGAGTCTTCGTACCATTTCCAAGCTCCTTCGTACGTGTCCTGAGGGGCTTGGGCCAACCCCCTGGATGTCGATGCCGCCGCCTGCATGCAGCGGTCGTTCCAACCGAGACGAGGGGTCGTGGGGACTCCCACCGAAGGGTTGGGAGCACTGACGACGGCCCCTTGATCGCCAAGCGACGTGACGAACGGATCAGGACGAGCAAGCGAGATGTCCCGCCTGGACGGCCGGATCGTGGGAGGCGCCGGACCTGGGCCGGGACGCATCGGTCCTGCTACACTCTGATTCCCGAACCGCCACGCGCCCTATCTCGCGCAGCGGCGGTTCGCCGTGTGAATCCCACCCCAAGGGAACTGCCCCGATGAAGATCGCTGTCCCGCGCGAGACCGCCGAAGGCGAGACGCGCGTCGCCCTCACGCCCCAGATCGCCGGCCAGCTGGTGAACGACGGGCACGAGGTCCTGGTCCAGTCCGGCGCGGGCGAGGCCTCCTCCAACACCGATGAGGCCTATCGCGACGCCGGCGCCACCATCGTCCCCGACGCGGCCGCCCTCTACGGCCGGGCCGACATGGTCCTCCGCGTCGGCCGCCCCTCCGACGAGGAGGTGGAGATGCTGCGGGAGGGGACGATCCTGATCGGCACCCTCGGCACGCTGGCCAAGCCCGAGCTCGCCCAGAAGCTCGCGAAGCGCGGCGTCACCGCCATCAGCATGGACGCCATCCCGCGCATCACCCGCGCCCAGTCGATGGACACCCTGAGCTCGCAGGCCACGGTCGGCGGCTACAAGGCGGTCATCATCGCCGCGGAGCGCCTGCCGAAGTTCTTCCCCCTGCTGACCACGGCCGCGGGGACCATCCGTCCGGCGCGCGGCATCGTGATGGGCGCCGGCGTGGCCGGCCTGATGGCCATCGGCACCGCCCGCCGCCTGGGCGCGGTGGTGGAGGCGACGGACGTGCGCCCCGTCGTGAAGGAGCAGGTCGAGAGCCTCGGCGGCACCTTCATCGAGGTCGAGATGACCGAGGAGGAGAAGGCCCAGGCCGAGACCGCCGGCGGTTACGCCCGCGAGATGAGCGACGACTACAAGCGTCGCCAGGCCGCCCTCATCGCCGAGCGCGTGAAGGAGGCCGACTTCATCATCACCACCGCCCTCATCCCCGGCCGCCCCGCGCCGAAGCTGGTCACCGAGGAGATGCTCAAGACGATGAAGCCCGGCAGCGTCATCGTCGACATGGCGGCCGAGATGGGTGGCAACGTGGAGGGCACCGAGGCCGGCAAGGAGGTCGTCAAGCACGGCGTCCTGCTCGTCGGGATCACGAACCTGCCCGCCACCATGCCGGCCAGCGCCACCCAGATGTACGCCAAGAACCTGCAGACCCTGATCAAGCACCTCGTCGCCGACGGCGCCATCACGCTTGACTTCTCCGACGAGATCACCCGCGGGTCGACCATCACGCACGAGGGCAAGGTGATCCACGAGGGGACCGCCAAGGCGCTCGGCATCGAGGTCGCCGAGCCGGCATCGGCTCCGGCAGCCGCCCCTGCTTCAGCTCAGACCGATACGGCCGCCGCCGCGCCCGAAGCGCCGGCATCGGCCGAGAAGAAGGACTCGTAGACCGATGGAGCTCACCGCCTTCGAGCTGCTGTCGGCGCTCTTCATCCTCGTGCTCGCCGCATTCGTCGGTTACGAGGTCGTGTCGAAGGTGCCGACCATGCTCCACACCCCGCTCATGAGCGGCGCGAACGCCGTCCACGGCGTGATCGTCGTGGGCGCCATGCTGGTGGCCGCGACCAGCGACGGTCCGCTGCGGATCGTGCTGGCGCTGATCGCCGTCATCCTCGGCACCATCAACGTCGTCGGCGTATTCGTCGTCACCGACCGCATGCTCGAGATGTTCAAGAAGCGGCCGGGGGAGCGCTAGATGACTGACCTGAACGGGTGGCAGATCGCCACCTTCCTCGTCTGGCTGGTCGGCAGCGTCACCTTCATCATCGCCCTCAAGTTCCTGGCCAGCCCGAAGACCGCACGGACCGGCAACCTGCTCGGCGCCGCCGGCATGGCACTCGTGGTGCTGTGGACCTTCTTCACCTACGACCAGGCTGAGCCCGGCTCCGAGCCCGGGATGCTCAGCAACTGGTGGATCATCGTGGTCGGCGGCGTCATCGGCTCCATCGCCGGCGTCCTGGGCGCTCGTCGCGTGCCGATGACCGCCATGCCCCAGATGGTCGCCATCTTCAACGGCGCCGGCGGCGGCGCGGCCGCCGTCGTCGCGGTCGCCGAGTTCCTCGAGTTCGCCGGAGAGGGTGTTGAGCTCCTGCCACTGCCTTTCATGATCGCCACGCTGGCCGGCGGGATCATCGGCTCGGTGGCCCTCACCGGCTCGATCATCGCCTTCGGCAAGCTCCAGGGCATCGTCGCCGCCCGGCCGGTGATGCTGCCCGGCCAGAGGATCATCACCGCGGTCCTGTTCATCGCCATGCTCGGCATCGCGGTGTACGTCGCGGCGGTCGAGAACAGCGTGCCGCTGTTCCTCCTGTTCATTGCGCTGGCCCTGGTCACTGGCGTGGTTCTCGTCATGCCCATCGGCGGCGCGGACATGCCGGTCGTCGTGTCGCTCCTCAACAGCTACACCGGCATCGCGGTCGCCGCGTCCGGCTTCGTGCTCAGCAACTACGCGCTGCTCATCGCCGGCACCCTGGTCGGCGCGTCGGGCGCCATCCTCACCCAGCTCATGACCAAGGCCATGAACCGATCGCTCATGAACGTCCTGTTCGCCGGCTTCGGCACGGGCGGGGGCGAGGCCGCGGCCGGTGCCGAGGGCGAGGAGACGCTGAAGGAGATCAACGCCGAGGACGCCGCGGTCCTGATGGCCTACGGCAAGCGGGTGATCATCGTGCCGGGCTACGGCATGGCGGTCGCGCAGGCGCAGGGTCCGGTCCGCGAGCTCATGGACCTGCTCGTCGCCAAGGGCGTCGACGTCCAGTTCGCCATCCACCCGGTGGCGGGGCGCATGCCCGGTCACATGAACGTCCTGCTGGCCGAGGCGAACGTGCCCTACGACCGGCTTCAGGAGATGGACGAGATCAACGACGACTTCGCCGATACCGACGTCGCGCTCGTCATCGGCGCCAACGACGTCGTCAACCCGGTCGCCCGCGAGGAGGGCTCGCCGATCAGCGGCATGCCGATCCTCAACGTCGACCAGGCGCAGCACGTCATCGTCCTGAAGCGCGGCCGCGGCGCCGGGTTCGCCGGCATCCCGAACCCGCTCTTCAGCCTGGACAAGACCTCCATGCTCTTCGGCAACGCCAAGGAGACCGTGGAGGCGCTCGTCTCCGGGGTCAAGCAGGCGTAACCGCCTCCTCCGCTCCGCCAATCGAGCCGCGTCGGACCGCCGGGTCCGGCGCGGTTCTTCGTTGACTTGAAATCTGCCGTCCAGGGCGGACGTCAGGCGGTCGATTCGTCCGTCATCACGGCCTGCCGAGCGTGGAACGGACCGGGCCAGCGGCCGGTGACTGGATAACGTCGTCGCAGCGCGGCAATTTTCGATTCGCGGTGGACGCATCGCGTGCACCGGACCGGATCTTGCGCTTGGGCCGATGGCGCCGGACGGATAATCGGCGCGTCCACACGAAGGAGCCACCTCACCATGGCAGAGATCCTCGATACCACGACCAGCCTGCTCGACGGGCAGGTCGGCACGATCAGCAGCCGCATCGGCGCGGACGAGACGAAGACCCGGGAAGCGATCCACGCGGCCGTGCCCGCGCTGCTGGCGGCGTTCAGCGGTGAGGCGGAGCGCGGCGGCGGCATCCGCAAGGCGATCGAGCAGGACCACGACGGTTCGATCATCGACCAGCTGTCCGAGTACCTGGGCGGGACGGCGCAGCTCAGCCCGCGGACCACGAACGGCACCGGCATCCTGGACCACGTCCTGGGTGGCGAGCAGGAGGAGATGGCGCGAGCGGTCAGCGCGAAGAGCGGCCTCGACCTCGGCACGATCATGAAGCTGCTGCCGCTGCTCGCCCCCATCCTGATGGGCATGCTCGGGAAGAAGAGCAATGCGTCGCCGGGCGGTGGCTTCAGCCTGGACGACCTCGGGAGCATCCTGGGCCGAGAGAAGGCCGATGCGAAGGCCCGCAACCCGGAGATCGGCGACATCCTGGACCGCTTCGGAAGTGGCTCGAAGGGTGGCATGGGCGGCATCGGCGACGCCATCGGGGACATGCTCGGGGGCGGCCGGGACCGCTGAAATCGGGGCCCTCGCGGTCGGCCGCGAGGGCTCGCCCCCGCTTGGTGGCCGGAGTAGTCTGTACGCCTCGAGCGTCGGGCCTGCCACACGCAACGACTCGCTTCGCCCGATGCACCACACGCACCTGGAGGTGATGCTGATGTCGTCGAGCCTGCGAGGTACGCCGCGATGAGCCGGAGCGACCGGAGATCCCGCATATTCGCGATCGCGGTGAGCGGCCTGCTGACCCTCGCGTTCGCCATGCCGGCCAGCGCCGCCAAGCCGTCGGAGCCACCCGGACGGACGGTCGACCTGCAACTGCTGGCATTCAACGACTACCACGGCCACCTGGAGGCCACGACCCCCGGGGCGGCGGCCGGCCAACCGGCCGGCGGCGGCGCCTACCTGGCCACCCACCTCAAGCAGCTGGCGCAGGGCGCGCAGCACAGCCTGACGGTCGCGGCCGGCGATCTCATCGGCGGTTCCCCGTTCCTGTCGGGCCTCTTCCATGACGAGCCTTCGGTCGAGTCCCTGAACGCCATGGGCCTCGACGTGTCGAGCGTCGGCAACCACGAGTTCGACGAGGGTGTTGACGAGCTCCTGCGCATGCAGAACGGCGGCTGCCATCCCGAGGACGGCTGCTACTTCAAAGAGCCCTACGGGGGAGCCGACTTCCCGTGGCTGGCCGCCAACGTGGTGAGCGAGTCCACCGGCGAGACCGTGCTGCCACCGTACTGGATCACGCAGGTCGAGAACGTCAAGGTCGGCTTCATCGGCATGACCCTCGAGGCCACGCCGACGCTGGTGGCGCAGGCGGGCATCGTCGGGTGGGACTTCCTGGACGAGGCCGACACCGCCAACGCGCTGGTGCCCGTGCTCAAGGAGCAGGGTGTCGAGGCGATCGTCGTGCTGCTGCACGAGGGCGGCAACCCGGCGGACATCGGCGATCTGAACTCGTGCATCGGCGTCAGCGGACCGATCATCGGGATTCAGAACCGCCTCGACGCGGAGATCGACGCGGTCATCACGGGCCACACCCATCAGCCGTACAACTGCGTCATGACCGACCCGGCCGGGCAACCGCGCCGGGTGACGAGCGCGTTCTCGTTCGGCCGGGTGATCTCCGAGGTCAACCTCGTCATCGACCGGGCGACGGGCGATGTCGTGCGTGACGCGGTGACGGCCACCAATCATCTCGTCGACCAGACGGTCCGCCCCGATCAGAACGTGATGAAGGTGCTCGAGAAGTGGGCGCCGCTGGCCGACGAGCTCGGGAGCGTCCCGGTGGGCGAGGCCACCGCGCCGATCACCCGTGCCAAGACGCCGAGCGGCAGCGAGGACCGAGGCTCCGAGTCCGACCTGTCGAACCTCATCGCCGATGCCCAGCTCTGGGCCACACAGCCGAACGGGGCGGACATCGCGTTCATGAACCCCGGCGGGGTGCGCGCCGACCTCGACGCGGGGGTGATCACGTACGCCGAGGCCTTCAACGTCCAGCCCTTCAGCAACATCCTGATGACCTTCCCGATGACCGGGGAGCAGATCATCTCCGTGCTGGAAGAGCAGTGCCAGCCGATCGGCGCCAGCCGGCCGTTCCTGCACCTGGGCGTCCCGGAGGGCTTCACGTACGACCTCGCCAGGACCATCCAGGAGGTGCCGGACCCGGAGGAGCCGACCGAGATGATCCTGGCCTGCACCGCAGTGAGCGTCTCCAACGTGCAGCTGCAGGGTGCAGCGCTCGATCCGGCCGCGACCTACATGGTCACGGTGAACAACTTCCTTGCGGATGGTGGCGACAACTTCGACACCTTCGAGGAGGTTGACCCCGCGCTCCGTATCGGTGGCGGCATCGACCTGGACGAGTTCGTTCGCTATTTGACCGAGTTCAGCCCGGTCTCACCGCCTGGCACGGACCGCGTCAACGAGCTCTGACGCTCGTCCCGACTGCTCCGGCTACGGACCGGCGGGGCATCGTCCCGCCGGTCCTCGCGTGTCGGTAGCATCGGTCCATGAGCAGGACGGACCGATGGGTGTGCCTGGACGTCGGCGAGACCCTGATCGACGAGACGCGGGTCTGGTCGCTGTGGGCCGATGAGCTCGGCATCAGCCGCCTGACGTTCCTGGCCGCCTTCGGCGCGGTCATCGCGCGGGGCGGGGAGCACCGCGGCGTGTTCGAGGTCTTCGGCGTCGACGACTGGGAGGAGCGTCGAGCGAGCGTGGAGGCCGCCTACGGCGGCTTCCGGGAGGAGGACCTCTACCCCGACGCGCGGCGCGGCGTCGACGCCCTCCGGGCCGCCGGCTACCGGGTGGCGATCGTGGCCAACCAGCCGGCATCGAGGAGCGACGAGCTTCGGGCGCTCGGTATCCATGCCGAGGTGCTGGCGATGAGCGACGAGATGGGCGTCCACAAGCCCGATCCGGCGTTCTTCACCGAAAGCCTGCGACTGATGGGCGACCCCGATCCGTCGACGGTCGCCTACGTCGGCGACCGGATCGACAACGACGTGATCCCCGCGGCGGCCGCGGGGATGCGCGCGGTGTGGCTGCGCCGCGGCCCGTGGGGCGTCATCCACGCCGCGCCGACGGGCGTCGAGCCGGCGCTCACCGTGGACTCGCTCGACGAGCTGGTGGGGCGCATCGGCGACGTCTGGACCCCGGCGGCTGGACAGACGAGGGAGTAGGGCTCAGGCGCGACGTCGCGACCCAAGGATGGCGGCCGCCTCGCGGTCGCTCACGCCGAAGCGCCGGAGTGCGTGGCGCAGCAATTCGTTGCCGAGCTCGCGCTCGGCGACCACGACGCGCGCGACGCCCATGCGCCGCAGCTCCGCTTCCTCGTGCTCGGAATGGGCACGAGCGACGATCTCCGCGCGCGGGTTCATCGTTCGCGCGTGGAGGACCGCCTGGCGCGCGGCGAGCGCGTCCGGGATCGCGACCACGATGCTGTGGCAGGAGGCGACGCCAGCCCGCTCCAGCACCGCCTGGGAGCCGGCATCCCCGTATACCACCGGCGCGCCCGCCTGCCGCGCGGCACGCGCGACGCCGAAGTCCCCGTCGACCGCCACCCACGCGAACCCGCGTGCTTCCAGGACCCGGGCCACGCTGCGCCCGACCCGTCCGTAGCCCAGGATGACGGCGTGGCGGCGCAGGTGACCGACCGGCGGCTGATCGGCGGGCTCCGGGTGCCGGACCATCCGGTCGAGCCGCGCGCTCACGCGTCGGGCGGCGATCGACAGCGGCTCGGCGACGAGGATCGAGAGCACCACGGCGGCCATGGAGATCGAGAAGACGTCCGATGCCACGACGCCGAAGGCGAGGCCCGCCGAGGCGATGACGAAGCTGAACTCCCCGCTCTGGCCGATGAGCGCTCCGGCGCGGACGGCTGATGACGGGCGCTGGCCGTCGAGCCGGGCGAGGATCGCGATCGGGACCGCCTTGCCGAGCGTCACCACCGCCAGCAACGCGAGGACGGCCGGGATGTTCTCGAAGATGACCGCCGGCTGGAGGAGGATGCCGATGGTGATGAAGAAGAACGTGCTGAACAGCTCGCGGAGCGGCACGATCTCGCCGAGCACGCTGGCGGTGAGGTCCGAGTCGCTGAACGCGAGGCCGGCGACGAAGGCCCCCAGGGCGACGCTCACGCCGAGCTCCTGGGCCAGGAACGCGGTGCCGATGGCGATCACCGCCACGCTGATGACGAACAGCTCGCGCGACCGCAGGGCGGCGACCGCGGCGAGGACGCGCGGAAGGAAGCGAGCACTCCCGACGACGACGATCGCAACGAAGCCGATGGCCACCGAGGCGGTCGCGATGAGTTCCGGGAGCGACTCCTCCCTGCGCGTCCCGAGCGCCGCGAGCGCGATGAACAGCAGGACCGTGACGAGGTCCTGGACGATCGAGACCCCGAGCGCCGTTCGGCCGTGGGCGGTCGTGTGCAGGGTCAGCTCGCCGGCGACCTTCACCAGCACGACGGTCGAGCAGACGGCCATCGCCCCGCCGATGAACAGCGCCTCGACCAAGGACCAGCCGAAGGCGGTGCCGACGGCAGTGCCGAGGCCCATCGTGATGGCGACCTGGACCGGCGTGCCGAGCAGGATTCTCCGGCCGACGCCGCGCACCTCGCTGATGCTGAACTGCAGGCCGATGCTGAACATGAGGAGCGCGACGCCGATGTCGGCGAGCACGAGCATCTGCTCTCGGTCTGCCACGACGCCCGGGGTTGCGGGACCGACGAGGATGCCGGCAGCGACGTATCCGACCATCGGTGGCATCCGCAGCCGGTGTGCGAGCGCACCGAGCAGCAGCGCCGCCACGAGGGCGACGAGCAGCGTGATGCCGAGCGATGTCATCGGAGCACGGGCGGCATGGGCCGGATCATACCCAGCCCGCCGGATGGGCTAGACTCCGGCCACCAGCCTGCTGGTGGGCGAGGCGCCGCGCCCGTATCCCGGTGCCGAGGTGGAGGCTGCGCAACGCGCGCCTCCATCTGTGTTCCATCGGGGCATGAGGACCGTACCGGCCAATGGACCACCTGACCCAGATCCTTCTCCAGCTCTTCGCCATCCTGCTGGCGGCCAAGATCGGCAACGAGATCTTCAGACGTCTCGGCCAGCCGACGGTCGTGGGCGAGATCCTCGGTGGCGTGATCGCCGGCCCGGCCGTCCTGGGCGTCTACGAGGTGAACGCGGAGACGGAGCTGTTCGCGGAGATCGGGGTCGTCCTCCTCCTCTTCCAGGTGGGGCTCGAGACACGGCTCCATGAGCTGCTCCGGGTCGGGACCACGGCCCTGGCGGTCGGCATCCTCGGCGTCGCCCTGCCGTTCGCCGGCGGGTTCCTCGCGGCGGAGCTCACCGGGGGCGACCTGTCGCTGGCGATCTTCCTCGCGGCCGCGCTGACCGCCACGAGCGTCGGGATCACGTCGAACGTCCTTCGTGATCTCGGGGCCCTGACGACGAAGTCGGGACGGATCGTCCTGGGGGCGGCGGTCATCGACGACGTCCTGGCGATCATGATCCTCTCGGTCGCCTCGGGCGTGGCGGCGGGAAGCTTCGAGGTGAGCAACATCCTCACCCTCCTCGGCCTCGCCGCGCTCTTCATCGTGGTCGTGGTCATCGGCGGCACGCGCATCCTCGCGCGACGCCGGTCGATCCTCACCGATCCGGAGTTCGCCGAGACCCCGTTCCTGCCGGGGATGATCATCATGCTCGGACTCGCCGCACTCGCGGCATGGATCGGGCTGGCCGCGATCATCGGGGCGTTCCTCGCCGGCATGGTCGTCGGGGAATCGAGCGAGCGGCATGCCCTGGAGGCGGAGGTGGCTCCGGTCGCCGCCTTCTTCACGCCGTTCTTCT
>DATAKU010000156.1:0-5332 GCA_036261425.1 Candidatus Limnocylindria bacterium | reverse complement strand
GAAGGCGTCGGGCAACTGCCAATCCTCCGAGGCATCGGCCGACGGCGGGACGACGAACGCGGCCGGCGTGGCCACGATCTCGAGGAAGTACGACGCGGGGTGGCGCAGCGTGACGACGAGTGTCCGCTCGTCCGGCGCCTCGATGCCGACCGACTCCTCGTCCGCCTCGCCGGCCAGCCGCTCCCCCGCCCCGGCGATGACGCTCAGCACATCGGGCGCGGTGGAGGCCGTGTCGGGGTCCAGCAGCCGCAGCCACGAGCGGCGGACGTCGGCGGCGGTGAGAGGCGTGCCGTCGCTGAAGGCCAGGTCGTCACGAATCGCGAATCGGTAGGTGAGCCCGTCCTCGCTGATCTCCCATCCGGCGGCCAGCGACGGATACACCTCCCCGGTCTCGTCAAGCCGCGTCAGGCCGGCGTAGAGCTGCAGCAGGAGCTGGACGTCGGCCGCGTCGGAGATGAAGGCCGGGTCCAGGGTATCGATCGGGCCGGCAAGATAGCGCAGTGGCGGCCCGGCGGCGCGAGCGGGCACGCCAGCCGAGGCAAGGCTGGCCACCAGCAGCGCCGCCAGGGCGGCACCCTTCCAGCGCCTCAATCGGGGCACGAGCACACCACGGCAGGGGCGTCCTGGGTGAGGGCTCGGCGCACGGCGGCTAGTATACGGTCGCCGTGCAGCACGTCCACGAACACCGATTTCGCCCGCAACCGGCCGGATCGCTCACCCTTCGCCAGTTCGTCGAGTCGCTTCGACGCTGGACGCCGGAGATGCGTCAGATCGTCCAGATCGCGCTGACGCGCACGGAGGCCGAGCGCCAGCAGTACCTCCAGCAGTTCCACGCCGGCCATCACGACCGCACGCCCGGGCACCTCGACTCCTTCATCCGCTGGGCGTACTCCGATCCGCGTCTCGACGACATCCCGCTGCTCCTGGCCGAGGTCGAGCGCGGTCCCGACGACTACGCCGGCGCGCTGGAGCACGAGGCCGACGTCCTGGTCCGCGAGCGCGCCCAGGGCAAGACGCCCGCGCGCCGCGTGGCCGACTACCTGGCCCTGCTCGGCATGGAGACCAGCGACCGCGTCCGAGCGGCGATCGCCACGCTTCTCCCGCCCGGCACGCCCGACGCCTCCGTGGCAGCCACCATCCGCCAGATGCGCCGCCGCTGGCTGGAGCTGTACGGCGACGATCCCTTCTTCGCGGAAGACTGACCGATGCGGCATCGCACCCTCCTCGGCGGTGTGCTCATCGGCTACGGGGCCCTGGGGCTGGTCGTGCTCGCGTTGGGGGTCGGCATCGGCCTCGGGCTGGCCGGCCGCGTCGAGGGCCTGATGGCCCGGGCCGACGACACGCTGGTCGCCGCGGCCCGTGCCACGCGCACGGCGGCCGATTCGTTCACCAGCGTCGACGGCAGCCTGGCGGAGGCCGAGACCTCGGCCGACTCCGCCGCGGCCCTGGCGCGAGAGGCCTCGGGCACGCTCGGCGGGCTGGCCATCGCCATGGAGCTGCAGGTCCTCGGAGCCCAGCCGCTCCTGCCGCTGGCCGACGGCTTCCGACGCAGTCGCGATCAGGCGTCCGAGCTGGCCGGGACGCTGGACGCGGTCGTGGCCTCGCTGTCGGACACCCGCACCGACGTCACCCGGATCGGCGCGGAGCTCGAGACGCTGGCGACCGAGATGGAGTCGCTGCGCGACGCCGGCGGGCAGCCCGGAGCGACGCCACCGCTGCGCTTGTTCGTGGGCCTCTTGCTCGTGTGGCTGGCGATCCCGGCGCTGGCGGCCATCGTGGCCGGCGTCGCCCTCCTGCGACGTCCGCCGATGCGGCCACCACCACCCGCGGTCGTGCCGCCAACGGCCTGATCGGTCAGTCGGCGCGGCGCAGGATGCGGCGCAGCCTCAGGAGGGAGCCGATGTACAGGACCGCACCGATGCCGAGAAGCGTCCACAGCATCCACGGCTCGCTCACGATGCCGCGCAGCATGAGCTCCTGCAGGGTCGCGATGCCGTGCGTGACCGGCAGGGCATAGGCCAGGTACTGCGTCCACTCCGCGAACTCGCTGACCGGCAGCACGAAGCCGGAGAAGAAGACGCTGGCCAGCAGGACGAGCATCGATAGCTGTACGGCCTGTCGCTCCGAGTCGGCGATGAGCGAGATCAGCAGCCCGACCCCCAACGAGGCGAAGGTGAGCAGCAGCACGATCCCGACGAAGATCAGCCAGCTCCCGAGCATCGGCACGCCGAGGACACCGACCAGCAGCGCGGCCACGACCGCGGTGACGGCCAGGCTCAGCACGGCGTAGGCGACGTATTTGCCGACCAGCAGCTCCATGGACGTCACCGGGGCCACCCGGAAACGATCCATCTGGCCCGAGAGCCGCTCCCGCACCATCGACAGGGCGGTCAGCGTGACGGCGAGATGCTGGATGACGAGCGCGAAGACGGCCGGGCCGAAGAAGCTGAGGACGTTCGGCGTCGTCGGAGCCACATTGGCGGTATCGGCGGTCGTCGGACGGGCGATGACCTCGGGCGGAACGTCGGACGCCGGTCCCAGCTCGCCCTCGGCGAAGCTGATCCCCTCCTCGGCCGCCTGCTCGATGATCTCCGCGTTGAGGCTGCTCACCAGGATCGAGGTGGCCAGGCTGGCCAGCTGGTCGGCCACGGGGTCGACCTCGTTCCACTCCACCCGAATGGTGGTCTGCCGGCCGGCACGCAGCTCGTCGGCCGCGTTCTCCGGGGCGATGATCAACAGGTCGATCTCGTCGTTGCGGAGCCGTTCCTCCGACGGGCCAGCCTCCTCGGCAATGTCCAGCACGTTGATGCGGCCGGGTGCCAGCTCCTCGTAGTAGGCCTCGTCCCGCGGCAGATCGGTCCCGGGCGGGATGACGATCTCGGTGGCGAAGGCCTCGCGGTAGCCGGAGTAGCCGAGGCCGAAGATGAACATGATCACGAACGGGCCGAGGATGAGGCTGAGCAGCACCCCGGGCCGGCGCATGACCTCCCGCAGCTCCTTGCCGGTGAAGGAGGCCATGCGGATGACGCTCTGGCGCACGCTACGCACGGGGCGCCTCCCGAGGCGGCGTGGGGTCGAGCTCGTCCCGGTTGCCACGGCGCTGCTCGACCAGGCCGGTGAACACCTCGTCGAAGGTCGGCTGATGCTCCTCGATGCCGACCACGTCGACGCCGGCAGCGCGCAGGGTGTCCATGATCAGCGGGGTCATCGAGCCGGCGTCGTCGACCGTCACGAACAGCTGGCGCGGCGCCGTCTGCTGCACCCGCTGGATGCCGCCGACCCCGCCGAGCATCTCCGGATCGACGGCGCGTTCGGTGTCGACCTGCAGCACGTCACCCCCGAAGACCATCTGGCGCAGCGCCTCGGGCTGATCGAGCGCCACCAGCTCGCCGTCGACGATCAGCGCGACGCGGTCGCAGTATTCGGCCTCGGTCACGTACTGGGTGGTGACCAGGAGCGTGCGCCCCTGGTCACGCAGCTCGCGCAGCTCGTCCCAGATCGACTGGCGCAGCAGCGGGTCGATGCCCGCGGTGGGCTCGTCGACGAACAGCACGTCGGGACTGTGGACGAGGGCACAGGCCAACTCGAGACGGCGCTGCATGCCCCCGGACAGGTCGCGTGCCAGCCGATCTCGGGCATCCCACAGGTCGACCACCTCGAGCGCCCGGCGGATGAGCCGGCGCCGCGCGAACGGACCGACGCCGTAGAGGGCGGCGACGAAGCCGACGTTCTCCTGGGCGGTGAGGTCCTCGTACAGGCTGAACAGCTGCGGCATGTAGGCGATCCGGCCACGGACGCGACGGCTGAACTTCATGGGATCCTCGCCCAGGACCTCGATGCTGCCGGAGGTGCGGCCGAGGGTGCCAGTGAGCATCCTGACGGTGGTGGTCTTGCCGGAGCCGCTGGGCCCCACGATGCCCAGGATGGTCCCCGGCTCCACCTCGAAGCTCAGCCCGGCAACGGCCACGTGGTCGTCGAAGGCTCGGGTGAGGTCTTGCGCGCGGATGATGGGGCCCGCGCCGGCCACGGTGGCGGTCACGAGCCGGCGCTAAAGCAAGAGCCGTGCCGTGAACCGAGCGAGCGGTCGCTGGCCGATCACCGCCGTCGCTCCAGCATGCCCCGCAGGCGCTCGGCATCCCGCACCGCATGTCCGCCGATGTCGTTGTTGAAGTACGCCCACACCGGCCGGCCGCCGTCCGCCCACCCCGCCATCCGGTCCGCCCACCGCTCGAGCTCGTCGTCGGGGTAGCCACCTCCGTACTTCGCCCCGAAGCCGTGGAACCGCACATAGGCGATGGGTCCGACCGGCTCCAGGGTCGGGGGCACCGAGCCCGGCATGTCGTGCAGGCACAGCCCGACCCCTGCCGCGGCCAGCAGTTCGTCGAGCTCCGGGCCGTACCATCTCGCGTCGCGCACCTCGATGGCCTGCGGCGCGTCCCGCGGCACCGCGTCCAGGAATGCCTCCAGCCGCTCCATGTTCCGCTTCCAGCGCGGTGGCAGCTGGTAGAGCATCGGGCCGAGGTGCTCGCCCAACCGCCGTGCCCGCGTCCAGAGCCGCTCCAGCGGCTCCTCCGGCTCGCGCAGGCGCTTCACGTGGGTGAGGTAGCGGCTCGCCTTGACGGCGAAGACGAAGCCGTCCGGCGCGCGCCGCGCCCAGCCACCGAAGACGTCGGCGCTGGGCAGGCGGTAGAAGGTCGCGTTGATCTCGACGGTGTCGAAGGCATCGGCATAGTGCGCGAACCATCGGTCGCGTGGCAGATCGCTCGGGTAGAAGCGACCGCCCCAGTGGGCGTATTCCCAACCCGAGGTGCCGATGCGAATGGCAGCGCCCACGCCGGCGCCAACGGGCACGCGGCGTGCCACGTTCTCCGTCGAGACACGCAGAAGGAGCGGATCATGGCTGAGCTCGACACGGAGGAGCGTGAGGACCTGCGCAAGGACCAGTTCGCCTACGTGGACTCCAAGGGCGGCGAGCACCTGCCGATCCACGACGAATCCCACGTCCGCAACGCCATCAGCCGGTACAACCAGACCGAGTTCGAGAGCAAGGCCGCGAAGGAGCGCGCGCGCAAGAAGATCCTCGCCGCGGCCGAGCGCCATGGCATCGAGGTCGACCCCGACAGCAACGTCCGCGAGAAGGCGGACTGACCAGGAGGACCGATGCGATCGATCTGGAAGGGGGCGATCAGCTTCGGGATGGTGACCATCCCGGTGAAGCTGTACAGCGCGACCGAGTCGAAGGACGTGCGCCTGCGGATGCTCTGCAAGGAGCACGAGGCGCCGATCGAGGAGAAGCGCTTCTGCACCGAGGGCGGCGAGGAGCTGGCCTGGG
>DATAKU010000143.1:0-3962 GCA_036261425.1 Candidatus Limnocylindria bacterium | reverse complement strand
GAGGGCGGCATCGGATGACGGCGGCCGCCCCGTCGGTCGGCGTCCCGCTTCCGCCCCGCCCGGGCCGGATGGCGCGGCTCGGCCGCAGCCTGCGCTGGTACTTCCCCGCCGTCGCGGTCTTCGTCGGCGTCATCGTGGCCTGGGAGCTGGCCGTCTCGGCGACGGGGGTGCGAGCCTTCATCCTGCCCGCGCCATCGGCCATCGGTGCCGCGCTGGTCGACAACTGGGGAGCCGGCCGCTGGCCGTTGTTCGAGGCGGCGCGCACCACGCTGTTCGAGGCGGTGGGGGGCCTGGTCATCGGCACCCTCGTCGGCCTGACGGTGGCCTTCGTGGTCGGCCGCTGGGCCTACGCCCGCGACGCGGTCCTGCCGTTCGCCGTCGCCGCCAACGCGATCCCGATCATCGCCATCGCCCCGGTCTTCAACGCCTGGTTCGGGGTTACCAATCCGCTCTCGAAAATGATGATCGCCGCCCTCCTGGTCTTCTTCCCGGTGATGATCAACGTGACCCGCGGCCTGACCCAGGTCGAGCCGTCGGCGCTGGAGCTCATGCGCTCCTATGCCGCGTCGGAGTGGACCGTGCTGCGCAAGGTGCGCATCCCGAACGCGCTTCCCTACTTCCTCACCGCGCTCAAGGTGGCGACCACGCTCAGCCTCATCGGCGCCATCGTGGGCGAGTACTTCGGCGGCGCCTCGAACGTCATCGGCCGGGTGGTGGTGCAGTCGGCGTCCGCGCTGCGCTTCGACGTCACCTGGGCGGCCATCCTGCTCGGGGCGGTGACCGGGATCGTCTTCTACCTCGCGATCGTGGCGCTCGAGCGGGTCCTGATCCCGTGGCATCCGTCGGTCCGCGGCGAGGAGCACGCGTAGGCAACGCGTCACACGGCCGTCACGAACGGCCAGTAGCCTTCGGCCCCATGCGAACGCGCCTCGGAACGCTGGCATTCGTTGCGGTCCTCCTCGGCGCCTGCGCGCCAGCCACCGCGAGCCCCTCGATGGCTGAGCCGATGAGGAGCGGGCCGATGGCCACGCCGACGCCGAGGCCGACCGGCGCACCGTCGACGGCTCCGGGGTCCGCGGCCGCCACGCCCGTCGTGACGGCCTCCGCTTCGGAACGGCCAACCGACGCGCTCCTCGACACCGTGCTCACCGACGTGCGGAACGGCGAGAGTTTCACCCTCGCCGACCTGGCCGCGGCCGAAGGGCCCGTCCTCCTCGAGCCGATGGCGATCTGGTGTTCGAACGGTCGCGCGCAGCAGCACGAGGTGGTTGGCGCGCACCAGGCGAGCGACGCGTTCGCATCGGTGTCCCTGGACGTCGACCTGTCCGAAGCTCCGGAGGACCTGGCCCGCTACGCCGATGCCGAGGGCTTCGACTGGCGCTTCGCGATGGCCGATGCGGCCCTGTACCGCCTCCTCCAGGAGCGCTTCGGCACCGCGGCCACGAATCCGCCGTCGACGCCGCTCATCGTCATCGAGCGGGATGGGACGGTGCGGCCGCTGCCGTTCGGGGTCGGGACGCGCAGCGCCGAGCAGCTCCTGGACGAGCTGGGGATCGGCTGATCGTGGGCGCGGACCTGCTGATCGCGCTGTCGGCCGGCATCGGCGCCACGATCACCCCCTGCGTCCTGCCGCTCTACCCCGGCTTCCTCGCCTACGTCACGGCTCCGGCCGCCGTCACCGCCAACGGGGTCGTCGCCGCGCGACCGTCGCCGGCCGCGGCCGCGGTGCTGGTGTGGCTCGGCGTGGTGGTGGGCATGGTCGCCATCGGTGCCGTGCTCGCCCTGCTGTCGGTGAGCCTGGGAAGCGTGCTGCGCGTCCTGCTGCCGGCCATCGACCTGCTCCTCATTGCGCTGGGCGTCCTGCTGCTGCTCGGGCGCAACCCGTTCGCGCGCATCCCGCAGCCGTCCGCGGTCGTTCCGGGGGCGGGTCCGCTGGCCGGGTCGTTCCTGTACGGCCTGCTCTTCGCCCCGATGGCGCTGCCCTGCTCGGGTCCGTTCCTGATCGGCATCTTCGTGGCCTCGCTCACCATCGGCGACGCGGCGCGGCAGCTGCTCTTCTTCGGCGCCTTCGGCGTCGGCTTCGGGCTGCCGCTGCTGGTCCTGGGGCTCCTGGGGCACGTCCGCGCCCGCGATCTGGCGCGGGCCATGGTCCGCCGGGAGCGGGCGCTGCAGCTCATCCTGGGGGTGGCGCTGGTCGCGGTGGGCGCGTGGGATCTCTCGATCAACCTGCCGCGAGCCCTGGCCTGAACGGCGCGCGCAAAGGCATGGTGCAACCGGCGGCGCATCCGTAGAATCCACCGATCAGCGCGGGATGACCCGAGCACACCGATGGAGGAGCCTGATCGGATGAAGCGATCCCGGATCTGGTTGAGCCTCGCGATGAGCGCCACGCTCGTCCTGGCCGCCTGCGGCACGCAGGGCGGTGGGGAGAGCAGCGCGCCCGATGCGAGCGAGGGAGGGGGCGGGGATGGCGAGACCGCATCGGTCCGTCTCCAGCTCCAGTGGGCGCCGCAGGCGCAGTTCGCCGGCTACTTCGCCGCGCAGGAGCTCGGCTATTACGAGGAGGAAGGGCTCGACGTCACGATCGTCGACGGCGGTCCGGACGTCATCCCGCAGCAGGCCGGGTCCGCGGCCGACGGCCCGGAGTTCACGATCAGCTGGGTCCCGAAGGTCCTCGAGGCGCGTGAGGCCGGTTCCGACCTCGTGAACATCGCCCAGGTCTTCCAGCGCTCCGGCACCCTGTCCGTGGCGTGGGCCGACTCCGGCATCGACGGACCCGAGGACTTCGCGGGCAAGAAGATCGGCGTCTGGGACTTCGGCAACGAATTCGAGGTCACCGCCGCGGCGCGCGCCGAGGGCCTGGAGCAGGGCGTCGACTACGAGAAGGTCATCCAGAACTTCGACATGGTCGCGTTCCTGGCACGTGACATCGACGTCGCCGAGGCGATGATCTACAACGAGTACGCCCAGGTGCTCGAGGCGGAGAACCCGGACACCGGCGAGCTCTACCAGCCGGAGGACATGAACGTCATCGACTACAACGAGGTCGGGACGGCCATGCTCCAGGACGCGATCTTCGCCCGCGCCGGCTGGCTGGCCGAAGAGGGGAACGAGGACGTCGCCATCCGCTTCCTGCGCGCCAGCTTCCGCGGCTGGATGCACTGCCGCGACAATCCCGAGGACTGCATCGAGTTCACCGTCAACGCCGGCTCGACCCTGGGTGCCGGGCACCAGGCCTGGATGATGAACGAGATCAATCCGCTCATCTGGCCCTCTCCGGATGGCATCGGGATCATGGATTCCGACCTGTGGCAGCAGACCGTCGACATCAGCCTCGAGTCGGAGATCATCGCGGAGGAGCCGCCGAGCGACGCGTACCGCACCGATCTCGCCGAGGCAGCCCTGGAGGGCCTCGAGGGCGACACGACCGGCGACGGCTTCACCAAGGGCACGGTGGAGGTCACTCCGGGCGGCGAGTAGGCCGATCCGCCCACCCGTTTCCACGCCGAAGCGCCCCTTCCCGATCCGTCGGGGAGGGGCGCGTCGTCATTCCCGCCCGGAGCGTCGGGAGGTCGTCGCTCACGCCTCGGCGGGGAGGCCGTCGTCCTCGGTGCCGGCGGGCGGGCCACCGGGCTCGTCCCCACGCGTCGCCCCGGGCTCCGCTCGTCCGACGAGAAGCGGGAGCAGCGGCGGCACGATCAGCGTGGTGATGATCGCCATGCCGACCACCACGGAGTAGATTTCCGAGTCGATGGCTCCGGCCGACAGCCCCAGGCCAGCGACCACGATGCCCACCTCGCCGCGCGGCACCATGCCCCAGCCGACGAGCAGGGCACGCGGAACACCCTGACGGATGGCACCCACAAAGGCGCCGACGAACTTGCTCGCCACCGCGAGGACGGTCAGCCCGGCGAGCATGGCGAGCGCGTCGAAGTCCGCCAGGCCGGCGAGGTCCACCTGGG
>DATAKU010000112.1:0-8345 GCA_036261425.1 Candidatus Limnocylindria bacterium | reverse complement strand
AACCGATCGGCCGTGCGCGCCCTGGACCGATTCGACGCCTCCGGCTTCCCGTCGCGGATCGCGGCCCAGGTCGACGGCTTCGACCCCGCCGATCATCTCGACGCGCGCCGCGCGAGGCGGCTCGACCGGTTCAGCGCCCTCTCTGTCGCCGCGGCCCGCATGGCGGTCGAGCACGCGCGGCTGGCGCCGCCGAATGGCGACGCGAGTCGGACCGGGGTATGGATCGGCTCGGCGCTGGGCGGCGTCGCGTTCGGGGAGGAGCAGCACGCCGGTTACGTGGCCCGTGGCGTGCGCGGCGTGGCGCCGACCCTGGCGCTGGCGGTCTTCGGCGGCGCGGGTGCGTCGAACGTGGCGATCGACCTCGGCCTGACCGGGCCGGCGGTCGGCAACGCCAACTCGTGCGCCTCCGGTGCCATGGCCATCGGCCAGGCCTTCCACGCCGTTCGCGACGGCCTGGTGGACGTGGCCCTGGCCGGTGGAGCCGAGGCGCCCCTGGCGCCCCTCACCTTTGGCGCCTTCGCGCTCATCCGCGTCCTCTCGCAGCGCAACGACGACCCCGCCACCGCCTCGCGGCCCTTCGACCGGGGTCGCGACGGCTTCGTCATGGGCGAGGGGGCCGCCATCCTGGTGCTCGAGGAGCGCGAGGCGGCCCTCCGACGAGGAGGCGCGCCGCTCGCCGAGATCCGCGGCTTCGGCGCCAGCAACGACGCGTACCACATGACGGCGCCACGGCCCGACGGCCGCGAGGCGGCCCGCTCCATCACCGACGCCCTGGCCGATGCCGGGCTGGAGCCGGACCGCATCGGCTACGTGAACGCGCATGCCTCGAGCACCCCGCTCAACGAGCCGGCCGAGGCGCGCGCCATCCGTGCCGCGCTGGGACCGCGCGGCGAGGCGGTCCCCGTCTCGGGCACCAAGGGGCTCTACGGACATGCCCTCGGGGCGTCGGGCGCCATCGAGGCGGCGATCACCGCCCTCGCCATCGAGCGCGGAATCCTGCCCGGCACCTGCAACCTGCAGGTCCCCGATCCTGACCTGCGGCTCAACGTGCTGCGCGAGGCCCGCCACGACCGGGTCGATGCCGCGCTCACGACCTCGTTCGGGTTCGGCGGCATGAATGCCGCCCTGGTCCTGTCGAGGGCCGAGGCCTAGGCGGAGCGCTCGCCGCCGATCGACTCGAGCGCCCAGGCCACCGCGCGGTCGAAGGCGGCGGTGCCATCGGCCTTGTCCACGATCCGGACACCCGGATCGTCGCGGATCATCGCCGGCAGGGTCTCGGCCGGACTGCCGGTCCAGTAGATCACCGGCATCCAGGCGTAGCGATGACGGATGGCCAGGAAGATGGCGGCGCTCAGCTCGTGCTCCAGTCGCCAGTCCAGCACGATGGCGTCAGGCCCGGTCCCCTCGCGCAGCGCGGTGAGAAAGGGAAGCGGCGAGCGGTAGACGGTCGGCTCGGCACCCGACGACTCGCACAGCTCGGTCGCCAGCGCCGCCGCGGCCGGCTCGTCCTCGACGATCCAGACGCGACGCTGGCCGGCCTGCTCGTCCGCCGCACGCTCGCTCACCGGCGGCCCAACCGTGCACGCCGCGTGCCGATCCGGACCGCTGGCTCTACCATGGATTCACCCATGAACGCTCCACTCCGTCGCCCGACGACGACCGTCGTCGTCGGGGGCGTCCCCGTCGGATCGGCGCACCCGGTCGTCGTGCAGTCGATGACCAACACCGACACCGCCGATGCCGACGCGACCGCCATCCAGGTGGCCCAGCTGGCGCACGCCGGCTCGGAGCTGGTTCGCATCACGGTGAACAACGACGAGGCGGCCCGGGCCGTGCCCCTGATCCGCGACAAGCTGGACCGCCTCGGCGTGGCCGTTCCGCTCATCGGTGACTTCCACTACAACGGTCACCTCCTCCTCACCAAGTATCCCGAGATGGCCGCCGCGCTGGCGAAGTACCGGATCAACCCCGGCAACGTCGGCACCAAGCGCCGCGACGAGCAGTTCGCCACGATCATCGAGGTCGCCATCGCGAACGCCAGGCCGGTCCGCATCGGCGTCAACTGGGGCTCGCTCGACCAGCAGCTGCTGACCGAGATGATGGACGCGAACGCGGCCTCGCCGGAGCCGGCCGACAGCCGCGAGGTGATGATCGAGGCGATGATCGAATCGGCGCTGCGCTCCGCCCGCCTGGCCGAGGAGGTCGGACTGGGGCACGACCGCATCATCATCAGCGCCAAGGTGTCGGGCGTGCAGGACCTCGTCGAGGTCTACGCCCGACTCGCCGACCGCTGCGACTACCCGCTGCACCTGGGCCTGACCGAGGCGGGGATGGGCGCCAAGGGCATCATCACCTCGACCGCCGGCCTGGCGATCCTGCTGCAGCGCGGCATCGGCGACACCATCCGGGTCAGCCTCACGCCCGAGCCGGGCGGCGACCGCACCCAGGAGGTGCAGGTCGCGCAGCAGGTCCTCCAGTCGATGGGGCTGCGCTCCTTCCTGCCGCAGGTCTCGGCCTGCCCGGGATGCGGCCGAACGACCTCCACCTTCTTCCAGGAGATGGCGCGCGACATCCAGGCCTACCTCGTCGAGCGGATGCCGGCCTGGCGCGAGGCCCATCCCGGCGTCGAGGAGCTGCGCGTGGCGGTCATGGGCTGCGTGGTCAACGGCCCGGGCGAGTCGAAGCACGCCGACATCGGGATCAGCCTGCCGGGCACCTTCGAGGAGCCGGTGGCGCCGGTCTTCGTCGACGGCCAGCTGTCGGAGACCCTCCGTGGCGAGGACATCGTGCCGCGCTTCCTGGCCATCCTCGACGCGTACGTGGCGCACCGCTACCCGTCGCCAGGGTCGGTTGGCTCCGCCGCCCGCTGAGCGGGCCGCGGCGGCTCCGGGCCGACGCGTGTGGTGCGCCGTCTCGTCTGTCGGAACGCTCGCCGGGGGAGCAGCGAGGAGGCGACACCGCCGCGGCTACCGGCGCGGCTCCCAGCTGAAGAACCGCAGCGCGGCCAGCACACCCGCCACGCCCCAGGCCGCCATGACGCCCAGCTCCAGCCACGGCACGCCGCCGGCCCCACCGATCCCGTAGAGCGCCAGCATGGCATCGGCGAAGTGGCGAATCGGCTGCACTCGACTGGCCGTGTCCAGCCATTCGGGCGCCTGGTCCATCTGGAAGAAGACGTTGCTGACGAACAGGACGGGCAGCACGATCGCGTTCACCATCGCCGGCGCCGCGTCCGCGTTCGGGACCAGGCCCGAGACCGCCAGCCCCCAGGCACTCAGCGTCGCGGCCGCCACCGCCAGCACGAGCACGATGACCGGCAGCTCGCCCCACGGGATCTCCACGCCGTAGACCAGCCATCCGGCGACCGCCACGATGGCCACCAGCAGCAGGGCGACCAGCACCGCGTGGCCGACGCGCCCCGCCAGGTAGGCCCACGGCGGCAGCGGCGTGCCGCGCATCCGCTTCAGCACCCCGTCGTCACGCGCGATCGCCACCGTCATGGCGATGTTCGTGAAGGTGGCCGTGACGACCCCGAACACGATGATGGCCGGCGTGAAGAAGCGTGCCGCGCCCTCGCCGAACAGGACGTTGAAGACGACCATGAACACGAGCGGGAACGCGAACGTGAAGAAGGCGGCCGGGGGGTTCCGCCAGAAGGCCCGGTTCTCGTACCGGATCTGCCGCACGGCCAGCGCCAGGTCCGTCACTCGAGGCCCGCCTCCTCGGCGGTCAGCTGAAGGTAGACGTCCTCGAGCGACCGGCGCGACACCTCGAGGTCGAGCAGCTCGGCACCGACCTCCATGGACCAGCCGGTGAGCCGATGGAGGACGGCCGCCGGCCGATCCGTTTCCAGCTCCCAGGCGTCCACGCTCCGGGTCGCTCCCAGGTCGTCCGGCGGCGCCATGCCGTCGCGCAGGCGGAACCGGATCCGGCTCGTCGCGCTGCGGGCGCCGATCAGCTCGTCGGCCGTCCCGGCTGCCAGGATCTGCCCCTCGGCGATGATCGCCAGCCGGTCGGCCAGCACGTGGGCCTCGTCCATGAAGTGGGTGGTCAGAAAGATGGTGGCGCCACCGGCGGCCAGGCCGCGGATCGTGTCCCACGCCTGCCGGCGAGCCGATGGGTCGAACCCGGTGGTGGGCTCGTCCAGGAAGAGGAGCTCCGGACCGCCCACCAGCGCCACGGCCAGGTCGACCCGACGCTTCTGCCCGCCCGACAGCTTGCGGATCCGCCGGCTGCCCAGGTCTGCCAGGCCGGCCGTCGCCAGCGTCTCGTCGACGTCCCGCGGGTGCGGGTAGTAGCCGGCCACCATCTCGACGACTTCGCGCACCGTGAGGTACTCGTCGACGCCAGTCTGCTGGAGGACGATGCCGATGCGCTCCCGGAAGGTGCGCTCGTGGCGCTGCGGATCATGGCCCAGGACAATGACCTCGCCGGCGGTGCGCTCGCGGTGTCCCTCCAGGATCTCGACGATCGTCGTCTTGCCGGCGCCGTTCGGTCCGAGCAGCGCGAAGACCTCGCCGCGATCCACGTGCAGGTCGACCCCGCGGACCGCCTCGAGCGTCCCATAGGACTTGCGCAGGCCCCGGACCTCGACGACGGGGTGGGCCTCGCCGCCCGGGCGCTCGGGAGCCGTCATGGACCGATCAGCGACGGCCGCCTACATGGCTCCGGCGAGGAAGGTCCATGCCGCGATGACGAAGGCCACGATCACGAAGGTGGCCAGCGCCAGCGGGAGGAAGGCCACGCTCACCGGGCGCCTGGCCGGCAGTGGGGCCGTCGCCGGCTGGTCCGCCGGGGGGGCGTCGGTCGTCGTCGCCGGAAGATTGCGCTCCATGATCACTCCTCGTCGATGATGGCGGCGACCTTGTCCTCGAGCGAAGCCGCCGTGAACTGGCCGATCTGTCGGGCCACGATGGTGCCGTCGCGGCCGATGAAATACGTCTCAGGCGGCCCGTACACCCCGTAGGCAAGCGCGACCTCGCCGCCGGGGTCCATGGCCGCCGGCCAGGTGCCGCCGTGCCGCTCCATGAACGAGCGCGCCGCCTCCGAGCGATCGTCGTAGACGATCCCCACCACCGCCAGGCCGTCGGCCGCGTGGCGCGTGACCACGTCGCGCAGGAGTGGGAACTCCTCCACGCACGGCGCGCACCAGCTGGCCCAGAAGTTCACGATCACCGGCCGCCCCTGCAGGTCGGCCAACGAGACCGGGTTGCCGTCCAGGTCGGCCAGCGCGAAGTCGGGCGCGGGCTCCCCAACGGCCGTCGGCGACGAGGCGGGCACGCGGGACAGGAGCAGCCCGCCCAGGATCGCCAGCAGGACGAGCGGAACGACCGCGGCGAGCACCAGGTGGGCGAGGGGCAGCCGGCGGACGTCGGGGCCGCGGCGGACGGACGTGCCGGCGGTCATGGGTGGCTCAGTGCGCGGCTCCGTCGTCGTGGGAGCCGTGCTCGACGCGGCGCCACTCGCGGTTCGCGGCGCGCACCCACGCGACGATGCCGGCCACGATGATCAGGATCCCGGGGATCGCCAGCCACAGGTTCGCGATCTCGCCGTCCCCCTTGAAGGCCAGGCCAGCGCCCAGGACCCCCATCCCAAGGGCGCTGATCAGCGGCAGCCAGCTCGGCGACGGCATGTGGACGCCGCGCGGTGGCGCGCCGGCCTCCCGGCGCGGGCCGACGAGGAGCGACGTGACGGCGAACACGATCCCCAGCACGACCAGCAGGCCGATGCCCAGGATGACGAAGCCGATGGCGGTATCGGTCACGATGGCTCGCTCCCTATCGCAGCAGGTAGATCGTGCTGAAGACGCCGATCCACACGACGTCCACGAAGTGCCAGTACATGCTCACGGCCTCCACCGCCACGTGGTTGCGGGCGCTGAACTGGCCCCGCAGCGTGCGCGCCAGGACGATGGTGAGCCCCACCACCCCGCCGAACACGTGCGCGCCGTGGAAGCCGGTAAGCGTGTAGAAGGTCGTCCCGAAGACCCCGTCGGCCACGCCGAAGCCCAGCTGGCTGTAGTCGTACAGCTGGCCGGCCAGGAAGACGATGCCAAGGATTAGGGTGATCGCCGTCCACAGCCGCAGCCCGCCCGTGTCGCCGCGGCGGATGGCCCACACCCCGAACTGCATCGTAAAGCTCGACGCGACCAGGATGGCGGTCAGGACCGCCGCCAGCGGCAGGTCGAGATGGCCGCCCGCCGGCTCGTGCCAGTTGCCGGGGCCCGCCAGCGCTCGGGCATTGAAGTACGCCGCGAACAGGCCGCCGAAGAACATCACCTCGCTGGCGATGAACAGCAGCATGCCGACGAGGGGCGTGGCCATGCCCGACTGGCCGTGGACGGCGACCGCGGCCGCCTCGGGCTCGCCGGCCGGATGGGCCTGCATGGTCCGGGTGCTCGAGGTCATACCAGGCCCCTCCGGTGCTCAGCGTCGTCCTCTTCGTGCTCCTCCAGGTCCTCGGGACGCGCCGCCGCGTGGCCATGCCCGTGGGTCAGGAAGAACATCGGTCGCTCCGAGTGGATCGGCGGAAGCCGATCGAAGTTGTACGGCGGGGGCGGCGAGGTCGTCGCCCACTCCAGCGTGTTGCCCTCCCACGGGTCGTCGCCGGCGGGCTCGCCGTTCACGAACGTGGCGACCACGTTGATGAGGAACGGGATGATGCTCACCGCGATCATGAACGCCCCGATGGTCGAGATGAAGTTCAGGATCGTCCACTCCGGGTTGGCGCTGTAGTCGCTGATGCGGCGCGGCATGCCCGACAGGCCCAGCTGGTGCATCGGGAACATCGCCAGGTTGAAGCCGATGAAGTGGATCCAGAAATGGACCTTGCCCAGCGGCTCGTTCAGCTTCCGACCGAACATCTTCGGGAACCAGTAGTAGGTGGCGGCGAAGACGCCGAACACCGATCCACCGAAGAAGACGTAGTGCAGGTGGGCCACCACGAAGTACGTGTCCTGGACGTGGAAGTCGATCGGCGGGCTGGCCAGCATGACGCCGCTGATGCCGCCGATGAGGAACATGCTGATGAAGCCCAGCGCGAACAGCATCGGCGTCGCGAGGGTCAGCTTGCCGCGCCACAGGGTCGCCAGCCAGTTGAACATCTTGATCCCGGTCGGGATGCCGATCAGGGCGGTCATGAAGCTGAAGAACGGCAGGAATACCAGGCCGGTGGTGAACATGTGGTGCGCCCAGACGCTGAAGCTCAGCAGACCGATGGCGATGGTGGCGAACACGAAGGCCTTGTAGCCGAACAGCGGCTTGCGGCTGAAGACCGGCAGCACCTCGGACACGATGCCCATCGCCGGCAGGATGACGATGTACACCTCCGGGTGGCCGAAGAACCAGAAGATGTGCTGCCACAGGATCGGGCTGCCACCGACGCTCGGGTCGAAGAAGGACCCGCCGTAGTTGCGGTCCACGAAGAGCGCGATGAGGCCGGCGGTCAGCACCGGCGTGGCGAGCAGGATGAGCACCGCCGTGACGAGGATCGTCCACACGAAGATGGGCATCCGGAACAGGGTCATGCCCGGCGCCCGCATCTTGAAGATGGTGGCGATGAAGTTGATCGAGCCCATGATCGAGCTGATCCCCACCAGCGTCAGACCGATGAGCCACAGGTCCATCCCGACGTGCGGCGCGAACTGGTTGCTGCTGAGCGGCGGGTACGCCGTCCAGCCCTCCGAGGCGGCGCCGCCGAACAGGTAGCCGCTGAGCAGGAGGATGGCGCCGAGGGGCAGGATCCAGAATGACAGGGCGTTGATCCGCGGGAAGGCCATGTCCGGCGCGCCGAGCTGGAGCGGGACGATGTAGTTCCCGAAGCCGGAGAGCATCGGCACGATGAACAGGAAGATCATCAGCGTGCCGTGCATGGTGAACGCCTGGTTGTAGGTGTCCTGGTCCAGGAATTGGAGGCCCGGGACCGCCAGCTCGGTCCGGACGACGAGCGCCAGGATGCCGGCGATGAAGAAGATCAGGAAGCTGTGGACGATGTACAGGATCCCGATCTTCTTGTGGTCGACCGTGGTGAGCCAGTCCAGCACCCAGGAGCGGCGGTAGGCGTCAGCGCGCGGTTCGAGCGTGGTGGTGGCCATGGTTCTCCTCCTCGCTCCGCTACTGCGTGACCGTCACGTCGCCGACCATGGTCGTCGGGTGCACTTCGCAGATGAACTGGTAGTCGCCGTCCGCGGAAAGCGCCGGCACCACGTAGGTGATGCTCCCCTCCTGGTTGAGGATCTCTCCGCTGAAGACCACCTCGCCTCCGTCGTAGATCGCCACGTTGTGCGGCACTGCCTCCTGGTTCTCGAACGCGATGCAGAACTCGGTGTCGGCCGGAACCTCGATGGT
>DATAKU010000107.1:0-7071 GCA_036261425.1 Candidatus Limnocylindria bacterium | reverse complement strand
GGCGCCTCCTCGCCCAGCCCGCCGCCGGCGCGCAGCGCCTCGCGGACCTCCGTCACGACGCGGAAGTAGCGCGGGTCCTCGCGCGTCTCGTCGTTCCGGGGTTGCGGCAGCGGGACGTCGACGACGCGCGTGATGCGGCCGGGTCGAGCCGACATGACGACGACGCGGGTGGAGAGGAAGACGGCCTCGGGGATCGAGTGCGTGACGAAGACGACGGTCGTGCCGGTCTGGCGCCAGATGCGCAGCACCTCGGAGTTCATGCGCTCGCGGGTCATCTCGTCCAGCGCGCCGAACGGCTCGTCCATGAGCAGGATGTCCGGCTCCAGCGCCAGCGCCCGGGCGATGGCCACGCGCTGCTGCATGCCGCCCGACAGCTGGTAGGGGTGGTGCCGGGCGAAGTCGCTCAGCTCGACCAGCTCGAGCATCTGGTGCGCCCGCGCCTCGCGGTCGGATCGGTCCATGCCCATGAGCTCCAGCGGCAGCTTCACGTTGTCGGCGACGGTCCGCCAGTCGAACAGCACGGGCGCCTGGAAGACCATGCCGTACTCCCGGCCCAGGCGCGCCTGGTGGGCCGCCTTGCCGTTGACCTCGACGCTGCCGGTGGTCGGGGCGATCAGGTCGCCGATGAGGCGCAGGAGCGTGCTCTTGCCGCAGCCGGACGGACCGATGAGGCTGACGAACTCCCCGCGCCCGATCTCCAGGTCGATGCCGGCCAGTGCGGTGGTCACGACCTGGCCGCCGGAGGTGAACTGCTTGTCGACGCCGCTGATGCGAACGACCGCGGTGGGCTCGGTCATCGGTCCTCCATGGGTGGTGGTCATGCGGCCTCGGTGCGCAGCCCGCGCCCGCGCAGGGTCAGGATCTCCGCCAGCCGGATCAGGGTGAAGAACAGGATGCCGACCACGGCGCAGGCCAGGATGGCGGCCCACAGCTTCTCCGGCCCGCTGATGTACTGGTTGTTGAAGTTGATGATCGCCCGCCCGAGGCCGTCGGGAATGCCGCCCGGCCCCTCACCGACGATCGCCCCCACGATCGAGGCGGTGGCGCTGATCTTCAGTGCCGTGAACAGGTACGGCAGCGAGGCCGGCATGCGCAGCTTCCAGAACACGCTCCAGCGGTTCGCCGCGTACGAGCGCATCAGCTCCAGCGCCTGCGGGTCCGGCGAGCGCAGGCCGCGGATCATGGCGATGGTCACCGGGAAGAAGGTGAGGTACGTCGCGATGATCACGACGCTCGTGACGCTGGGCCCGAAGGCGAACACGATCATCGGGGCCAGTGCCACGATCGGGATCGTCTGGCTGGCGATGACGTACGGCACCAGCGCCCGCTCGGCCAGCTTCGAATGGACGAAGACCGCTGCCAGGCCGATGCCGATGACGGCCCCCAGCAGGAACCCGAGCGCCGCCTCGCGCCAGGTGTAGAAGGCCGCCCCGGCCAGGAAGCCGGCCAGCGACTGGTCCGACCCGCGCTGCACCGGGTTGGCGAGCGCCCCGACGATGTCCCACACGTGCGGCAGGAGCAGGTCGGAGGCGAACCAGATGTCGAGCGGCGGCTCCCAGATCCAGCCGTCACCCCGCCACGGGTCGCCGCCGATGAACTTCAGCCCCTCCCAGACGACCAGGAGGAAGAGGCCGAAGAGGACGAAGGCGGTGACCCGCCGCGGCCAGCCGCGCTCAGGCGAGCGCGGCAACGGTGATCTCGAGCGCGCGATCGATGATCGCGAACCCTTCGGCCAGCTCCTCCTCGCTGATCGTCAGCGGCGGGTTGGTGAAGAAGTAGTTCCAGCGCACGAAGGTGTAGAGACCGTCCTCGCGGAAGCGCTTGCCGAGAGCGACCATCTCCTCGCTGGTGCCGTTGAACGGGGCCATGGGCTCCATCGTGTCGCGGTTGCGGACCAGCTCCACCAGGCCGAACAGGCCGATGCTGCGGACGGCCCCGACGCTCGGGTGCTTGGCCGCCAGCTCGTCGAGGTGCCCGCGCATGACCTCGCCCATTTGGGCGGCGCGCTCGATGAGGTTCTCGTCCTCGTACACCGCGATCGTGGCGAGGGCCGTGGCGCAGCCCAGCGGATGCGAGTTGTAGGTCAGGCCGCCGTAGAAGACGGTGTTCTCGAAGTGCTCCGCGTACTTGCGCCGCATCCCCAGCGCGCCGAGCTGGACGTAGGCGCTGGTGAGGCCCTTGGCCATGGTGATGAGGTCCGGCACCACGTCCCAGTGGTCGACCGCGAACCACTTCCCGGTGCGGCCGAAGCCGGCCATCACCTCGTCGGCGATGAGGAGGATCCCGTACTGATCGCAGATCTCGCGCACGCCCTGGAGGTACCCGTCAGGCGGGACCAGGATGCCGTTGGTGCCGGTCACGGTCTCGAGGATGAACGCGGCGATCGTGTTCGGGCCCTCGAGCTGGATCGTCTCCTCCAGGTTGGCGAGGGCCTCGTCGGCGCTGTCCCAGCCGCGCTGGATGCCGTGGTACGGATCGAGGACGTGCACGACGCCCGGGATGCCCGGCTCGGCCGCCCAGCGACGCGGGTCACCGGTCAGGCTGATGGCTCCCGCGGTCCCCCCGTGATAGGACCGATAGCGAGCGAGGACCTTCTGGCGGCCGGTGACGAATCGGGCGAGCTTGATGGCGTTCTCGTTCGCCTCGGCGCCGCCGTTGGTGAAGAAGAAGGTGTCGATGTCGCCGGGGGTGATCTCGGCCAGCTTCTGGCCCAGCCGCGCCCGCGGCTCGGTGGCCATGAACGGGTTCGCATAGGCCAGCGTCTCCGCCTGGCGCTGGATCGCCTCGATCACCCTGGGATGGCCGTGGCCGATGTTCGTGCACATCAGCTGGCTGTTGAAGTCAAGGAACCGCTTTCCCTCGGGCGTCCAGAAGTAGACACCCTTGGCTCCGGCGACCGGGATGGGGTCGACCTTGGACTGTGCCGACCACTCGAACAGGGTGTGGCGCTTGGTGAGGGCGACGATCTCGTCGCCGGTCATGGTTCCGTGCTCGGTGTCGATCGCCATGAGGGTGCGTGCTCCTTCGGAAATCGGGTCCCCGGAAGGCCCGAATTACACCACACGCGACAACCGCCGGACGGGGCACGCGCACCGGCGGCGTAGACTGGAACGACCATGGTCGCGCGCGCCACACCCCGCGCAGCACCGGCCTTCAGCGAGGAGGGCCGCGCGGCGACCCGCACCCTGTTGACGATGACCGTCGCAGCCGGCGCCATGGTGAGCCTGATCGACCTGGCCGTCGGCTCCCTGCCGCTCGTCGCGGCGCCCGCGCTGGTGCTCCTGGTCGGTCTCGTCTGCCTGCGCTTGGTCGGCTGGACCGCGGCGCTGACCCGTGCCACCGGCTGGGCGGGAGCCGCCGTCTGGCTCGTGCTCGTGCCGACCGCCGGCGGGGAGGCCGTCCTGGTTCCGCTCGCCATGGCGGCGACCTGCGCCATGGTGGCGATCGGTCCGACACGGGTGCTGGTCTGGGTGGCGCGCGACGTCGCCGGCCGGGACGACCCGGCACCGGACTCCTCGGTCGACGGTGGGGCGGCTTCAGGCTGGATCGAGGACCTCTAGGCCTGCGAGCCTCGCTCCCCTGGCTCAGCCGGCGGCGGAGCGCAGGATGGCGTCGACGGTGCGGTCGGCATCGGCCTCCGTGGTGGACCAGTTCGAGACGCTGATCCGCATGGCCGCGCCGCCCTGCCACGTCGTGCCTCCCATCCAGGCCGTGCCGTCGGCCTGGACCGCCGCGATCGCCGCGCGCGTCCGCTCGTCCGAGTCACCGAAGCGAACGAGGACCTGGTTGAGGACCACGTCGTTGAGCACCTCGACCCCGTCGGCCTCGCACAGGCGATCGGCCATCCGGCGCGCCAGCGCGCAGCAGCGCTCGACGAGGGCGCGGATGCCCTCGCGGCCCAGCGACCGAATGGCGGCATACAGGACGAAGCCGCGCGCTCGCCGGGACGAGTCGAGCACCCACTCCCAGTTCTCGCGCTGCTCGCTGCGCATGAGGTACGAGGCCGACGTCGCCATGGCCGCGCGGTGGGCGTCGCGGTCGCGGGCCGCCACGAAGCCGCAGTCGTAGCCGACGTTGAGCCACTTGTGCGCATCGGTCGACCAGGAGTCGGCGCGCTCGATCCCGGCGACGAGGCGGCGGAGCTCCGGGGAGACGGCCGCCCACAGGCCGAAGGCGCCGTCGACGTGGATCCAGGCGTTCGGGTGGTCGGCCACCGCGTTCGCGATCTCGTCCGCGGGGTCGAATGCACCCGTGTTCACGTTTCCGGCCTGGATGGCGGCGATGAGGGGCCCGCGGATGCCCGCGACCACCTCGCGGAACGCGTCGGCGCGGATGGCGCCCTGGTCGTCGACGGCCACGCGAACGACGCGCTCGCGACCGAGCCCCAGGTACTGCAGCGCCGTGAGCATGGTCGCGTGCGCGTCGTCGCCGACGACGACCGAGATCTCCGGCGCTCCGTACAGCCCGCGTGCCTCCACGTCCCAGCCCTCGCGCGCCAGGACGGCGTGGCGCGCGGCGGCGAGGCCCACGGTGTTCCCCAGCCCGGCCCCGGTGGGCAGGCCGAAGCTGGCGTCCGACGGGAGGCCGAGCAGGTCGAGCATCCAGCGCCCCGCCACCTGCTCCGCCGCCGCCGCGGCCGGCGATGAGGCGTGGAGGGCGGCGTTCTGCGCCCAGGCCGACGTCAGCCAGTCCGCCGCGGCGGCCGCCGGGACCTGCCCGCCGATGACGAAGCCGAAGTACCGCGGGCCGCCCGAGGCGACGAGCCCGGGATCGACCGCGGCCGCGAGCCGGTCGATCACCGTGGCGGGGTCGGTGCCCGCTTCCGGCAGCGGGCCGCCGAGCCGATCGGCGATCTCGGAGGCGGTCGCGCGGGAACCGACATGCCGCTCCGGCAGGGAATCGAGAAACGCGATGGCGAGGTCGGCCGCGCGACGGAGGAGCTCGGGCGTCTCTGGCATCGGCGGATGCTACACCCCGGCGATGAGTCCTCCGTCGACCGCGATGAGCTGGCCGGTGATGTACGACGCCCGCTCGGACGCCAGGAAGGCCACCAGGGCCGCGAGCTCCTCCGGCCGGCCGTATCGGTGCGCCGGGATCGCCTGCAGCTGCTGGGCGCGGATCGCCTCCTCCGTCGTCCCCTCCTTCTCGGCCCGGCCGGAGTCCAGCTGCGTGATGCGCGGCGTGGCGATTCGACCGGGCAGCACGCCGTTCATCGTGACGCCCTCGGCGGCGATCTCTCGAGCGGTCGTCTTCATCCACGACGCCAGCGCCGAGCGTCCCGCGTTCGAGTACACCAGGTCGGCCACCGGCTGCCGCACGGTGCTCGACAGCAAGACGATCACGCGGCCCCAGCCGCGCTCCCGCATGCCGGGCAGGAGGCGCGTGGCGAGGTCGATGGGCGTCGTGGCCAGCAGCTGGAAGGCGCGCTCCCATCCGACGCGATCCGTCGCCGTCGGGTCGGCCGTCGGCGGGCCGCCGGCGTTGCTGACCAGGATGTCGATGGGAGCGAATGCCAGCGCTGCCTCGGCCACCCGCGCAGCCGCCTCGGGTTCCGTGGCGTCGGCCGCCACGTGGACGACCTCGACGCCGTGCGCCGCCCGGAGCTCGTCGGCCACGGCCGCCAGCCGTTCGTCGCTCCGCGACCACAGCACCAGGTTGCAGCCCTCGGCCGCCAGGGCCTCGGCCGATGCGCGCCCCAGCCCCGAGCTGGCGCCGCCGACGACCGCCGTCCGCCCCCTGAGGTTGAGGTCCATCTAGCCTGCCTCCGCTGCGTGCCGCCGGCGCCCGACGAGGTGGATCGCCAGCCCGGCGGCCATGACCGCCACGCCGGCACCAATGAAGACCGGATCGGTGACCATGAGCGCCAGGCCACCGATGCCGAACAGGATGCGCTCCGGCCAGGCGGCATGTCCCAGCAACCATGCGCCGGTGGCCACGGCCAGGGCGGCCACCCCGACCGCCACGCTGATCCCGGCGATGGCGATGGTCGCCACGCCGCCCTGGAGCAGGAGTCCCTCACCCTGCGGTGCGAGCACGAAGGCGAAGGGGACGAGGAACGCCGGGAGCGTGTACTTCCAGGTGAGCCACATCGTCTTCACCGGCTTCCCGCCCGTGATGGCGCTGGCCGCGAACGGGCTGAGTGCGGTCGGCGGCGACACCTCGGAGAGGACCGCGTAGTAGAAGATGAACATCGCGGCGGCGGGGGGCGGGACACCGAGCTGCTGGAGTGCCGGGCCGATGATGGCCCAGGCGATGATGAAGCTGGCCGTCACCGGCACCGCCAATCCCAGGAGCAGCACCGCCACGGCGGAGAAGAGCGCGGTCAGGAACAGGCTCTCCCCGGCGAGGTCGACGATGATGTTCGCCAGGTCGAAGCCGATCCCGGTGAGCGTCATGACGCCGACGATGATCCCGGCCACCGCCATGACCGCGGTGACGGACAGGACGCCGATCGCTCCGGCCGCGAGCGCCTCCCAGATCCGCCGCGGGGTCCACCACGTGGACCGATCCAGGAAGGCGAGCACGAACTGCAGGGCGGTGGCGAGGACGACGGCCCGGAAGGCGGTCATGCCCATCACCAGGAAGACCGCGATGGCCACCAGCGAGCTGAAATGGTACCCGTAGCGCAGCAGCAGGTGGCGCAGGGGCGGCGCCTCCACGGCCACCGGCTCGGTGCGGAACCGGCGCGCGTCCATCTCGATGGCCAGGATGATGCCGAGGTAGTAGAGCATCGTCGGCACGGTGGCCCAGATGAGGACCTCGAGGTAGCTGACGCTGAGCAGCTCCGCGATGAGGAAGGCGGCCGCACCCAGCGTCGGCGGCGAGAAGAGCGCACCGATGCCGGCCGCGGCCAGCACCCCGCCCGCCTCCTCCGGCGGGTACCCGGCGCGCTTGAGGAGCGGCCACGACACGCCGCCGAGCGTGACCGTCGTGGCCACGCCCGAGCCGGACACCGTGCCGAGCAGGAACCCGGCCAGCGTCACCGTACGCCCCGGACCGGCGCGCGACTGGCCGAAGGCCGCGAACGATACGTCCAGGAAGAAGCGGCTGGCGCCGGAGAACTCGAGCACG
>DATAKU010000160.1:0-13307 GCA_036261425.1 Candidatus Limnocylindria bacterium | reverse complement strand
GTCCGGCAGCCGCCTCGCCCTATCCTGACCCGGAATGAGCTCGCGCTGGCTTGGCCTCGGGATCCTGCTCCTCGTGCTGGTTGCCGTGGCCGGGTCCATCCTGCTGAGCCGTCCGTTCGACCCGGTGCGGGCCGAGGTGGTTCAGGCGGGCCTGGAGCATCCCTGGGACATCGCCTTCGCCGATGACGGCCGGATGATCGTCACCGAGCGCATCGGTCGGGTGCGCGTCTTCGCCGGCCCTGATCGCAACGCGAGCCTGCTGCACACCGCGGAGATCGCCGACGTGCGCGCCGAGCTGGAGTCCGGCCTCATGGGCGTGGCGCTGGACGGCACCTCGGTGTTCGTGTGCGCCACGCGGGGCCCCGACGACGATCCGGCCACCTGGCGGGTCGAGCTGCTGCGATCGACGCTTGCCGATGACGGGTCGCTCCCACCCTTCGAGCCGCTGCCGATCGGCGAGATCACCGGCGCGCCGCGCCACCAGGGGTGCGCGGTGGAGATCGGTCCAGACGGCAACGTCTGGCTCACCGTCGGCGACGCGAACCTGCCCGCGGACGCGAACCCGGCCCAGGATCCGGACCGGCTGAACGGCAAGGTGCTGCGGGTCGGCTCCGACGGCGCCATCCCGCCCGACAACCCGCTCGGCCCCGACACCCCGGTCTTCAGCCTGGGCCACCGCAACCCGCAGGGACTGGCCTTCTCGTCCGATGGACGCATCGTCGCCGTCGAGCACGGGACCGATGAGAACGACGAAGTCAACGTGCTGGTCCCCGGCGGAAACTACGGCTACCCGTGCTTCACCGGGGCCGACGACCCCGGGCCGATCCCCAACGGCTGCGGACCAGCAACCGAGTACCGCGCGCCGGCCTGGGCCTCCGGAGCCCCGACCCTGGCGATCTCGGGCGCCACGTTCCTGGTCGGCGACGGCTGGGGCGACTGGGAGGGCGACCTGGTCGTCACGACCCTCAAGGAGGAGGACCTCCGGCGGTTCTCGGTCGCGGCTGGCGGGACCGCCACGGAGGCCGAGACGCTGCTCGACGGGCGCTTCGGCCGCCTGCGCGGGGCCGTCATCGGTCCGGACGGGGCGCTCTACCTGTCGACCTCGAACGGCGACGACGATCGGATCGTGCGGGTCACCCGCTCCGGCTGACGGGCCGCGGCTCCGCGTTCGAGCGCAGGATCCAGGCGGCGGCCACCACCCCGATGCCGATGCCGGCCCAATAGATCGGCCAGGCGAAGTCGACCGGCGTGCCGCCGTCCAGGATGACGCCGGCGTTGGTCAGGAAACTGGCGATGACCACCACTCCCCCGCCGATCAGCACGGCGAGCTGGCCCGGCGAGGCATGCGACTCCCCCCTCTCGTGGGTTAGGCCGGCCAGGGCGAGCCCGAACCCGACGAGCAGCAGGCTGACCACGACGGGCGCCCACACCGGTCCCGCCCACGGGAGCGGGATGAGGAACAGCAGGTCCCAGGTGTCGAGCCCCGACGGCCAGCCACTGAACACCCACAGCCAGGCGTAATAGCCGATGTCCCACGCGCCGAACACGACGGCCGACCAAGCCAGGCGCTCCAGCGGGCTCCTGCCGACGATCCACCCGACGGCGCCGATCATGACGATCGTGGCCGCCTCGCGGCCGATCTCGATCCAGCCCAGCAGCTCCGAGTTGGACGACAGGTCGATGGGGAACACCTCGCCGGTCGCCGCGCCGAGCGCCGCCCGCAGGTAGACCACCACGGCCGACTCGAGGTACGCCATGGCGATGGCGAAGACCACGACCAGGATGGGCAGGCCCCGCGGTTGCAGCTTGGTCCGCCCTCCGCGCGCGGTGATCGGTGCGTCCGTCATGCGCGCAGGATATCCAGCCGGCACGTCCCTCGACGGGCGGTCGTTCCCCGGATCCGCCCGGACGGGTCCCGGAACTAGGTGACCTTCGACCCTGTGCGGGCGCCGCGGGGCGGGTCGACCCTGCCCTCATGCCAGCGGGCTCGGCACCGGTGCCGACCAGCATCGTGAGCGGCTCGCGATGAAAGGAGGCCGTGCGATGACGCGCGCACTCGTGGTCCACCATGACGTCGACGTGGCCGACATCGAAGCCGATGCCCTTCGACGGGCCGGCTATGAGGTCGATCTGTGCCAGGGCCCCGTCGGCGGCAGCCCGTGTCCGGTACTGCACGGCGAGCCGTGCTGGCAGGCGGAAAAGGCGGACGTCCTGGTCTACGACATCTGGGCGTCGGGCGACGGTCGCCCCGAGCTCATCGACGACCTGCGCGAGATCCATCCCGACAAGCCGCTGGTCGTCACCTCGCCGGGCATGACGCTCGACTGGGTCGAGACCGTCGGCCGCCACAACGTGATCCCGGTCCTCGGCCCCACGCCCGCCGCCCTGGTGGCCGCGGTCGACCAGGCGCTCAGCCAGCCACACGCGCCGGCGCCGGAGCGCCCCGCGAAGGCCAAGGCGCCGGCCTACACCGGCCCGCGCTGGTGACCCGCCATCGCTGACGCAATTCGCACGGGGACGTGACGAGGCCCGGGTTCCGCCCGGGCTTCGTCGCGTCCGAGGCCTGATGGGTCCGCCTCGGGGTCTGGCTGGACACATCCGAGCAGACGCCGGACGAAACCGTCACGGAGATCCCGGACCGCTCACGTGAAGCGCTGATCGACCGCTGAGTGCTGGTCGGGGCGAGAGGATTCGAACCTCCGACCTCCTGAACCCCATTCAGGTGCGCTACCAGGCTGCGCTACGCCCCGACCGTCCTCGCGCCGGCCGCGGTCGCGGCCTCGCTCCAGGAGCGGTCTGAGTCTACCCTACCGTCCGCATGGATGAGGAGCCGCGGCTCGGGCCGCTGGTCGGCCTGGGCCGCACGGCGGAGGTCTTCGCGCTGGGCGACGACCGCGTGGTGAAGCTCATGCGTCCGGCCTTCCCGGGTGCCGAGGCGGAGCTGGAGGCACGCGCCGCTCAACGCGTGACCGATGCGAACCTCGCCGCTCCGCGGTTTCACGGACTCGTCCGCATCGACGGGCGCGTTGGCCTGGTGTACGACCGGGTCGACGGCCCGTCGATGCTCGACGAACTCCTCCGCGACCCGACTCGCGCCGACACGCTGGCCCGGCTGATGGCGGAGCTCCACGCCGAGATGCACGCACGAACGGCAGGCACCCTCCCGAGTCTGGCCGAGGGCATCCGTCACGCCATCGAGCGTGCGACGTCGCGGATCGGCGACGACATCCGAAGCGCCGCGCTGCGACGCCTGGAGGAGCTCCCCGACGCGGACGCGCTGGCGCACGGGGATCTGCATCCGGGCAACGTCATCCTCACCAGCGCCGGTCCGCGCGTGATCGACTGGCTCACCGCGTCCCGCGGCCCCGACGCGGCCGACGTCGCCCGCAGCCTGTTCCTGGTGGCCGACAGCGTCGTCCCCCCGGACCTGCCGGCGACGGATGCCCGGACGCTCCAGACCCTCCGGAAGGCATTCGCCGCGACGTACCTGGCCCGCTACCGCGAGCTTCGTCGGGTTGGCGCGGAGGAAATCGCCGCCTGGCGCCTGCCGATGCTGGCGGCCCGCGCCGCCGAGGGCGTCGACGGCGAGCTGCCGCATCTGCTCCGCCTCATCGCCGCCGAGCTCTGAGGGGCGGAGAGCGGCTCAGCCGGGCTCGAGGCCGCCCAGCTCGTCCTTCGGCGCGCGCGACATCAACGCGGCGACCGCCTCCATCGGTGGGCGGCCCTCGAAGATCACCGCGCGAACCTGCTCGGCGATCGGCAGCTCGACCCCGTGGCTGCTCGCCAGTTCCAGCGCCCCGGTCACCGTGGCGACGCCCTCGGCGACGCCGCTCAGCCGCTCCTCTGCCTCCGGCCACGGCACGCCGCCGGCGATGAGCTCCCCGGCCCGCCGGTTCCGCGACAGCGGCGACATGCAGGTGGCGACGAGGTCGCCGACGCCCGCCAGGCCGGCGAAGGTGAGCGGATTCGCCCCGGCCGCCACGCCGAGCCGGGTGATCTCCGCCAGGCCGCGGGTGATGATCCCCGCCTTGGCGGAGTCGCCGAAGGCCAGGCCGTCCACCATGCCGGCGGCCAGGGCCACGACGTTCTTCAGCGCGCCGCCCAGCTCGACGCCGACGACATCGGCGTTGGTGTACACCCGAAACCGATCCGACGACAGCACCGATGCCAGCTCGGTCGCCAGCTCGGCGTCCTCCGACGCCACGACCGATGCGGCCGGCTTGCCGGCCGCGACCTCGCGGGCCAGGTTCGGCCCGGAGAGCGCGGCCACCGGTCGCCCCGGCAGCTCCTGGCGAACGACCTCGCTCATCCGCAGGTGCGTCCCCTCCTCGATGCCCTTCACCACCGAGAGGACCGGCACGCTCGGGCGCAGCCGGTCCGCCAGCTGGCGGACCGTGGCCCGCAGGTGCTCCGACGGCACCGCCACGACCCACAGGCGCGTCGCCTCCGCCAGCGCGGCGTCATCGGTCACGACCTGGAGACCGTCCGGGAACGGAACGCCCGGCAGGTAGCGCTCGTTGACGCGCTGGGTCGTCAGGTCTTGCCCGCGAGCACGACCGTGGCTCCAGAGGAGCACGTGGCCGCCGGTGCGAGCCAGGTGGATGGCGAGCGTCGTCCCCCACGCGCCGGCGCCGACGACCGCGATCGGCCCGGTCATGGCTCCCGGGGCAGATGGATCGTGAAGGTGGTGCCCTGGCCCTCGGTGCTCTCGACCTCGATCCGACCGCCGTGCGCCCGCACGGCACGCTGCACGCTGATCAGCCCCAGGCCCAGCCCGGCGGTCTGCCCGACCACGTTCGACCCGCGATGGAAGCGGTCGAAGATGCGCGGCAGGTCGGCGGCCGGGATCCCGATCCCCTCGTCCGTTACGCCGATGCGCACCTCGTCGGCATCGGCGTCCAGCGAGAGGGAGATGGTGCCGCCCTCGGGGCTGTATTTGATCGCGTTGCGGAGCAGGTTGTGCAGCGCGCGCTCGAGCTTGCCGGCGTTGACGCGGGCGACGACCGGCCCCTCGGGAAGGTGCACCTCCACCGCGTGCTGGGCGCTGATCTCGTCGTGGTGCTCGGCGGTCTCGCGCAGATACGCCGTCAGCTCCAGCGGCTCGGTGTCGAGCGGCTCAGTCTGGGCGTTCGGGTCGGCATCGGTGAGCAGGTCGTCCAGCAGCGACGTCATCTGGCGCGCGGCGACGTTGACGCGCTCCAGGTACGGCATGAGCCGCTCGGGATTGAGCGTTCCGCCGCGAGCCTGGCGCTCCAGGAGCTGGACGTACCCGACGACCACGGCCAGCGGCGAGCGCAGGTCGTGCGCGATCAGCGCGAGCGCCTCGTCCCGTGCCTGGCCGGCGGCCTGGCGGCGCTCCTCGGCCGTGCGTTCCCGCTCGGCGGCGCGCTCGTCGGTGACGTCCTGCCCGGAGCCGAGCATCCGGGTCGGCTGGCCGTCGTCGTCGGTGAGGACGTAGCCACGGCCGAAGATGAGGTGGATCGAGCCGTCGGGGTGGATGGCGCGGTGCTCGGTGAGGAACGAACTGCCCGACTCGAGCGCGCCGCGCACCGTCTGAATCAGCTCCTCACGGTCGTCGGGGTGGACGAGATCCATGAACGCGTCGAAGGTCATCGGCCGCGGATCCGGCTCGATGCCGTACACGCGGCACAGCTGCTCCGACCAATGGAGCTCGTCGCGCAGGATGTCCCACTCCCAGCTGCCGATGCCGGACAGCTCCTCGACCTCCGCCAGACGGCGGCCGGCGCGCGCGGCGGCGCGCTCCTCGGTGTCCGGGGGCAGCGGGCGCGTGAAGCCGGTCATGGGCGGGGCGGGGCCTCCTCGGCGCGAGTATAGGAGCGACGCTGCGTCAATGCCCCGTGCGACCCGTGCGGCGTCGGCGTGGTCGCGCCGATCGGCGTGCCGCCTCCTCCGACTCCCGGCGACGCAGGATGAGCCGGATCGGCGTGCCCAGAAACCCGTGCTCATCGCGGATGCGGTTCTCGAGATAGCGCTTGTAGCTGAAGTGCACGATCTCCGGGTCGTTGACGAACACGACGAACGTCGGCGGCGCGACGCCCACCTGGGCGGCGTAGAAGATCTTCGGCAGCTTGTTGCGCACGTGCGATGGCGGATGCGCCCGCACGGCGTCCATGATCAGCCGGTTCAGCTCGCCGGTCGGCACCCTCCGGTAGCGCTCCTCCGCCACGCGCAGGGCCTCGCGCAGGATGCGCTCGACCCGCTGCCCGGTGAGCGCAGAGGCAAAGACGATGTCGGCCCAGGCCAGGTACGGTGCATCCCGGCGCAGGCGGCGCAGCCACTGGTCGGCGGTGTGCTCGTCCTTCTCGACGGCATCCCACTTGTTGAGCACCAGCACCACGCCCTTGTACTTCTCGAGGACGTAGCCGACGACGTGGGCGTCCTGTGCCGTGTAGCCCTCGGTCGCATCGGTCATCACGATGGCCACGTCGGCCGAGTCGATGGCCTTCATCGACCGCAGCACGCTGTAGCGCTCGATGCCGCGCTCGATGCTCCCCCGCCGGCGAATGCCGGCTGTGTCGACCAGGACCAGCTCCTGGCCGTCGAGCTGGATCGTCGTGTCGATCGGGTCGCGCGTCGTGCCCGGCATGCTCGACACGATCATCCGATCCTCCCCCAGCACCCGGTTCACGAAGGTCGACTTGCCGGTGTTCGGCCGCCCGACGATCGCCACGCGCGGTGCCCCGAGCTCGGCCTCGGCCAGCGCGGCCATCTCCTCCTCGGTGAGGTCGGCGGGATGGACCGATGCCGCCGCCTCGGCCTCCGCCTCGGTCGGCGGCGGGAGATGCTCGACGATCAGGTCGGCCAGGTCGCCGGTGTTGCGGCCGTGCTGCGCGCTGATCGTGATGGCGGGATCGAAGCCGAGCGCGTAGAACTCTGCCGCCTCCGCCTCGCGGCGCGGGTTGTCGCCCTTGTTGACGACCAGGATGACGGGGGCATCGGCGCGCCGCAGGCGATCGGCCACCTCGTGGTCCAGCGGGGCCAGGCCGGCGTGGGCGTCGACCATGAAGAGGATGAGGTCGGCCTCCTCGATCGCCACCCTCGCCTGGTCCTGGACGCGCTCCTCGATCTCGCTTCCCGGCTCGAGCTCCAGGCCGCCGGTGTCGACCATGGTGAAGGTCCGACCGTTCCACTCGGCCGTGCCATAGACGCGATCCCGCGTCGTGCCGGGCAGGTCCTCGATGATCGCCAGGCGCTCGCCGATGAGCCGGTTGAACAGCGTGCTCTTGCCGACGTTGGGGCGCCCGACGATCGCGACCACGGGGAGGGAGGGCATGGACGCTCAAGTGTAGCGGCGGCGTGGTTGAGGGGCCGTGGTAGCCTCTCCGAAGCGCTTCCTGAGCCACGGGAGGGATGATGGATCGCGTGCTGCCGCCGACCCTGAGCGACGTCGCCCGTCCGGCGATGCCATGTCCCGCGGCGCCCTCCATCGCTCCTCCCCGCCCCGCCCGGGACCCGTTCTCGGAGCGCGCCCGAACGTCGTTCACCAGCCAGCGGCCGGCGCGTGAGCTCCGCGTGCCGGCCATGTCGCCGCTGCGCCGTCCATGACGGTCGCGGCGGACTCGCACGAGCGCCGTCCGGAGGAACGGCGTCCACATCGGTCCCACCCGAGCGGACCACGGCTATCCAGGAGGATCACACCGATGCCGACGACTGAGCGACTCCCGAGCTGGAGGGCCTCCGCGGTCCTCGTGACGCTGGCGCTGGCACTCACCGCCTGCACGACCGGCGACGCCAGCCCCAGCCCCGCGTCCGGCGAGAGCCCGGCCGGCGAGAGCGCCGCCGCCGCAAGTGGCGACACCCAGCCGGCCGATAGCGGCGAGGTCGTCATGATCTCCAGCCAGCTCGTTCCGACCGAAGAGCAGGAGACGATGCGGAACGAGATCCTGGCCGACTTCGCCGGCACGGTCGAGTTCATCGGCGCCGACCCCGGACCGTTCAACGACCAGGTCCGCGCGCAGGAAGAGGCCGGAGAGGGCGAGATCAGCGTCATCGGCGGCCTGGACGGCGAGTTCAGCGCCTTCGCAGCCGATGGCCTGCTCACCGACCTGTCGGACCTGGCCGAGGAGCTGAGCGAGCTCGGCATCAACGAGGACTACCTCGAGCTCGGGAGGCTCGGGACCGATCAGCAGCTCTACATCCCGTGGATGCAGGCGACCTACATCATGGTCGCCCGCAACGAGGCGCTCGAGTACCTCCCCGACGGTGTCGACGTCAACGACATGACCTGGGAGGACCTCACCGAGTGGGGTGCCAACATCGAGGCGGAGACCGGTGAGCGCAAGCTCGGCTTCCCGGCCGGCGAGGACGGCCTCCTGCATCGCTTCTTCCAGGGCTACGCCTACCCGGCCTTCACCGGCGGCGTGAACACGACGTTCACGAGCGACGCCGCGGTCGAGATGTGGAACTGGATGACCGACACGTGGCAGTACGTGAATCCGCAGTCGACGACCTACGGCTTCATGCAGGAGCCGCTGCAGTCGGGCGAGGTGTGGGTCGCCTGGGATCACGTCGTCCGGCTCATCGACGCGCTCGAGTCCGATCCGGAGGCCTTCACCGCCTTCCCGGTCCCGTCAGGCCCGGAGGGCAAGGCGTTCATGCCGGTCATCGCCGGTCTGGGCATCCCGACCACGGCGCCCAATCCGGACGGCGCCAAGGAGCTGATCCGCTACCTGCTCCAGCCGGAGACGCAGGCGACGACCCTCACGAGCGTGTCGTTCTTCCCGGTCATCGGCGCCGACTTGCCCGGCGACCTGAGCCCCGGCCTCCAGGCCGAGGCGGATGCCGTCGCCGCGCAGCAGGAGGCCGACGATGCCCTGCCGGCCCTCCTGCCGGTCGGCCTTGGCGACCAGGGCGGCGCGTACAGCCAGGTCTTCCGCGACGCGTTCCAGGCCATCGTCATCAACGGCGAGGACCCCGCGGCCGTGCTGGAGGGACAGCTCCCGAACCTGCAGGCCGTCTTCGACGCCTCGGGCGCCGCGTGCTGGGCTCCCGACCCCGAGAGCGACGGACCCTGCCAGGCGCAGTGAGCCGGTTCACCGATGGGTCCGGGGCGGCAGTGGCCGCCCCGGACCACGACCGCCGCCCGTGACCGCGCGGCTGGGCTGGGCACCCTACGCGCTCCTCCTGCCGAGCGTCGCCTTCCTGGTCCTCATGGTGGCGACGCCCATGGGGCAGGCGTTCGCGCTCGCCCTCCAGACCCCCGACGGCTCGGTCGGCACGGCCTCGGTCGAGCGGATGCTGAGCGACACTCGCTTCCGAGACGCGCTGTTCACGACCGTCGCGCTCGTCATCCTGGTGATCCCCGTTCAGTTCGTCCTGGCCATGTCCATGGCGCTCGTCATCAACGCGCGGCTGCGTGGCCAGGGGCTGTGGCTGTACGCCTACGCCCTGCCCCTCGGCATCAGCGAGCTGGCCGCCGGGATCGTGTGGGTCAGCATCTTCACCCAGTCCGGCTGGCTCAACTCGATCCTGATGGGGATCGGCATCATCGACCGCCCGATCACCTGGCAGAGCGCCGAGACGCCATGGATCCTCATCGGCTGCGTCGTGATCGCCGAGGCGTGGCGGGCGACCAGCATCATCATGATCATCCTCGTCGCCGGGCTGCAGTCGATCCCGAGTGAGTACCTCGAGGCCGCCGACGTCTACGGCGCCAGCACCTGGCAGAAGATCCGGCGCGTCGTCCTACCCATGCTCCGCCCCAGCCTGCAGGTCGCGCTCATCCTGCGCACGATCCTGGCGTTCCAGGTGTTCGCCACGGTCATCGCCATCGCCGGAACGGGGTTGGACGTGCTGGCCGACGAGGCCCATCGCTGGGCGACGGACATCGACAACGACAACGTGGCGGCCGCCTACGCCGGCCTGATCCTCGTCCTCTCGCTGGTCAGCACCGTCCTGTTCCTGGTCCTGCTTCCGACCCGAGAGGAGCACCAGGCGTGACCGCTGGTGCCCGCGACATCCCCATGCCGCGCCGGCGCACTGGCCGCGATCGGCTCGTCGGACGGGCGCTGACCTATCTCGGAGCGACGCTGCTGGCCCTCTTCATCCTGCTCCCGATCTACCTCATCGCCATCTCCGCCTTCACGCCCCGCGAGAACGCCTTCGACTTCCCGCGCAGCGTCATCCCGGGCGAGGTGAGCACCGACACGATCCTGTTCTTCCTCAACGCCTCCGGCGTGATCGACGCCTTCTGGCGCAGCGTGGTGGTGGCGATCATCACCCTGGTCCTCAGCGTGCTCATCGGTGCACCGGCCGGGTACGCCGTGGCCCGCTACGGCTTCCGCGGGCGAGAGACGTACCGGCTGGCCATCCTCGCCACGCGAGCCTTCCCGATCGTCATCCTGGCCATCCCGCTGGCAGTCACCTATCGGGTCTGGGGGATCGACGACACGATCATCGGCGTCGCGCTGATGCACACCGCCCTGGCGCTGCCGTTCACCATCCTCATCACCTCCAGCGTGTTCGTATCGGTCCCGCGCGAGCTGGAGGAGGCGGCCCAGACGCTGGGCTGCAGCCCGCTGGAGGCGTTCGTGCGGGTCTCGCTGCCGCTGGCGCTGCCGGGACTGGCGGCGGCGGCCATCTTCACCTGGGTGCTGTCGTGGAACGACGTGTTCGCGGCGGTCATCCTGACCCTGCGCAACCCGACCCTGCCGGCCAAGATCCTCACCGCCCTGACCCAATCGCCGATCTACTACCAGTTCGCCGCCGGCTTCGTCATGCTCGTCCCGAGCCTGGTCGTGATCTTCTTCATCCGCCGCTACCTGCTCGGCCTCTGGGGCCGCGTCATCAAGTGAGGAGGCCTGCCGCCGGTGGCTGAGATCCGGGTTGAACGCGTCACGCGCCAGTTCAAGTCGGTCCGCGCGGTGGACGACGTGTCGCTCACCGTGGCCGACGGCGAGTTCGTGGTGCTGCTCGGTCCATCCGGGTGCGGCAAGACGACGCTCCTGCGCTCGATCGCCGGGCTCGAGCAGATCGATGGCGGCCGCATCGTCATCGGCGACCGCGACGTCACCGATCTCCCGCCGCGCAAGCGGAACATCGCCATGGTCTTCCAGAGCTACGCGGTGTTCCCGCACATGACCGTGGAGGACAACATCGCCTTCGGGCTCCGCATGCGCCGCGCCCCGAAGGCCGATGTCGAGCGGCAGGTGCGCGAGGCCGCGGAGCTGCTCCACATCGAGAACCTGCTCGACCGCTATCCGGCCCAGACCTCGGGCGGGCAGCGGCAGCGGATCGCGGTGGCGCGCGCGGTGGCGATGAAACCGCAGGTGCTGCTCATGGACGAGCCGCTCAGCAACCTCGATGCGCTGCTGCGGCTGGAGGCGCGGGCCGAGCTGAAGCGACTGCTGGGCGAGATCGGCTCGACCACGATCTACGTCACCCATGACCAGGTCGAGGCCATGAGCATGGGCGACCGCGTGGCCGTCATGCGTTCGGGACGGCTGGTCCAGGTCGGCGATCCGCTGACGATCTACGACGCGCCGGTTGACCGATTCGTCGGTGGCTTCATCGGGAGTCCGCCGATGAACTTCCTGGCCGCCACGATCGAGCGGCGGGACGGAGCCGTGGTGGCCGTGCTCGAGGGCGGCGGCACCGTGCGCCTGGACGGGAACGCGCCGCAGACCACGCACCAGCGGCTCCTGCTCGGCATCCGAGCCGAGAACATCGAGCTCTCCCCCGCCCCCGCGGAGGAGGGACTCCGGGGCCGCGTCCTGGTGGTCGAGCCGCTGGGCTCCCACAACCTGGTGACCCTCCAGCTGGGAGCGGAACAGCTCAAGGCCACGACCCGCCCCGACGCGGACCTGCGGCGCGACCAGGAGGTCGGCATCGCGTTCGAGCGGGACCGGATCCGCTGGCTGGACGCGGAGCACGGGTTGGCCCTGGATGCGACCGACGCCGGCCCGGGGGCCGGCCTGGGCGCCGTTCGCCCGGAGGAGCGGGAGCCGGGCGACGCTCCCGGCACCGGCTGACGCGTGGCGGGCAGCGCCAAGCCGCTCGACGCCGGCACGGGCGTGGTCTGTGCCTCCTTCGTGCCCGAGACGGCCGCGTGGCTGTCGGTCGGCCGGCCGCATCCGGCCGTCGGGTTCGTGGAGCTGTCGAGCGTGCCCCGCTTCGATGAACGGCATCGCGGCGATCCCGACGCCACCCGGCGCCACCGAACCGCCATGACCGATCCGGCGCACGCCCTCCTGCAGGTCGACGTCGCTGGCCTCGCGCCGCGCATGGCGGCGGACCTGTCGGATCCGGCACGCATCCGCTGGAGCGGCGACGGGATCGAGGTGGAGGCCGCCCCGGCGATCGAAGACGCCGCCGCCATGGTCCAGGCCTGGCAGGTCGCCGGACGCGAGGTCCGGCTGGTCGTGCGTGGCGGCCTCGCCGCGCCGGCCCTGGCCGAGATCACGGAGACCGATCCGCCGGTCTCCGCCACCACGACGACCGCGTGGTCCGCCCGCGGGTCGGCGCTCGTTGCCGAGGCGCCGGAGCTGTCGGAGTCGGCGGTCGTGGAGGTGACCGGCGCGAACGTGCGCTGGTCGACCGCGGCGGACGGAGCGGTCGGAGTCCTCGCGCCGGGCACCGGGTCCTTCGTGGTTCGGATCCGGCTGGGCAGTCGCGTCATTGCGCGGGACCCGCTCCCCACGCTTCCCGTCTCCGGCGGTCGGTTGGTCGGCCGTGCCCTCGCCTATGTCCGTGGCTGCACGGCGCTGGCCACCGCGCCTGACGAGCGGGTCTTCCTGACCGATCACCGCATCCTGCCGTTGTCGTGGACGCGGGACGCCTACTGGCAGGCCCTGGCGCTGCTGGCGGCGGACGGTCCGGGCGACCGTCGCCGGGTCGAGGACCACCTGCGCTGGCTCTGGCGCCGGTGCGAGCGCCCGGACGGGCGCTGGGTGCGCAGCCACCTAGCCAACGGCCGCCGGAAGGACCTCGCCTTCCAGGCGGACCAGCAGCTCTACCCGCTGGTCGAGCTGACCGACGTGTGGCGGCTCACCGGGACGCTGCCGGACGGCATCGAGTGGCAGGTGGCCGTGGCCGAGGCCTGGCGGGCGGCGGTGGAGACGCTCGATCCGGGCACCGGCCTCCTGCCGACCGCGGAGACGGCGGCCGACGACCCGGCCGAGGCGCCGTACATCGGCAGCACCCAGATCCTCCTCTGGTACGCCGCCTCACGGCTGGCCGAGCTGGTGGAGGCCGGCCGCATCGGCCGCCCCGCGCCCGACCCGCGCGCCGTGGCCGACGCCGCACGATCCGCCTTCGGGAGGCACTTCGAGCGAGGCGCGGATGTCTGG
>DATAKU010000093.1:0-2712 GCA_036261425.1 Candidatus Limnocylindria bacterium | reverse complement strand
CGAGCGCTCAGGCGCGCCGATCCAGCGAATCCTTGCCGTCTTCGCCGGGGTGATGCTGCTCCGGATCCTTCTCCGCCACGGAGCCCGTCATGGGGCTGGTGGACCGGCGAGTGCGATGCGTGACCGACGCCGCGCCATGATCGCGAAGCTCCACCGCGAGCTTCATGCGGCCGATGCTGCGGACGAGGTGACGGCATGAGCGGGTTCTGGCGGATCGTGGCCGCCGTGCTCGCCATCGCGATCGCGGTCGGAATCGGCGTCGCTGTCTACAACGCCGGCGTATCGGCCGGCTTCACCGAGGCCGCCCGGCAGGCAGCCGAATCCGGTGAAGTGGTCGCTCCGTATGGTCCCGGGTGGGTCGGGCCGTACTGGCACGGCGGCTGGGGCTACGGCTTCGGCTTCTTCGGGATCTTCTTCTGGATCCTCGGGTTCTTCCTCATCATCGGCCTGCTGCGCGCCGCCTTCGGGTGGGGCCGATGGGGCGGTCCCGGCCGGGGACCCGGTGGCGGTGCCTGGGGTGGCCGCTCGGAGCGCGCCGAGGAGTGGCACCGGGAGCTCCATCGTCGGGAGTCGGCGTCGGGCTGAGCCCGTCGTAGGATGCGCCGGAGATGGCCAGGATCCTGATCGTGGACGACGAGCCGAAAATCGTTCGGCTCGTCGTCGACTACCTCGCTGCCGCCGGGTTCACGGTGAGCACCGCGGGCACCGGGAACGAGGCGCTCATGCGGGTGCGCACAGAGCGGCCCGACCTGGTGGTCCTGGATCTCGGCCTGCCTGGGCTCGACGGCCTCGACGTCACCCGCGCCATCCGGCGCAGCGGCGAACTCCCGATCATCATGCTGACCGCTCGCGATGACGAGACCGATCGCGTCCTCGGCCTGGAGCTCGGCGCTGACGACTACGTGACGAAGCCCTTCAGCCCACGCGAGCTCGTCGCGCGCGTCCGCGCCGTCCTGCGTCGCCATGGTGGCGCGGCGACCCCCAACGAGCAGCTGCGTGCCGGTGACCTGGTCCTCGATGTGGGTCGCATGCGCGTCACGCGCGCCGGCGAGCCCGTGGAGCTCACGGCGACCGAGTTCGCCCTCCTTGCTGCGATGGCGCGACAGCCTGGCCGCGTGTTCACGCGCTCGCAGCTGCTCGACGCCGTGCGCGGGGAGGCGTTCGAGGCCTACGAGCGGGCGATCGACGCACACGTGAAGAACATCCGCCGCAAGGTGGAGCCGGATCCGCGCCAGCCGCGCTACCTCCTCACGGTCTACGGCGTGGGCTATCGCCTTGCCGACTGACGCTCCGCATCGCGGGTCAGGCGGCCAACGCTGGGGCCGGCACGGCTCGAGCCGAGGGTGGAGCGGCAGTCGCCGGCCGCCGTGGTGGCCCGAGGGCGAGCCCTGGCCGCCACAGGATCCCGCCGCGTGGCGCGGCGTTCGACGCCGCTTCATGCGCCGCTTCATCGGCTTCGCGCTCGTCGCGCTCGCCGTGATGGCCGGCGCTGTCGTGGCCCTCGCGTGGCTGGTGAGCACGCTGATCGGGCAGCAGGTCATCACCGCCGTGCTGCCCGCGCTGGCGTTCGTGATCGCGCTGTTGATTGCCGCCCGGCTGGTGCGCGGCCTGTGGCGCGAGGCTGCCCCGCTCGGCGACCTGATCGAGGCAGCCTCCCGTGTCGAGGCCGGGCAGGTCGGCACCCAGGTTCGGGTCAGCGGGCCGCCCGAGGTGCGCTCGTTGGCCAGAGCATTCAATGCGATGAGCGCGAGGCTGGCCCAGGACACCGAGGGTCAGCGTCGACTGCTGGCGGACGTCAGCCACGAGCTCCGCACCCCGCTGAGCGTCATTCGCGGCAACCTGGAGGGGATGATCGACGGCCTGTACCCCACCAATCGGGAGCACCTCGAGGTGGTCCTGGCCGAGACGCGACAGATGGAGCAGCTGGTGGAGGATCTCCGAACGCTCTCCCTGGCCGATGCGGGCGCGCTCCAGCTGCACCGAGAGCCGATCGACCTGCGCGCCCTGGCCGGAGAGGTCGTGGCCGCCTTCCAGCCCGAGGCCGATGAAGCCGGCGTGACGTTGGCGTTGGCCGCCGATGCGGTTCCCAGCCTGGCCGCCGATCCGCGCCGCCTTCGCCAGGTGCTCGCCAACCTGCTGTCGAACGCCGTTCGCCACACGCCCTCGGGCGGCCGCGTCGACGTGAGGGTGGAGCACGAGAACGGTGCCGTCGTCCTCGAGGTGGCCGATACCGGCGTGGGCATGGACGCCGCCGCCCTCGACCGCGCGTTCGACCGCTTCTGGCGGGCGGGGGATCGTTCCGGTGCGGGCCTCGGACTGGCGATCGCGCGTGACCTGGTGGAGGCCCACGGGGGCGCGGTGTCCCTCGAGAGCCAGCTGGGCGAGGGAACTCGAGTCCGTTGCCGCCTGCCGCTGGGCTGACCGCCTTACGTCCGTTCGGCACTGGAAGCAGCCTGACGGCTACGGGAGCCTCCGCGAAAACGGAGGGGACTCGCATGCGCAGGCTCCTTTTCCTCGCCGCACTCGCTGCCGCGCTCTACGCCGTCGCGTCCTGGTGGCGCGACCACCGTCGCGTGGGCACTGGCTTCGTCAACCGCGTCGTCAACCCGTGGCTGGAGCGTCGCGGCGTCATCGGCGCCACGCGTGGGGAGCTGGCGGTGATCGAGCACGTCGGCCGGAAGTCCGGGATCGTCCGGCGCACGCCCATCCACC
>DATAKU010000091.1:0-13935 GCA_036261425.1 Candidatus Limnocylindria bacterium | reverse complement strand
GCGGTTGCCGCGGCGATGGCACTCGTCAAGGCCTATCGCCACTTCGGCCACCTTGCCGCGCGGCTCGACCCGCTCGGCTCGGAGCCGGTGGGCGATCCGGCGCTGGATCCCGGACCACTTGGCCTGACCGATGCCGCCATGGCCGCAATCCCCGCGGAGCTGCTGCGCATCTACGTCCCCGGCGCGACGCTGGCCGAGGCACTGCCGCACCTCAAGGAGACGTACACGGGCACGATCGCCTACGAGGTCGAGCACATCGGCTCGCACACCGAACGCGTCTGGCTGCGCCAGGTCATCGAGTCAGGCGAGCACCGGGCGCCGATGGAGAACGAGGACCGCGTCGCGCTGCTCGAGCGGCTCATCAGCGTCGAGGGGCTCGAGCGCTTCCTGCACCGGGCCTACCTGGGCCAGAAGCGGTTCAGCATCGAGGGCCTGGACACGATGGTGCCGATGCTCGACGTCATCCTGGGTGACGCCGCCGACCAGGGCGCGCGCAAGGTGATGATCGGCATGGCGCACCGCGGCCGCCTGAACGTGCTGGCCCACGTGGTCGGCATCAGCTACGAGGCGATCCTCCACGAGTTCGAGGCGGGGCGCGCCGGCGCCGAGGCCCCGACTGCCCCGAAGGGCGGCTCCGACGACGTCAAGTACCACCTCGGGGCCGAGGGCAGCTTCCTCGGGCCGGACGACGAGGCGGTCCAGGTCATCCTGTCTCCGAACCCGAGCCATCTCGAGGCGGTCAACCCGGTCATCGAGGGCCGCACGCGCGCCGAGCAGACGGACCGATCGGCTGCGGTCGTTCAGGTCGATCACACCACCACGCTCCCCGTCCTCATCCACGGCGACGCGGCCTTCGCCGCCCAGGGCGTGGTGGCCGAGACGCTCAACCTGGCCCGCCTCGACGGCTACTCCACCGGTGGCACGATCCACATCATCGCCAACAACCAGGTCGGCTTCACGACCGGTGTCCGCGAGGGCCGATCGACCGATTACAGCTCCGACCTGGCCAAGGGCTTCGACGCGCCGATCATCCACGTCAACGCCGATGACGCCGAGGCCTGCCTGGCCGCCGCCCGCCTGGCGATGATGTACCGCGAGCGCTTCGGCCACGACGTGGTGATCGACCTGGTCGGCTACCGCCGCTACGGACATAACGAGGGCGACGAGCCCGCCTACTCCCAGCCGACGATGTACGCGACGATCGCCGAGCACCCATCGGTCCGTGAGATCTACCAGGCGCAGCTCATCGCGGGCGGCGTCATCGGCATCGAGGAGGCCGAGTCGAAGGTCAAGGAGGCGCAGCGAGAGCTGTCCCGCCACCAGGCCGCCCTGCGCAAGGGACTGGAGGACGGCGAGGGCGAGCTCGACCGTGGCTCGGAGGCGATCCCGCCGGAGGAGGTCGTGGAGCCGGAGACCGCGGTGCCGCTGGATCGGCTGCGCGAGCTGAACCCGGCGCTCGGGGCGGTGCCGGCGGGGTTCACGATCCATCCGAAGCTGGCCAAGCAGCTCGACCGACGCGCGACCGCCCTCGACGGCGACGAGCCGAGGGTGGACTGGGCCCACGCCGAGTTGCTGTCGTTCGCGACCCTCCTCACCGAGGGCACTCCGGTGCGCCTGACCGGCCAGGACACGGTGCGCGGCACCTTCAGCCAGCGCCACGCCGGGCTGTGGGACGCCAGGACCGGCGAGCGGCACGTGCCGCTCCAGCACCTTCCCGGCGCCCAGGCCAGCTTCGAGGTCCACAACTCGCCGCTCTCCGAGTACGCCAGCCTCGGCTTCGAGTACGGCTACGCGGTCACGGCGCGCGACGCGCTGGTCCTGTGGGAGGCGCAGTACGGCGACTTCGTCAACGGCGCCGAGATCATCATCGACCAGTTCATCATCGCCGGGCTGGCGAAATGGCGGCAGACCTCACGCCTGACGCTGCTCCTGCCGCACGGCTACGAGGGATCCGGGCCGGAGCACTCCTCGGCCCGCCTGGAGCGCTTCCTGGCCCTGGGCGCCGAGGGCAACATCCGGGTCGTCTACCCCACCACGCCGGCGCAGTACTTCCACCTCCTGCGGCGGCAGGCACGCCATCACGACGCGCGGCCGCTGGTGGTGATGACCCCGAAGTCCCTCCTCCGCCTGCCGCAGGCCGCCTCGCGACCCTCCGAGCTGGCGGCCGGGACGTTCCGACCGGTGATCGACGACCCGCGCTTCGCGGGCGACGACGGCGCCACGGACGGCGTGCGTCGCCTCCTGCTGTGCAGCGGCAAGGTGTACTACGACCTCATCGGCTCCGGGCACTTCGAGCGGGCGACGGACGTGGCCATCGTACGCGTCGAGCGGCTCTATCCCTTCCCGACCGACGAGCTTCAGGCCGTGGTGAGCCGCTACGGCAGGATCGAGTCGTACGCGTGGGTCCAGGAAGAGCCGCGCAACATGGGCGCGCGCAAGTTCGTGCTGCCACGCATCCGGCACCTCGTCCCGTACAAGATTCCGTTGGGCGACATCTCCCGCCCCGAGCGCTCCCGTCCGGCCGAGGGCTATCCAGCGGCGCATGCCACCGAGCAGGCGCGGATCGTTCGGGAGGCGCTCACCGGGCGGTAGGCACGGGTGCGGAGAACGGGAAGCGGCTCCGTATACTCCCCCGCAATGATCCGCTCCCCCGCCCCGCTCCTCGAGCGCTACCGCGACCTGCTCGCCCGTGAAGGGGAGGCCTTCCCCATCAGCCTCGGCGAGGGCGCCACGCCGCTCATCCACGCGCGCCGGCTCGGCGCGGAGCTGGGCCTGGCGCGCCTGTTCCTCAAGTTCGAGGGGACCAACCCCACCGGCAGCTTCAAGGATCGCGGCATGGTGCTGGCCGTCAACCGCGCCATCGAGTCCGGGGCGCGGGCCGTGGTCTGCGCCTCGACCGGCAACACCTCGGCATCGGCCGCCGCATATGCCGCTGCCGCCGGGCTTGCCTGCCACGTGATCCTGCCGGCGGGCAAGGTGGCGCGCGGCAAGCTTGCCCAGGCCCTTGCCGCCGGCGCACGGCTGGTCATGGTGGACGGCAACTTCGACGCGGCCCTGGCCGCCGTGCGACGGCTCGGGGAGGAGGGGGTGGCCGTGGTCGTCAACTCGACCAACCCGGACCGCCTGGAGGGGCAGCAGACCAGCGCGTGGGAGATCGTGGACGCGTTGGGAACGGCGCCGGACATCCTGGCGCTGCCGGTCGGCAACGCCGGCAACATCACCGCCTACTGGCGCGGGTTCCGCCGCTACGCGGAACAGGGCCGCACGCCCGGGGCCGGCCTGCCGCGGATGTTCGGCTTCCAGGCCGAAGGTGCTGCACCGATCGTGCGTGGCGAGCCGATCGAGGAGCCCGAGACCGTCGCCACCGCCATCCGCATCGGGAACCCGGCCTCCTGGCAGGGCGCGGTGGCGGCCCGGGACGAGTCCCGCGGGATTATCGAGATGGTGACGGACGACGAGATCCTGGCCGCGCAGGCCGAGGTCGTGCGCCTGGAGGGCGTGTTCTGCGAGCCCGCCTCGGCGGCCGGAGTCGCCGGGGTTGGGCGGCTGGCGGCCGAGGGCCGCATCGGCCGGGAGAAGACGGTCGTGTGCGTGCTGACCGGCCACGGGCTCAAGGACCCCGATGCGGTCCGGGCCGAGGAGGGAACGCTCACGCCGGTGGCCCCGGATCTCGGCGCCATCCGCGCCGCGATGGACCTCTAGTCGCCGTCGGGGGCCCGGCGGCTCAGTCCGGGCAGCAGGCGTCGACGATGGCCGAGACGAACTCCTCGGGGGTGGCCGCCTTGCTGACGTAGCGAGTATGCCGGTCCGCCATCATGAGATGGCCATCGGTGTCGGTCCAGCCGGTCAGGACGATGCGCATCTGTGGCCAGGCTCGCGAGACGCCGCTCACCAGCGCGATCCCGGCCTCGATGTCGGGCAGCCGGGGGTCCACCAGCACGGCGTCCGGCCGCTCCTTCTCGATGAGCTCGAGGGCCGTGCGAACGTCTCCCGCGCGGCCAACCACCTCCACGTCGTTGGTCACGCTGAGCAGGTCGGCCAGGCTGGCCTGCACCCGCCGGTCCGCATCCACGATCACCACCCTCGGCGTCTCGGGCAGTTCTTCACGCAGGCTGAGCGGCGGCATGGATCGAGGGTAGACCGCTCCCGTTCGCAGGGACTACTGGCCGGATGGCCAACCCTCGCCTACGTCATTCGGCCGATGTGACCGCCGTGGCCTCCGCCGCCCGGACCGGAACGGCCGCCTGGATCGTGGTGCCGTGTCCGGGGCGGCTGTCGACGCGCAGCTCGCCGCCGACCAGATCCATCCGCTGCCGCATGCCGATGAGACCGAAGTGCAGCCGCGGCACCTCGTCGGGCGCGAAGCCCACCCCGTCGTCGGTGACCGACAGGACCAGCTTGTCCTCTTCCACCGCGATCCGGATGGTGGCCTTCGAGGCGTTCGCGTGCTTCACGACGTTGTGGAGCGCCTCCTGGCCGATGCGGTACAGGGCTTCCTCGACCTGGAGCGCCATGCGGTCGATCGGCTCCGCATCGACCACGATCGCCAGGCCGGTGCGACGCTGCACGGCGGTCGCGTTGTTGCGCAGCGCCTGCACCAGCCCGTCGGATTCCAGGCTTGACGGGCGCAGCTCGAAGATCAGGGTCCGCATCTCGGCCAGGGCGTCCTTCTGGAGCTCGCGCAGCTCGCCGAGCTTGGCGCGCGCCGACTCCGGATCGGTCTGCAGCAGCAGCTCCAGGGTGCGCAGGGTGAGCCCCATGCTGAACAGGGCCTGAGTGACCGAGTCGTGGAGCTCGCGTGCCAGGTGCGCACGCTCCTGGCTGGCCGCCAGCTCGGCCGCCTGCCGGCGCAGGTCGCCCTCCAGGCGTTCCCGCTCGCTGATGTCGCGCACCGAGCCGTGGGCACCGGCGAACTTGCCGTCGACGATGGTCGACGTCATGGCCACCTCGGTCTGGCTGACGCGGCCGTCCGGCAGCGGGATGTCGAGCCGGACGCGCCGCTCCTGGTGCGGGTTGCGGCGCAGCTCCTCCCACGCTTCCAGGGCAGGGGCGAAGGTCTCCTCGCTGGCGAGGGTCGTGAATGGCCGGCCGAGCAGGTTCTCCGGCTTGACGCCGGATCGCTCCTCCATGGAGCCGCTCAGGAAGGTGAAGTTGCCATCCGCGTCGACCGCCCAGACGATGTCCGGCGAGTTGTCGACCAGGTGCCGATAGCGCCGCTCCGACTCCTCCAGCTCGGCGTACAGCCGGGCGTTGGTGAGCGCGATGGCCACCTGGTCGGCCAGCAGGCTGAGGAGCTCGGCGTCGTCGCCGTCGAAGGCGTTGAGCTCGCGGGCCTGGACGGTGATGGTGCCGATGAGCCGATCCGGCCCGACGAGCGGGGCCGACATCATCGAGTGGATGCCCTGCACGTCGATCCAGGAGTCGCCCTCGTCGTGCGGGAACCGATCGTCCGACAGGTAGTCCCCCGTCCAGCGCACCCGTCGCTCCGCCGCCGCCATGCCCGCGATCCCGGACCCCAGCGGCACCACCACGTCGTCGTTCGAGGGCGGCTCGGGGGCCGCCGCGATCGGCCGGTCGAGGAACTCCCCGCCCTCGGTGGCCAGGTTGACCTGGGCCCGATCGGCGCGCAGCAGGCGAGCGGCGTCCTTCACGGCTCGCTGGATGACGGTCAACGGGTCGTGCAGTGCGGCGATCTGGGCGGCGATCTCGGCCAGCGAGCGCTGGGCGTCGCTGCGTTCGCGCAGCTCCTCGTACAGGCGCGCGTTCGTGATCGCCACCGCGGCCTGCGCGGCGAAGAGCTGGACAAGCTCGAAGTCCGCATCGGTGAAGGCCACCTCCGGACCGCCGCTGCGGGCGATCTTCATGGCGCCGATGACCTGGTCGCCGCTCACCAGCGGAACGATGATGATCGCCTCCTCCTCGGTCGGCGTCCCCGGGATCTGGACGATGCGCGGGTCGTGGAGCGCGTCGTTGAGCATGACCGGCTCGCGATGCTGAACGCACCACCAGGTCAGGCCCTGGCCGCGAGGGATGGGGAAGCCAAGGACCGCCTCGGCGTGGGTGTCGCGCGCCAGCACCGGCACCAGGTGCTCCTCTTCGGGATCGACGCGGTACAGGCTGAAGTTGTCGTAGCGGACCACGCCGTACACCCCATCGGCGATGAGGTCCAGCACGCTGGACGGATCCAGCGTCGACAGGAGGCCCTCGTTGATCTGGAGCAGGCGCCGCTGCGAGTCGATCTGGCGCGCCAGCGCCGCCGACTCGTTGCCCAGCTCGTCGTACAGCCGCGCGTTGGTGATGGCGATGGCCGCCTGGTCGGCCAGGATTCGGAGCAGCTCCTCGTCGGAATCGCTGAAGGCTCCGGTTCGGTGCGCCTGCACCGTCAGCACGCCCAGGCCGCCGCTGCTGCCGACGAGCGGCGCCGACATGATCGAGTTCAGCGCCCGGCCGCGGATGTGGTCGTCGGCCTCGTCGTGGTGCGGGAAGGCCTGGTCGGTGAGGTAGTCGCCGGTGCGCACCACGCGCCGCTCGGCCATCGCCAGCCCGGTCACGCCCGAGCCGACCGGGACCTCGATGTCGTAGGCGCCCGCCTCGGCGGGCGCGAAGGCGATGGGCTTGCCCAGCACCGTCCCGTCGCGCTCCAGCGGGTTGATGAGCGCCGCGTCGGCGCGCAGCAGGCGCACGGCCTCGTCGACCGTGCGCTGCAGCACCGCGGCCGGGTCGTGGATGGCGGCGATCTCGGCGGTGATGGCGGCCAGCGTCTGCTGGGCGTCGATTCGGTCGCGCAGCTGCTCGTAGAGGCGCGCGTTGGTGACCGCGATGGCGGCCTGGCTGGCCAGCACGCCCAGCAGCTCGGCATTGGCCTCATCGAAGGCGTCACGCGCCTGGGAGTGGACCGTGATCGACCCGAACGCGCCCTCCTCCCCGGTGAGCGGCGCGCTCATCACCGAACGGATTCCGTGCTGACGGATGTATCGGTCCGACGGCTCCGAGTGCGCGAAGGAGGCGTCGGAAAGGTAGTCGCCGGTGCGCACCACCTGTCCCTCGGCCACCGCGCGGCCGGAGACGCCCTCGTCGCCCGTCACCGGTCCGTCGCCGTCCCCGCGCTCGATCGGCAGGTCGATGGCCGAGTGCCCGAAGGCCCAGCGCAGGTCGCCACTCTCGCTGACCAGCTCGATCCGGCCGCCGTCCGCGTCCAGCAGGCGGACCGCCTCGTCGAGCGTGCGCTGCAGGACGTCACCGGGATCGCGGATGGCGGTGATCCGCGCGGCGATCTCGCCGAGGGTGCGCTGTGCCTCGATGCGGCGCTCCAGCTCCTCGTAGAGGCGGGCGTTGCCCAGCACGATGGCCGCCTGGCTGGCCAGCGCCCCGAGCAGCTGGGCGTCCTCCTCGTTGAAGGCGTCGGGACGGGAGGAGTAGGCGCTGATGGCCCCGACCGGACCATCCTCGCCGATGAACGGGGCACTGAGCTGGGAGCGGTACCCGAATCGACTGATCCACTCGTCGGCCCGAGGCGTGTGGGTGAACGTCGTGTCTGCCAGGTAGTCGCCGGTCCAGGCCGGCTTCCCCTCGGCGATGGCGCGGCCCGCCACGCCCTGCCCGATGGAGACGGTGACCTCCTCGATCTGCTGCTGTCCGCGGCCGGCACGCTGGAGGGTCCCGTAGTCGACAAGCTCGCCGGTCCCGGCACGAGCCTGGTGGATGACCACGGCCTCCGCCTGCAGCAGGCGCCTCGCCTCGGCCATGGTCCGGTCGAGCACGGCCGATGGATCGCGCAGCGAGGTGATGGCCGTGGCGATCTCGGCCAGCGTGCGCTGTGCCTCGACCTGGTGGGCCAGGCGGCGACGGCTGACGTCCGCCTCGGCGTACAGTCGCGCGTTGGTCAGCACGATGGCGGCCTGGTCGGCCAGCAGGCCGAGGAGCGACGCGTCGTCGTCGTCGAACTTGCCGGGCTCCACCGAATACACGCCCAGGGCACCCATCGGTCCGGCCTCGCCCAGCATCGGGGCGGCGATGACCGCCCGGATCCCGAGCTCGCGCGCGATCCGGTCGGAGTTGGGCTCGTGGGGGAAGGAGGAATCGGCCAGGTAGTCGTCGGTCCAGGTTGCGCGGCGCTCGCGGACCGCCCGTCCCGACACCCCTTCCTCGACGGCGGTCCGATCCTCCTTGGTGAACGGCACGATTCGGCCCCGCGCCAGGGAGTGGCCGTCGCCCCAGCGCAGCGTGCCGTCCGCATCGGTCACGATCATGCCGATCTGGCCGCCGCTGCCGTCGAGGAGCCGTACGGCCGCCTCGAGCGTCTCGCGCAGCACCTCTCCCGGCTCGCGCAGCGAGGTGAGCTGCGCCGCCATCTCGGCCAGCGTGCGCTGGGCCTCCACGCGGCGGGCCAGCTCATCGGCCTGCCGGCGCAGACGGTCGTTGAGCTGCTCGGCCTCGGTCAGGTCCCTGATGGAGCCGTGAGCGCCCACGAACCGGCCGTCGCGTTCGCTGCCGATGGCGTAGACCTCTGCCGGTGCCGGCTCGCCCTTCTTGCGCAGGAGCATGAACCGGTTCTTGCGCACCGCCGATGGCGCCACCTTCAGCCCCTGCCACGTCGCCATGGCGTCCGGCATCGACTCCGGTCCGACGATGTGCTCCCATCCCTTGCCGATGAGCTCCTGCGGCTGCCAGCCGGTCAGCTCGGCGACGCGCGGCGAGAGGAAGGTGAAGCGCCCGTCGGCGTCCGTCTCCCACACCAGGTCCGGCGAGGAGATCACCAGGTGGCGGAAGCGGGCCTCGGAGTTCGACAGCTCGTCGACCAGGCGGGAGTTGGCGATGGCGATCGCCCCCTGGTCGGCCAGGCCGCGCAGCAGTGCGATCTCGTCCTCGGTGAACCGGTGCGCGCTCTCGAAGGACACGGCCAGCGTCCCGATCACCTCGTCCCCGGGCGCCAGCAGCGGTGCGGCGGCCATGCCGCGCAGGCCCATCCGCTCGGCCACCTCCTGGTCGTCGGCGCCGTGCGGGATGCGGGAATCGACCAGGTAGTCCTCGGTGAAGATCGGCACGCGGTCACGCGCCGCGAGGCCGTTGATCCCTCCGCCGACCGGGAAGCGCAGCGTCTGCAGCCACTCCCGCAGCTCGGCCCGCGTGTCGCCGGCGACCACCGTCGGGCGCAGGCTGCGTCCGTCCGGCTCCAGGAGCGCCAGGTGGGCGCCGTCGGAGCCGATGAGCTTGCGCGCGGCGTCGACGACCTCCTGGAGGACCTCGTCCGGCTCGCGGATGCCGGCGAGGGCCGAGGTGATCTTGGCGAGGGTCTCCTGCGCCTCCACCCGCCGGGCCAGCTCGGCCTGGGAGCGGGCCAGGCGCTCGATCAGCCGCTGGTTCCCGATGGCCGCGGCCGCATGGTCGGCCAGCGCGCGGAGCAGCGCCAGGCCCGCCTCGTCGAACGCGTCGACACGAGATGAGTAGGCACCCAGCGCGCCGAGCGCCTCGTCACCGGCGATGAGCGGCGCCACCGCCATGGAGACGATGCTCTCGAGCTCGACGATCCGGTCCGCCACCGGGGCGTGCGGGAACCGCTTGTCGGCGCCGTAGTCGGAGGTGACCACCAGCTCGCGACCGGCGACCGCCGCGCCGAACATGCCCGTCCCGACGGTCAGCTCCAGGTCGTGGATCAGCTGCCGCGCCTCGCCGTCGCGGATGCCGGCGTCGACGGCGAAGCGGAGCTTCCCGGTGTCGGCATCGACGAGGTATACCATCGCGCCGTCCGCATCGAGGAGGCGTGCGGCCTCCTCGACCGCGTGCGACAGGTTGGCCGACATGTCCGGCTCGGCGCCGGGGTGCTGCGGGACCGCCTCGGGACGGCTCGGTGCGCGGGTCATGAGCGTCGCTGAGGATACGCCATCGGTGTGCGAGGGAGGTCCGCTCGATCCGGCGCGTCCCGACCCACGGTGGGACGGCCGGCCCAGGCACCTACGTCGTCCGGCCGATCCGCAGGCCGCCTCCTTGTCGCGGCTCCTCCTCGCCCCTCTGCCGGATTCCCCCGGCCCTGCCGCTGACGAGACTGGTCTCAGCAACGACACCGATGCCACTACCGGCGTCGCAAACGCATTCGGAGGTTCCTGCCATGTCCTTCCTGCGCTCCCGCACCGCCGGCTTCGTGGTCACCGCCGCGATCGTCGGTCTCACGCTGGCGACGGCGTACATCCACCTCGGCCTCGGCGGCGTGCTGTTCACGCTGAACGGGCTGGGCTACATCGGCCTCGCCGGCCTGATCGTGATCGGCGCCGCCGTTCCGATGGCCCTGGTCCAGCGCTTCAGCTGGGCGCCGCGCCTCGCGCTGGCCGGCTACGTCCTGGCGACCATCGGTGGATACCTGGTCATGGGCCCGTACTTCACCCTCGGCTGGATCGCCAAGGGCATCGAGGTCGTGCTCCTGGCGGTGCTGATGGTCGACGTCATCCGCGTCTACCGCAGCCCCATGGGGATGGTCCGCGCTGCGCTGTCGTCGGTCGCGCCGATCCTGCCGCGCCGCTTCCGCCCCGAGGCCGCCTAGCCTCAGCTCAGTAGCCGATGCGGGCGGGCCGGTTCGCCGGTCCGCCCGTCAGACTCAGGAGATCCGTAGCACCCATGAAGCCGATTCGCCTCTCACTCGTCGCCGTCGCCCTGGCCGCCGTGCTGGCCGCCTGTGGCAGCACCTCGGCTGGTGAGGGCGGCGGCAGCGATACCCCGCCTGCCGACGCCGACTACACCGTCACCGCGGTCGACCTGGCCTTCGATCCGGGCACGCTCAGCGTGGCCGGAGGCGAGGCCTTCACCATCGCCCTGGTCAACGAGGACGCGATGCCGCACAACATCGCGATCTACACCGATGAGTCGAAGTCCGAGAAGCTCTTCGAGGGCGAGCTCGTCACCGACGGCACGATCGTGTACGACATCCCGGCCCTGGATGCGGGCGAGTACTTCTTCGATTGCTCGCTGCACCCGACCATGACCGGGACCCTGGTGGTCGAGGGCTAGGTCCTCGGGCCGACAGGCCACCGTCATTTGATGAGCGCCCCGTCCGGTCCGGGACGGGGCGCTTCCCTGTGTTCCGTGTCGCGTGTTCCGTCTTGCGTGTTCCGCGTCCTGGACGGGGGCTCTCCCTTGCCGCGTGCCGGCGATACAGCGCCGGACGTTGACCCCGAGGTCTTGCGGGGTGCCGTTCCGTCCGCGTATTGCCGTTCCCGCAACGTGAACGGCACCGGGGGCGCGCCTCGTGCTCGTGGAACGGCGATGTATCGCCCAAACGCAACCCGGATCGGCCCTTGGGTGAACATTCGGTCATGGATCGCCGCGGCGGGCCGTAGGCCCCTCGGCACCGCACCCATGCATCGTCGGATCAGCCGGCCGAAGGTCGTGCGCGGTGTCGCACGCGCTCTCCGAGTCGCAATCGTGCTCGAGCCCGCGAGCGTCTTGCGAGTGCTCGTGACTCGAAACCTGCTTTGTATCTGGCACGTTACCCGGACCGATGGCGGGGCGGAGCCACCGGCCACGCTCAGATCGGCTGCTGAGACGGGTCGTTTTCCGGCCAATGGCCTCCAATGAGCGCAGATTTCCAGTCGGCGCCGACGAGGAGAGGTCGGACGGCGTTCGGTGCATCGGCGGAATGTCGCCGGAGCCGGCCATGAGAGCGACGTTCCGCCGACGGATCAGCGCTCCCATGGCCCGAGCAGACGTCGGATGGCCTTCCAGGCGCACGCGCCGCCGATGAGTCGACGGAGCGTTGCCCCGACCGGGCTTCAGGCGACGTTTCCGCGACCCATCACGCACCGGCCCTCGCGCTGGATGCCGGGCAGTCGCCGAGAGGCGCGCACGCCCAGGATCGGCACGAGAGTCCGTGACATGCGGGCTTGTGCACCGTGCCCACGGCAGATGACCCAACGGTGAATCTACAGAGACAACCACCGCTGACCCGGGCGTATGACCGACCTGATGCCGTCCTGGCAACGGGCTGGGGCCCTCCGCCGCGTGTACCTAGACGAGCTTGTGCTCCACCGCGTACAGGGCCGCCTGGGTCCGCGACGCGAGGCCGAGCTTGCCCAGGATGTTCGAGACGTGGGTCCGGGCCGTGCGCTCGGTGATGCCGAGCTCGTAGGCGATCTCCTTGTTCGAGGCGCCCTTGGCCAGCTGGGAGAGGACCTCCTTCTCGCGGCCGGTGAGGGGCTCGACCGGCTCGGCGTCCTTGCGCTGGCGGAGCCGCTGGGCGAGCAGCCGCGACACGGCCGGATCCAGGTGCACCTCGCCGTTGTAGGCGGCGCGGATGGCCTGGGCCACCTCCTCGGCCTCGGCGTCCTTGAGCAGGTAGCCGGACGCGCCGGCCTCCAGGGCCGAGGTGACCTTCTCCTCCTCGATGAACGAGGTGACGGCGACGATCTCGATCTCCGGATGCGCCTGCTTGATGGTGGCGATCGCCTCGAGGCCGCCCATCTCCGGCATGAGGAGGTCCATCAGGATCACGTCGGGCACCAGGCGATCGGCGAGTCCGACCGCCTCGCGGCCGTTCTCCGCCTCGCCGACCACGTCGAAGTCCTTCAGCAGCTCAAGGAAGCCACGCAGGCCGCGACGCACGACGGCGTGGTCGTCGACGAGCATCACCCGGATCGGTCCTTCTTCCTCGTTCACGGTCACGGTCTCGGCTCCCTGCCTCTGCAACTCGGGTTGGGCGGACGGCTCATCGCCGGGGCGCGCACGCGAAGTATGCACCAGCGCGAACACGCGTTCGGGTTCCGAAACGTCGCGCAGGCGCTGCGAGCCGAGGTCGCGCAGGACGGTTCCGTCCGGCAGCGAGCCGAGCAGCTCGTCGACCGTGCTCCCGGCAAGCAGGGTCTCGCCGCCGCTGGCCAGCGCCTGGAGACGCGCCGCCCGGAACAGCGGGCGCCCGTAATAGCGGTCGTCCCGGACCTCCACGTCCCCGCTGAGCAGCACGATCCGCACGCGGAGGCGGCCGATGGGCCCCCAGTCCTCCTCCGCGAAGCGGCCCTGCAGCCGGTCCGCGGCCATGACGGCGGCTGGGGCATCGGGGAACGAGGCGTAGGCGCCGTCGCCGATGCGCTCGAAGATCCGGCCACCAACTGAGGCGACCGTCTCGGCCACCAGCTCGTGGTAGCGGGCCAGGGCGGCGCCGGCCGCGGCGCCGTGAAGCTCGGCCATCCGGGTGCTCCCCTCCACGTCAGCGAAGAGGAAGGTGAGGTGCTGCGTGGGGGGAGCGGACGGCATGAGCACAGGATACGAGCCTCGCGCCGGCCTTCCCGCGGCGGAATGACGTACCGCGGCCTCGGCGAAAGATCGCCGCCCGCCCGCGACCCGCGACGGTTGGGCTCGGGGCCGGCGCGGGGCACCATCGACGCATCTCGCCGAGCAGGCCCAGCACAGCAACACCGAAAGGAGGCAGCACGAGATGTTGGCAGGAGCCGTCCTGGCCTTCACCGCACCCGACGTCGCGTTCTTCTCGCCGCCTCCGCATCGGCCCGAGCGGCCGGAACGGAGGACCGATGAGGGCAAGGGCGCGGCCCGGACCTTCATTCAGGCGTTCCGCCGCGAGCTGGCTCGCGCGACGGGATCATCCCTCGGTTCCACACGAACCGACCGATAGCCCACCGAGCCGGCCGACCGAACCACAACACGAAAGGAGGACGGTGACGTGAACCCCATCACCGCTCTCATGCTCTCCCAGGCGGTGGAGGAGGATCGGCGTCGCGAGCTCAAGCGCCGTCGCCATCTGATCGACCTTCGCCCCGCGACCGACGAGGATGGCCGGCGCGAATCCTGGCTCGACCGCCTCCGGACCCCGCGGCTCAGCCCCTCGAACGGCTGACCCAAGACCCATACGCCCGGGCCACGCGGCCCGGGCGTCGTCGTGCCCGGCCAGCGGCGCTCCCCGGGCCGCGGGACGTATGCTGCGCCGGTGACCAGGCC
>DATAKU010000072.1:0-4980 GCA_036261425.1 Candidatus Limnocylindria bacterium | reverse complement strand
CTGCGGCCCTCTCGGGGCGTACCACGCAGGAGAGGGAATCACCGATGAAGCTTGATGGCCTGCGCGTCGCCATCCTCGTGACCGATGGCTACGAGCCGAGCGAGCTGACCGAGCCGCGCCGCGCTCTCGAGGAGGCCGGCGCCTCGACCATGATCATCTCGAACCACGGCGGCACGATCACCGGCAAGACCGATGCGGACACCGCCACCGTCGATCGGACCGTCGACGCCGCGCGCGCCGACGACTTCGACGCGTTGTTGATCCCCGGCGGCGTGAAGAACCCCGACGTCATGCGCCAGGAGCCGGATGCGGTGCGCTTCGTGCGCGAGATGCACGACGCGGGCAAGCCGATCGCCTCGATCTGCCACGGCCCGTGGATGCTGGTCGAGGCCGACGTGGTGCGCGGGCGCCGCGTGACGAGCTACCCGTCGCTCAAGACGGACCTGCGCAACGCCGGCGCCGAGTGGGACGACGAGGAGGTCGTCACCGATCGCGGCATCGTCACCAGCAGGACGCCGAAGGACCTGCCCGCATTCAACGCCAAGATGCTCGAGGAGTTCGGCGAGGGCGTGCACGAGCGGCCCACGGCCAGCGCCTCGTCGCGCAGGTCAGCCTAGCGCCCACGGAACGAGGGCGCCCGACCCGTCGGGCGCCCTCGTCGCGCGTGCGGCCTATCGGTCCGTCAGAAGACGGCGATCACCCCCAGCAGGTCCAGGATCCACACGATCAGCGCGATGACGATGATCAGGCTGAGGATGTCCCACAGCACCCCCGCCGTGCCGTACCACCCTGCGCGCGGGCCGAGGGCCCCCAGCAGGAGCACGACGAGCACGATGACGATGATCCATTCCACGGCGAACTCCCTTCGTCGAGCGGTGCGAAGTCACACGCCATCGCGAAGCAGCAACGATCGTGCCGGAGCCGGTCCTCAGCCGCGGAGCAGCACGTAGCCCACGCTCAGCGCCAGGGCCGCCGCGCTCACGACGAGGAGCGGCGCGCCGCGCAGGCCGCGGTAGTAATTCAGGCCGGTGACCGTGGCCACCACCGCGACGATGAGCAGGATGCCGCCGACGTCCATGGGCCAACTCTAGCGCGGGGTCGTTCCGGCCGTCCTCGGCTGCTACGCTGTCGGCATGTTCCGTCTCATTCGCACCCTGCTCCTCCTGGGCGCCGGTGCCATCGCCGGGGTCGCCGGCAGCGCGGCCGTGCTGCGCGGCTGGATCAGCTCCCGCGGCGACGCCTCCAGCGACGAGCTCGAGGTCGTCGCCATCTTCGACGGGGTGGAATTCGCGAGCCGATCGACCGCCTTCCGCGGTGGCCGCGTCCTGGCCTGGTTCGGCGGCATCTCGCTCGACCTCAGCGGAGTCACCCTGGCGCCGGGCGCCGAGCTCGACGTCCGGTCCCTGTTCGGCGGCATCTCCATCACCGTGCCCGCCGGCTGCCGGGTCGAGTCGCACGCCCGCGCGGTCGTGGGCGGCGTCTCCGCCAGCGTGCCCGATCCTGATGATCCGGGGGCCCCAGTGCTCGTGGTCCGCGCGCTCAGCGTGATCGGCGGGATCGCCGTCGAGCGGTAATCCGGCGCCGCGGTTCCGTCGCGCTCAGGGCTGCTCGACGGGCATCTCGCGCGTCCCGAAGCGGGTCACCAACCAGGCGCCCAGCGCGATCGAGCCCACGCCCGCGACGGTCAGCTCCCCGATCAGCGGAATGCGGGAGGCGAGGAGCACGACGGCGGCCACCGCGGCGCTCCCGACGGCCGCCTGGAGTCCGAGGCGGCCTCCCAGCCAGCCCGGACCCAGGACGCGACGCACCAGCAGCACGCCGAGGGCGACGGCGCCCAGGCCAGCCCCCAGCACGCTGGCCATGGCCAGGAGCAGGGCGACCGGGATGAGCACCGCGGTGAACACCATGAACACCAGCAGCGACAGGCCGACGAAGAGGGCCAGGATGCCCACGGCCAGCGGGACCAGCGGCTGCCGGCGCACGGCGGCGGACATGCGCCCGATCGATCGCGGCGCCACGCGGCCGGCAGCCGCGGCGAGCAGCGCCAGGACCGCCAGCTGGACCAGGGTCCACGGCGTGAGGCCGTCCGGCTCCGCGCTCGGCCGGGTCAGACCGATGATGGCGTCCACCGTCACCGGGGACACCAGCTCCGATCCGACGGAGGCGCCCGGCGCCTGGTCGACCTCGCCGCCACCGCGGCGCAGACCCCCGGCGATCGTCGCCTCATCGGTGATGCGGACGCGTCCGCCGACGACGGCGACATCGCCGTCCACGCGACCGGCGATCTCCACGTCGCCGCTCAGCACGAACACGGACCCGGTGATCCGGCCACCCCGACGGACCTCCACCTGACCGTCCAGCACCAGGAGATCGCCGTACAGGGTCGCTCGACGCTCGACGGTGTGGCGGCCCTCCATCACCAGCAGGCCGCCGATGCTGCCCTGCTCGCCGCATGCGGAGAGAACGATCGTGATGGCGGCCAGGAGCAGTGCGCGCCTCATCGGGCTGCCACGCGGATCGACCCGCGGTGCGGGGTATAGGCCTGCCAGGCCCCGACCACCAGGAGTCCGGCGAGCGCGAGGGCCGCCACCCATTCCAGGTGGGCCTCGAGCGGTCGGGTCTCGTTCCAGCTGATGGCCAGCGCGGTGCTCAGGAACGTCGCCGTCCAGGCGGAGGCGGCGACGCCGATGGCCGACATCAGCCCCACGTTCCGCGCCGTCGACACGTCCGCCCAGATCGCGAAGTTGACGACGGTGTAGAGGCTCACGCCGAGCGCGTACAGAGCAGGCATGGCGAGGACCTGGCTGCCGCCGCCCATGACGCGCACGTCGTACAGGTACATCAGGTGCACGAGGGCGAAGAGCCCGAAGATCCAGCCCAGGAGCGACCGATAGCCCAGGTGCGTGTACAGCACGCCGGCCACCAGCGCCCCGACGACGTGTGCGCCGGCGACGAAGGTGCGGTCCCCCGCCTCGGCCGATTGCCAGGCGGCGTTGAGGTAGGCCGGCGTGTCGATGATGCGCAGGAAGCCGAAGCTGTCGATGAAGAAGATCGCGAACAGCGCCACGAGCGCCACGAGGAGGTGCCGCCGCTCACCCGCCCCCGCGTAGCGACCGGTGCCGTAGCGCGGGTCGTGGCGGTTGCGACTCAGGGTCTCGGCGAACGGCATACGCCAGAAGCCGAAGGCCAGCAGACCCAGCGCGCCCAGCGCCATCGGCGGCAGGAGCAGCGACGCCAGCGATCCCGCCCGCCACTCCCCGCTCAGGGTCGACGCCAGCGCGTAGGCGAGCGCGGTTGCCGCCGCGGCCGCATACCCTCGCCAGCGCACGGGGATGAGGTCGACCAGGAGACCGAACGCGGCCGGGATGCCGGCGCCCAGGAGCGCACCGGCGGCGAGCAGCCAGAGCCAGAGGCCGCCGGCGTCTCCGACGGCGCCGAGCTGTGCGGTCAGAGCCGTCTGCCCCCCGGCGCTCACCGCGGCCAGCCGCAGCTTGGCGCGCAACGACGTCCACCCCAGCCGCTGCATGGTCACGGCCGTGAGGACCGCCGTTGCCGCGGTGACGACCGCGAGTCCGGCCATCATCCACGCCACGTCGGACGACGTCATGCCAAGGACTCGCTCCCCGAAGTCGGGCAGGCCGATCTGGACCAGCGTCAGGTTGTAGACGTACCCACTGGCAAGAAGGCCGACCAGCATCGCGACGCCGAACCAGTCGGCAGCCCGTGGCGCCACGGTCCGGGCTCGAAGCACCGATGGCCGCGTCCCGAGAGGCATGGATCAAGCCTCCCGGGCGGCGGATGCACGGGCGAGGGCCGTTGGACCAGGTTGCCCAGGGCGCTTTGGCCCTGTCGGGAATCAGCCCGATGCGGCTCCGCGCTGCAGCCGCATGACGATCGGGCGCCGCGGCAGCGATCGGTGCTGGCGGCCCGGGCGGCGGGCCTCCTCTCGCTCTTTGGAGATCTGGTGTCGGCTGTCGGGCGGGGCGGCGGCCGCGAGTGATCGGCCGCAGGTGCAGCCGACGAACCGACGGCTCAGCGTGCCATCGGCCTCGAGCGTCGTGACGGCGCCTGTCCAGGGCATCGGCGATGCCGCGCCCTCGGCGCCGGTGTCGTGTCGCTGCCATTCGCGGGTGCACATGTCCCTCTAGGTATGCACCTGTGCCGGGCAGGGATGCAGCCGACAATCGACGTAGGCCAGCTGGTGCTCTCCGTCCTGGCTCGAGGGCGGCTCAACGTGAGTGATGTGCGTGAGCGACTGAAAATCGCTCCCGTGCTGGTCAGGACGGTTCGTCGGGCAACCCGTCGACCCTCGTGCCGTCCGCGTGCCGCTTCGGCGGCCCGCTGGGGTCCAGGCTGCTATAGGGCGGCGTGGCGCCAGGAGCGGCAATCGGCGTGGCCGCGGGCGGTGAATCGGGGACGTCAGACAGCGGTCCCTTCCAGCTGAGCCGGTGGCGCCGCACCAGCTGCCACAAGGCCAACGCCAGGACCACCCCGGTCCCCACCATCGCGATCACGTCCAGCGACATCGTCCCTCCACCCTGCGGTGCCTGCAGGTGCTCTCAGTGTCGCATGCCTCAGCGCAAGGATTGGCTTCGGCCCCAGGTCGGGACGTGCTGGGTGACGGCGCAGAATCGGGGTGGCGGGCGGCGTCTCACTTCCATCCAGGCACGTGCGCGGCTTGCTCGACCCACTCGCGCAGCTCTGGTCGCTGCGCCTCTTCCAGCGTCGTGACCTTCGCGTAGCGGCTGCGGTCGGTGTCCCCGAGCGGAGGCGGAGAGCCGAAGTCCGCGCCGCCGAGGAAGACGACGTTCACGGAGACGTCGTAGGCGACCATCTCGATGATCCAGCCTCGCTCCGGCAGCCCGTAGTACGCCTTCTTCCATTTGATGGCGAACTGGAGCCCGGGGATCGTCTCGCGGATCAGCTCGTCCACCCATTGGACGATGGGATGCAGGTCAGGCATAACGCTCCGGGTCCACT
>DATAKU010000031.1:0-11515 GCA_036261425.1 Candidatus Limnocylindria bacterium | reverse complement strand
GCGTCCTCCAGTACCGGGCACTGCGACGGGCAGCGCTCCTGGGAGATGGGACCGATGGCTGACGACGAGCGCCGCGACCTCGACGCCGCCGAGCGGTTCGACCGCTACCTCGAGGCGCTGCTCGGCGACGGCCGCCCGTCCCCCGAGTCGGTCGACGACCGGGACGAGGCGGAGATGGCCCGCATGGCGGCCGAGCTGGCCGCGGCGGGCCGTGGCGCCGACGCCAGCGCGCCCGACCCGGCGTTCGTGGAGCAGCTCCGGATGCGGATGCGCGAGGCCGACGCCGGGATCGAGGCGGTGAGGACCCCTCCGCCGGTCCGCGATCGACCCCGCCCGGCCGGCGCCGGCCGCTGGCGGCTCAGTCGCCGCGAGCTCCTCCAGGCCGGGCTGGGAGCCGCCGCGGGCCTGGCGGCGGGCGCCATCGGTGCGTCGCTGCTGGGCGAGCGCCAGGACGACGCCGCCCCGGGCGAGTGGCGGGATGTTCCGTTGGTCGGCGGAGACGGGTTCTGGACGCGGGTCGCCGGCCTCGCCGACGTCCCACCGGGCTCCGCGCTGCGCTTCACGACGCCCGCCTTCGACGGCTTCGTCGTCAACGACGGCGGCGAGGTGCGCGCGCTGTCGGCCATCTGCACCCACATGCAGTGCACGCTGCAGTTCCGGCCGAATTGGCGGGACCTGCGTTGCCCGTGCCACGGCGCCAGCTTCGACCTGCGTGGGCGCCTGGCCAACAGCCGCAGCCGATGGCGAGCGGAGGGCGCCTACCCCGGCGACGCGCAGGCGTACCCGATCGACCTGCCCGACCTCGCCAGGCCGCGGGTGAAGGTCGAGGACGAGGTCATCTACGTCTGGACCGCCCAGGCCTAGCCCCCGCCTAGAAGCGGATCACCTCGAACAGGAAGCCGATGGCGTACGGGATGGCCACGATGCCCAGCACGGCCACCAGCGCGAGCCCGGCGTAGAGGAAGAGGGACAGGTCCGGGGGCCCCTGGCGCTCGGGCGGCGGCGTCAGCCGCTTCGGCAGGTGGGACGGCCGGTGCGGTCGCTGGTGCTCGTACCGGTGCGGCTCCTTCAGGTCGGGAAGCTTCAGGCGGGGCTGGGGCACGGACGCTACTCGTAGACCTCCGGGTTCACACAGGTCGGCAGCCGCTCGCCGCGCAGTCCGGCCAGCAGGTTGGCGGCCGCCATGGCCGCCATCTTCCCGCGCGTCACCCGGGACGCCGAGGCGATGTGCGGCACGACCACGCAGTTCGGCATGGACACCAGCGGATGATCGGCGGGGAGTGGCTCCGGCTCGGTGACGTCCAGGCCGGCGGCGAAGATCTCGCCGTCCCGCAACGCCGTGGTCAGGGCCTCCGGATCGACGACCGGGCCACGGGACGTGTTGACCAGCACGGCCGTCGGCTTCATGGCGCGCAGGGCGTCGGCGTCGATGAGATGGTGCGTCTCGCCGGTCAGGTTGACGTGCAGGCTGATGAAGTCGGACTCACGAAGCAGCTGGTCCATCTCGACCCGGCGCGCGCCCAGCTCGGCCTCCTCGTCGGGCGAGGCCGGGTGGACGTCGTGGTAGAGGATCCGCATCCCGAAGCCGCGGCCGCGGCGCGCCATCTCGCGCCCGATGCGCCCGAAACCGACGATCCCGAGCGTGGCGCCGTGGACGTCGACGCCCATGAGCAGCATCGGTCCCCACGTGCGCCAGTGGCCGTCACGGACGTAGTCGACGCCCTCCGGGATGCGGCGCGCGGCGGCCATGAGCAGCGCGAAGGCCAGGTCGGCCGTGGTCTCGGTCAGCACACCCGGGGTGTTGCCCGCCGGGATGCCCCGACGGGTGAGCGCCGGGACGTCGATGTTGTCGTAGCCGACGGCGAAGTTGCTCACGACCTTGAGCTGCGGGCCTGCCGCGTCCAGCAGCTCGTCGTCGACGCGATCGGTCAGGAGGGAGAGCAGGCCGTCGACGCCGGCCACGCGGCGCAGGAGCTCGTCGCGGGCCGGTGGGAGCTCGTCGGTCCACAGGTCCACGTCGCAGGCCGCGCGAACCGGGTCCAACCCCTCGTCGGGGATGATGCGGGTGACCAGGACCCGCGGGCGTCGGTGCTCAGGCATGGGCGGTCACCTGCGCTGCTCGTATGCGGAGCGACGTCGCCCCACCGGCCGTATGGCTCCCCCCGGGAGCCAGGCGACGGAGGAAGGCGGTCGCAGGGACACCCAACGGTCCGCCTCCGGCACGACGCTCGTGTGAGGAGCACCACCCACGGAAGCGGTGCTCACGATGCCGCCCCGACCAGCTGGCCGGTGCGCTCCAGCTTCGCCAGCGACTCGCCTACCAGCTCGAGCGCCCGGGCGAGGTTCTCGCGCGAGTTCGCGTAACTGAAGCGCAGGTAGCCCTCCCCGTGCTTGCCGAAGGCGGTGCCGGCCAGGACGCAGACCCCGGCGTCGTACAGGAGGTGATCGGCGATCTCGGCGCTGGTGCGTCCGAAGGAGGTCACGTTCGGGAAGCAGTAGAACGCTCCGTGCGGCATGACGCACGTGACGCCGGGGATGGCGTTCAGGCCGTCCACCATGAGCTGCCGGCGGGCGATGAACTCCTCCCGCATGGCTCCGGCGGCGTCCTGCGGGCCGCGCAGGGCCTCCACCGCGCCGTACTGCGCGAAGGCGTTCGTGCACGACACGCTGTTGATGACCAGGCGGCTGAACGAGGGCATCAGCCACTCGGGAACGATCCCGTACCCGAGCCTCCAGCCGGTCATCGCGAACGTCTTGCTGAAGCCGTCGAGGGTGATGGTGCGCTCCGCCATGCCCGGCAGCGTGGCGATCGACAGGGGCTCGCCGGCGTACTGGAGGCGGCCGTAGATCTCATCGGCCAGGACGACCAGGTCATGCTCCACCGCCAGCTCGGCCAGGCGGCGGATGTCGGCATCGGTGAGGATGGAGCCGGTCGGGTTGTGCGGCGTGTTGAAGACGAGGAGCTTCGTGCGCGGGGTGACGAGGCGGGCGACCTCGTCGACGTCCATGCGGAAGTCGTTCTCCTCGCGCAGGGGCGCCGCCACCGGGGTGCCGCCCACGTAGCGGGCCATCGACTCGTAGATCGGGAAGCCGGGGTTCGGGTAGATGACCTCGTCGCCCTCGTCGATGAGCGCGAGCATGGCGTAGAACATGATCGGCTTGGCGCCGGGCGTGACGACGATCTGCTCCGGGGTAGCCTCGATCCCCTTCCAGCGCTTCACGTCGGCCACGATCGCCTCGCGCAGCGGCGCGATGCCGGTGGCGGCGGTGTAGTGGGTCGCCCCCTCGTCGAGGAGCGCGCGGGCCGCGGCCTCGCTGACGTTCCGGGGCGTGTCGAAGTCCGGCTCGCCGATCTCGAGGTGGATGACCTCGCGCCCGGTGGCCTCCAGCGCCCGTGCCCGGGCGGCGGCCTCGAAGGCCGTCTCGGTGCCGATCCGATCCATGCGCTTCGCCAGTCTCACGCCGCGTGGTCCTCCTGTCGCCTGCCGTGGCCGCCAAGTGTACCGATCGTCCCCCTTGCGGGGTCCGGCAGCCCGCTTGCTATACTTTTCAAAGCAACCAATCTTCAGCCCACCACCCATGCCCGAACGGGCCAGGAGAGCGATTCACTCATGACGATGTCCGAGACCCCCCGCGAGCCGATCTCGATGCTCGGTGGCGCGGCCGCCGGCGAGCAGCTGGTGACCGTGACCGAGGCGGCAGCGAAGAAGGTCATCGAGCTTCGCGAACGTGAGGGCAAGACCGATGCCCGCCTGCGCCTCTTCGTGAAGAGCGGCGGCTGCAGTGGCTTCAGCTACGGCCTGGCGTTCGACGACAAGCTCAACGACGGCGACAAGGTCGAGGACCACGACGGTGTGCCGGTGATCATCGACCAGTTCAGCCAGCAGTACGTCGACGGGGCGGAGATCGACTATGTCGACTCGCTGATGGGCTCCGGCTTCGCGATCAACAATCCGAACGCGGTCAGCAGCTGCGCCTGCGGCTCCTCGTTCAACACCGACGGCTCCCCCGCCAAGGCGGGCGGCTGCCACTGAGCACGGCCTCCTCCCGCGAGCGGAGCCCCGGTCATCGCGCCGGGGCTTCGTCGTGTCCGGGCCGCGGTAACATGCTCTCGTGAGTAGCACGTTTCCGGCGCACGCCACGGGCTCGGGCGACCTGTCCCCGGCCGAGCAGCTGCGGAGGTCGTTCGCGGCTGCCTGGGGCGCTATCGGCTCCGCCTGGGGCGTGGCACCGTCGATGGCCACCGTCCAGGGCTACCTGCTCGTCTCCGACGGCCCGCTCTCCGAGCCGGAGGTGCGGCGCGCCCTCGGCATGAGCCACCGCGCCACCAGCCTTGCGCTGGCCCAGTGCGAGGAGTGGGGCCTCATCCGACGCGCGCCGGCGCAGCGCCGCTCCGGTCAGCGCGGGCCGGCGGCCGCCGCCTGGACGGTGGTGGACGACCACTGGGAGTGGTTCCGCCGCGTCGCCGCCGAGCGCAAGCAGCGCGAGACGGACCCCGTCATCCCCATCATCGCCATCTGCGCCGAGTCGGCCCAAGACGCGGCCGTGGCCGACGGCCGGGACCCGGAGCTCGCGCGGCTCGGAGAACGCCTGGAGGGCCTGCTCGACTTCGTGCGGCGCTTCGACCGCGGCGTCGAGGTCTTCGTCCACGGCGAGGCCCGCGCCATCGAGGGCCTCTTCGACGCGCTCGGCCGCCTCGAGCCCGATACGGTGGAGCGCCTCTGGGCGCTGCTCGGCGAGCTCGGACCCGAAGACATGGCCCGTGCCCTCGCCGCCCTCGGCAAGCTGACGCCTGACGCGGCCAGACGGCTGATCGGCCTGGCGGATCAGCCGATGCTTCAGAAGCTCATCGGCCTGCGCTGAGCAGGTGCGGGACTACTCGCCCGAGCCGTCATCCTCGAAGACCGATGCGCCCGCGGTGACGGCCACGGCATCCCCGCCGCCCAGGGCGGCGGGCAGCGGCCGGGCGACCGGCACGAAGCGCACGTGGCGCTCCACGAGCTCCCGGGTCCCGGCGATCCGCAGCTCGTCGAAGAGGAGGCCGAACTTCGCGCGCAGGTTGCCCGCGATCTCGTCGGCCGCGTCAGCCGGCAGGGTCCAGAGCTGGCGCTTGAACGGCCCGATCGCCTTCTTGCGCGTCTTGTAGAGGAACTGCTCCTCGGTCTCGCCGTCCTTGCGCTCGTCCGCGCAGTTCGCCACGCACCACTCGAGCATCTCGGCCCGCAGCTCGCCGGGAAGACCTCCCTCGTCGTAGAGGATGTTCTGGAACCCGGTGGCGAGGTGCACCTCGGCCGTGCCGTGCTCCGGGAAGTGGTGGAAGGCGTCCTCCGGCAGCGTCGAGGCCCCGTGCTGGACGCACCCGGCCAGCCCGTACTCCTCGCGCGCCACGCGGCTCAGCCGGTCGAGGGTGTCGAAGTCGATCTTCACCTCCGCCACGGAGCCGTCCGGCATCGGCACGCCGCCGTGGCTGGTGCCGGTCTGGATGCTGACCTTGCTGATGCCGGTGACCGAGTCGTCACCGAGGGCGCCCCGGTACTCGTCGAGGTACGCCCGCAGCTCCTCCTCGGTCGAGTTCGCCTTGCCGACCTCCCCGATCTCGCCGCCGATGCTGATCGTCACGCCTTCCGGCTCCAGCTGGCGGATGAGGCGCGTGAGCTCGGCGGTGTTGTCGGCGTTGACCCTCTGCTGCTGGGGCACGGTCGGCTGGTCGAGGTCCACCAGGGTGGACGAATCGATGTCGATGTTGAAGAAGCCCGCCCCGATCGCCTCCCGGGTCAGGTCCTTGATGCCATCGAGCTCCGGCGCCGGATCGCTCGCCCACTTCGTGCGGTTGAACTGGAAGTGGTCGCCCTGCAGGAAGACCGGCGTGCGCCAGCCCTCGCGCATGGCCGCGGCCAGGACCACCGCGGTGTACTCGGCCGGCCGCTGGTCGGTGTAGGCCATCTCGCTCTTGGCGATCTCGAAGATGACCGTGCCCGCGTCCCGCTCGAGGGCCGCGGCGAAGGCCTGGCGAGCCGTGAGGTAGGTGCTGGCGCGCACGTTGATGGCCGGGACCGTGAAGTCGGTCGGACCGATCTCGCCGCGGCCACGCGCCATGTAGAGCTCGTGGATCGAGGCCGAGCCGCAGCCGAGGGCCTGTGAGGCGCTCCAGATCACCCAGCGGACCGCGTCGCGGAGCTCGGCGTCGGTGTTGAAGACGGCCTCGAACGCCAGCTCGTCCATGAGCTGGCGCAGGAGAGCCTCGTCGTGGACGGTGAGCCCGGAGTCGCCGATGGACGCGATGCCCTCCAGGCGGGCACGCAGGTCGGAGGCGGAAGCGATGGTCATGATGCCCTCCATGCTACCGAAGGCCCGATGCGAGCGTGAACGCCAGCAGTGGCGACACCGGCAAGCCGAGGGCCGCGGCGAGGAGGTACCAGTCGCGGGAGGCGCGCCGGTCCGCCACGCCGCGCCGACGAAGGCCGGTCGTCCACCACAGGACGCCGCTCAGGGCGGCCACGTAGAGCGCGGCGGCCAGTCCGACCACCCCCACGGCGAAGGGACGCACGTCGACGCAGTCGCCGAAGGCGAGCGGCCCGCCCGGCGGGCAGGGAGACGAGAGCTCGAGCCAGATGAAGGCCCCCGCCGCGGCCAGGACGACCGCCGACCAGGCGAGGTGGGCGAGGAGCGGTCGGCTCAGCGGCCGCCGTACGCGGCGCTGCGCCGCGCAGCCTCTTCCGCCTCGCGACGGGTGATCCGGCGGTACTCGAAGTAGAGGTACACGCAGGCGGCGGCGCCAAGGCCGGCCACGATCGTCCCGAATGCCACGCTCTGCAGGTCGAATCGCGGCGGCCAGAAGGACCCGCCCGCCAGGTTGAACGCGAGGAGCGGGATGAGCAGCAGGACGACGAACAGGTAGTTGAGGAACACGAAGACCCGGATCAGCGACCAGCCCAGCCCGACCCGTCCACGCGCCGCCTGGACGAGGAGCGCCAGGATGATGATCAGCGCGAAGTTCCCGCCCGCCACGCCGGCCGCCACCAGGAACCCAACGTCGTCGCTGAAGCGCAGGAACGGAAGCTCGACGGTGACCAGGTAGTAGACGTAGTTGGGCAGGTAGGTGAGCAGGAAGTAGACGAACAGGAACAGCGGCACGCCCTTGAGCACGGCGACCAGCCACGTCTCGTGGCCGTACAGGAACCAGCTCATGAACTCGTCGATGCCGCCGAACAGGCGGCTCATCCCGCTGCGCGGCCGGTAGGCCGGATAGCTGCTCATCGGTCAGTCACCCGTCTGCGCCAGGAGGAAGGTGATGAGGGCGGTGAGCTGGCTCTCGCTCAGCTTGCCCTCCGGGTGGGCCGGCATGCCGGTGGACGCGCCGTCGTTGTAGTTCGTCGCCGAGTCGCGGATCCACTTCTCGAGGAACATGCGCGGGTCCTCGTCGTAGTCAGCCTGCATCTGCTCGAGCTGCGAGGGCACCACCCAGTCCTCCAGGTCGGTGACGAGCTCGGAGCCGATGGTCTGGATGTTCGGACCGGCGGGCCCGCCCTCAAGCTCCGCGCCGTGGCAGCTCACGCAGCCGGCCGCGGCATAGACCTCGGCACCGGCTTCCTCGGTGTCCGGGACCTCCTCCACGGGCTGCTCGGCCGCCTCGGCCGCCCAGCCCTCGACCAGGGTCACGACCGCCTCGATCTGCTGCTCGTTCAGCGGACCGCCGACCTCGGCGCTCCAGGCTGGCATCTGGGAGTTGACGTTGCCCGAGACCACCACGCCGCCGTAGCTGACGACGAGGCGCACGTAGTTCGGGTTCGCGCGCAGCTTGTCCGCCAGGCCCCGCGTGTGCAGGCTCGGGCCGATGACCTGCGATCCGGGCTCGCCGCCGGTGCCGTCCGCTCCGTGGCACGTCGCGCAGCCGGCAGCCGCCGGTTCGGCCGGGTCGTTGGAGAAGATGATTTCACCCAAATGGGCGAGATCCTCCTCCTGCTCCACCGCCACGGCCTCGCGACGCGGCGCATCGGTCAGCCAGTAGACCATGGTGAAGGCGGCCAGCACGGTGACGAGCAGGACGCCCAGCGTCTTCAGTCGCATCGGTCAGCCGCTGCAGTGCGGCATTTCGGTCGGCTGGCGGCTGTCGAACGTGACCGTCCCCGGCGGATCGCCGCTGATGACCTCGCGCGTGTTCACGACATACGCCCCGTCGGCCACGCTCACCGCGAAGCGGTCCATGCCACGCGGCGCCGGTCCGTCACGCTTCTCGCCCAGGACCGAGTACTTCGACCCGTGGCACAGGCACTCGAACCACTGGCTCTGGTCACACAGCTGCGGGACCTGGCACCCCAGGTGCGGGCACTTGCGCCACAGCGCCACGACGGATCGGTCCGCGAGCGGGAGCTCTTCGTCCACGTCGGCACCCGGATCCGGGATGGGCGACGACACCGATCCGCCCCCCTCGACCCGCGCCTTGGCGGCCGGCACGTTGACGAAGAACAGGTTGGCCTGGTTGTAGATATACGGCAGGCCCTCCGCCCACTCCGGCGCCTGGGTGTTGAGGTCGTCGGCCGTGCCGAGCGTAATCTCCGCCCCGAGGCCCTCGGTCAGGTTGGGCCAGGTGAAGGCCAGCGTGCCGCCGATGAACTCGAGCGACAGGATGCCGACCCCCACGCCGAGCATGCGCCGCATGAAGGACCGACGGCTGATCTCGCCGGCGCGCGGTCCGTGGACCTCGCCGTAGGAAGCGTTCTGCGTCATAGGTTGAAGAAGAGCCCCTCCCAAGGCCAGACCCAGTTCCAGCCAGGCCCGCGGAAGAACGAGCCGATGAACGTCGTGAGCAGGCCGCCGATCATGAGCGACAGGAAGAAGACCCAGATCAGCTTGCGGTCACGCGCCGCCTTGTACGGTGTCCGATCGATGAACGGGATGAGCGCCAGCCCGACCAGGTAGAACGTCGGGACGAGCACGCCGGCCACGGTGGCGTTGAAGTAGCTCAGGATCTCCTGCAGGCCCAGGAAGTACCACGGCGCCTTGGCGACGTGGGGCGTGACCGCCGGGTTCGCCATCTCCTCCAGCGGCGCGCTGATGAAGACCGACGTCACGACCAGGAGGCCGGTGATGAGCATGGCCATCACGAACTCGGCGCGCAGCAGGTGCGGCCAGGTCAGGACCGTCTCGTCGGGCCGCTTGTCGACGCGGACCATCGACTCCTGCTTGACGTAGGCGAGCAGGCGGAAGCGCTCCGTTCCGGGCACGCCCGGTGGCCCGGGCAGCTTCGGACCTGTGCCCGGCGCCAGGATCGGCGCCCGCTCCGGCGCCTGGGTCGGCGCGTTCTTGTCGGCGGTCGCGTTCGGTCGCTTCTCGATCGTCATGGCTCAGAGCACCCTACCCTACACCGGTCCCGAGATGCCGCCGTCCTTCCGGATCCGCCAGAAGTGGACGATCATGAAGATCGCCGCGGCGAGCGGAAGCGCGATCACGTGGAGCACGTAGAAGCGCAGCAGCGTCTCCTGGCCGACCTGGATGCCGCCGAGGAGCCAGAAGCTCGACTCCTGGCCCAGGAGCGGCGCGTAGAGCGCCATCTGCGAGCCGACCGTGATGGCCCAGAACGCGATCTGGTCCCACGGCAGCAGGTAGCCGGTGAAGCTCAGCATCAGGGTCAGGAAGAGGAGCACCACGCCCACGACCCAGTTGAACTCACGCGGCGGCTTGTAGGCGCCGTGGTAGAAGACGCGGATCATGTGCAGGAAGACGGTCAGCACCATCAGGTGAGCGGCCCATCGGTGCATGTTTCGCACCAGCGCGCCGAAGCTGACCGATGCCTCGATGGCCTGGATGTCCTGGTAGGCGCGGCTGATCGACGGCACGTAGAAGAACATCAGGTACAGGCCCGTGACCGTCAGCGCCAGGAACAGGAAGAAGCTCACGCCACCCAGGCAGAAGGTGTACGTGTAGCGCACGGCGTGGCGCTTCACCCGCACCGGATGCAGGTGCAGGAAGACGTTGTTCATCACCGCCAGGGCACGGGTGCGGCTGGTGGTGGGGTACGGCTGACGGAAGAGGCTGCGCCAGATGGCCGATTCCTTGATGAAGCGGCTCACGGCGTTGCCGTCGCGCGTGCCGTTGCTCATCGGTCCACCACCATGCCGGCCTGCTGGCCGACCTGTCCGAGCACGTTGTCCTTGTAGCTCTCCAACAGAACCTTCCCGTCAGGCGTGAACCGCTCGAGCTCGAGGCGGTCCATGGTGATGCAGTTGGTTGGGCAGCGCTCGACGCAGAGGTTGCAGCGAATGCAGCGCTCCTCGTCGATGATCATGGCGATCCCGCGGGGCCACGACTGGAAGATCTCCTGCTCCGGATCGTCCCCGCCGACCTGCGCCTTGTCGATCATGTAGATCACGCCCTCGGGGCACACGTCGGCGCAGAGTCCGCAGAGGATACACCGGGGACCGTCGATGTTGATGTTGTGGTTGCACTGGAGACAGCGCGCGCCCTCGTCGATGGCCGACCGGGTGTCGTAGCCCACCTCCACCAGGCTGGTGAAGTCGCGCCGCAGCTCGGGCGGAGCCATGGGGATCTCCTGGCGGCGCGTCGCCTCGTAGAAGCGCGGCATGTCGTGCTCGAGGCTCTGGGTGATCACCGCGCGGTTGATGACCGGCAGCTCCTCCAGCTCCTCGCCGCGCAGGCCGGCCAGCCAGCGGTCGACGGCCCGGGCACAGCGGCGTCCGAGGCCGGCAGCCTCGATGATCGTGGCCGGGCCGGTGACGAAGTCGCCGACCGCGAAGATGCCCTCCACGCCGGTTCCGAAGGTGTCGGCGTTGATGCTCACGTAGCCGCGCTTGAAGTCGAACTGCAGCTCGTTCATCGGCTCGCCGGTCGCGTCGGTCGGCGTCGAGCCGTTGAGCGGCGGCGAGCGCCAGCTCGACAGGGAGCCGCCCTCGACCACGGTCCGCGTATCGGTCACGCCGACGTGGCGGTTGAGCTCGGCGCTGTACTCGCCAAGGACGTTGTTGTCGGCCGCCTGGCTGGTGCAGGGGATGACCATGTCGCAGGGAATGACGAACTCGCTGCCCGGGATCGGCTCGGCGCTGCGACGGCCGCTGGCATCCGGCGCACCCAGGCGAGTGCGGACGAAGCGCATGCCGTTGACGTGGCCGTTCTCGCCGGAGAGGACCTCGACCGGCGAGGCGAAGTACTCGAACTGCACGCCCTCGAAGTGGGTCTCGTGGATCTCCTCCTCGTCGACCACCATCTCCTCGCGGCCACGGCGGTAGACGATGGTGCTCGTCTTGGCGCCCAGCCGGAGGGCGGTGCGCGAGGAGTCCATGGCGGTGTAGCCGCCACCGATGACGAGCACGTGCTCACCGACCCACTGCTTCTGGCCGAGGTTGGCGCGCTTGAGGAAGTCGACGCCGTAGATCACGCCGTCGAGCTCCTCGCCGGGGACGTTCATGGCGACGGGGAACATGCAGCCGGTGGCCACCACGACCGCGTCATGTCGCTCGCGCAGCTGGTCGATGGTGATGTCGCGCCCGATCTCGACGTT
>DATAKU010000029.1:0-6972 GCA_036261425.1 Candidatus Limnocylindria bacterium | reverse complement strand
GAGCTCGGACCTCTCGAGGCGGCCGGCGAAGGTTCGATGGCCGCGCGCGCCCAGCCGTTCGGCGATCGGCGCGGCGTCGGTCGCTTCCTCCGCGGGCTTCGGCGGATCGCCCAGCGGCCCGCTGGAGAAGAGCCAGACCGGGCGGGTGGCCAGCGAATCGGCCTGGCGGTCGACGAAGGTGCGGGCCTCCTCGACCCAGCGCCCGGCGTAGACGCCGCTGCCGAGGATGACCGCGTCGTACGGTTCGACCGCCGCCACCTCTGCCGGCGGGGTGAGATCGACGGTGAGCCCCCGCTCGCGGAGGGCGGTGGCGATCGCCTCGGCGATCTCGGTAGTGGCCCCGTGCTTCGAGGCCGCGGTGACGAGGACTCGCATGAGCAACTCTCCCTTCGTTGCGATGGCGGCTCAGATGGCGTCGTTGACGGTGCCCTGCGGCTCGGCCGGCGTGCCGCCGCCCGGCTCGTCGTACCGCTCCACGACGATCGTGCAGCGGGTGGCCAGCGCCGCCAGGGCGCCGATGGCCGCGAACACGGGCAGGAGCGCCGCACCGATGACGCCCAGCGTCAGCGGCACCTCGAGCAGGGTCCGGCCCTCCTCGTTCTTGATGATCAGGCGGCGGACGTTGCCCTCGTCGATGAGCTCGCGGACCTTGGCGACCACCTGGTCGCCGGTGACGCTGAACTCCTGGCGTCGCTGCTGTTCCATGGGTTCTCCTCAGATCGTGCGGTTGGCGGAGGCGAGCGCGGCGTCGGTCCACGCGGCCAGCCGGGCCAGCTGCCCGGCACCCAGCCTATCGCAGGCCCATCCCCAGTGCAGGGAGACCCAGTCGCCGACGACCGCGCCGTCGAGCAGGCCGCCGGGGCCGAGCCAGCCCGCCACATCCTCCGGGTGCTCGGCGCCGAGCCGCAGCCTGCCCTCGTGCAGCTCCAGGCTGCGGGCATCCACCTGCAGCCGCGTCCCGTTCACCGCGGTGACCCGACCCCAGCGGATGCGGCACGCGTCCATGGTCCCGACGATCGGGTCGGGCCGGCCGCCGCGCAGCAGGCCGATCCGCGGAAAGACCTCGAGGACGTGGAAGGCGTGGATCGGGTGGGAGCCGCCCGCCACCGCCGCCTCGAGCCAGCGCCAGTCGGCCCCGTCCATGCGCGGGCGGAAGCGATCCGCCAGGTCACGGTGCATGGGACGCTGCCCGACCCGGGCGACCAGCGGGCTGCCGAGCCAGTACGCGTCCACGACCCGGGCGTCGAGCGGATCGGCGATGCCGTTCTCCCGCGCGATGAGGCGCAGGTAGGGATAGGCGCCCTCGAAGCCCAGGGCAAGGGCGCGGAGCTGGCGATCCGCCCCGGCCGCCGCGCCGTCCAGCAGGGCGGGGGCGTCCTCCGGGCCGCACAGGCCCAGGCGGTTCGGCGGATAGGCGTAGCGGGCGAAGAGCACCGGACCCGGAACCGCGGCGCCGGCGCGGGACCCGGTGCTCTCCATCGGTCAGGCCTGCGCCAGGCGGTCGGATGTCGGCGTCGCCGACACGTGACGGAGCGCCAGCCATGCCACCACCAGCCCCGCCAGGAGCGTCCCGGCATAGCCGGCCACGGCCGGAGTCGCGGGAACCTGCCCGTTCGCGATCAGCTGCAGGCTGGCGGTGATGGGTGCCGCCACGGTGAGGATGGCGGTGACCGCGGTCGCCGGCGCGCGCCGCAGGGCGGCGTACCAGGTGGCGACGTAGGCCGACAGCAGCAGCCCGGTGCCCAGCACCCAGCCCCACTGCTCAAGACCCAGGCCGCCGATGCCTCCCAGGCCGCCAGTGGCCACCAGGTAGCCCGCCAGCAGCACCAGGCCGATGCCCATGCGCGAGGCGGCGGCGATCGGCGACGGGACGCCGGCCAGGACCCGCTTGGCGATCATGACCTCCACGGCCCACATGCCGGTGGCGAGCGCGATCATCGTCTCGCCCGAGGTCCAGGTGATCCCGTCGGGGGGCGTGATGAGCACCTGGCTGAGGAGCAGCACGGCCAGCGCGGCCAGCTGCCACATCCCGAGCCGCTCCCGCAGCAGGACGACGGCGAGGAGCGCCACCCAGATGAAGAGCGTCTTGTGGATCACCGCTGCCGCCGGCGCGCTGGCCTGCGCCAGGCCGGTGAAGAACAGCACGAACGGGATCGAGCCGCCGATGACGCCCAGCGCCACAAGCCCGAGCACCGACCGGCGATCGAGGCCGCGGACGGTCGCCCCGGCGCGAGGCACGAAGGCCATGGCCAGCGCCAGGAGGATGACGGCCGCCACGCCGTTCTTGAGGGTGGTGAACAGCACGGGGTCGCCGACCGAGCGGACGGCGGACGCATTGAGGAACACGCTGAAGCCACTCACCAGGGCGGTGAGGCCGGCGAAGCCAAGGCCGATGTGGACGGCGCGCCCACGCGCCTCGTGGGTGCGGAGCCAGTTGATCACGAGGTTTCTCCTGTTGCGGTGCGGAACGCGGCCTCGAGCTCGGCGGCAAGCGCCGGGTCGAGGATGCGCACGAGGGTTCCCGAAGTCATGAGCGCCCAGTCCCCCGGACGGATCTCGGGGAGGGCGATGGTGGTGGCGAGGCGACGAACGCCCGCGACCTCGACGGTCGCCATGCCTTCATCGATGGAGACGACACGGACCGGAGCGGTCAGGCACATGGCGACGGCACCTCCCGGCGACCGAGGGCGCGAACCCAGGTCGCGATCTTGGCGGCGGCCGGGCGGATGGCCGCCTCGACCGATGGGCTCATGGGCGCGCCGAGCTCGAAGCTGGCGCCACCGATGCCGATGAAGCGGCCGCGCAGCGTGCCGCCCTCCAGGTGCTCGGCGATGGCGAGCACGCTGCCCAGTGGCAGCGCGTGGCTCGATGCCGGACCGGCACCGAGGCCCTCCAGCTCGGTGACGTCGCCGAGGGGGAGGTCGACGACGGTGCCGGCGGGCAGTCCGCGCACGGCGTCGACCACGATCAGCGGACCGGCGCTCTCGAGCAGGTCGTCCGGCATCAATCCGCCGACCTGGCGGACCTCGGCCCGCCGGCGCACGCGATCCGAGAGCGCCTCGGCCACGCGCGGCCCGATGGCATCGTCGCCACGCAGGGGCTCGCCGCAGACCAGCACCGTCACCTCCGCCACCGCGTCACCTCCGCTCGACCTCGAGGTCGAGGAAATGCGTCGCGCAGCTGATGCACGGGTCGTAGCTGCGGATGAGCTGCTCGAGCTGATGGGTCGCCTCGACGTGCGGCAGGTTCAGCACGCGCGGCGCGAACAGCGTCAGGTCGTGCTCGATGGCGGCCTGGTTCTGGCTGGTGGGTGGCACGATCTGGGCGTGACGGATCAGGCCGTCCTCGCCGACCTCGTACCGATGGAAGAGGAGGCCGCGCGGCGCCTCGGTGGCCCAGGCGGCCACCCCGGGGCGGGGCTCCCACGCGACGTGCGGCGCGGACGGCGGCGCGTAGGCGTCGATGATGTCGATCGCCTCGGCCACCGCGTGGAGCAGCTCCACGGCGCGCGACACGATGCTGCGGAACACGCTCGTGCGCAGCTCGTCCCCCAGGCCGGTGGCGGCGAGTGCCTCGCGCGCCAGCGGGTGGAGCGTGTCGCCGGCCAGGACCACGCGGGCGGTCGGGCCGAGCAGGTACGGGACGCCGTCCCTGGCCCGCGCCTGGAGTGCGTTCGACCACGGGACCTGCTGCTCCTCGAACGCCTCGGTCCAGTCCCACGGCGCCACGTCGATGCCGTCGCTCGAGACGATCCGACCGTCGTTCATCGGGTACTCGGTCGGGTGCCTGAGCGAAACGAGCCGCGGCTCGCGGTCGTACGGCGGTGGCGCCAGCGTGGCGGTCCAGCGGACCGTCTCCTGGGCCTCGACCAGCGCGACGGCCAGCTCCGCGCGGAGCTCCTCGAGCTCGGCGCGCTTCGGCGCGCGGCTCCAGCCGCCGACTCGGACGCTGACCGGGTGGATCGGCCGGCCGCCCAGGATCGACACGAGCCGGTTGCCGACCTTCTTGATGTGCAGGCCGCGCTCGACTGCCGTCCGGTGGTCGGCCGACATCTCGACCGCGCTGGGGTAGCCAAGGAAGTCGGGCGCGTGCAGGAGGTAGATGTGGAGCGCGTGGCTCTCGATCCACTCGCCGCAGTAGAAGAGGCGACGCAGCGCGCGGGTCGACGGCTCGATCTCGACCTCGAAGAGCCGTTCGAAGGCGTGGACCGCCGACATCTGGTACGCGACCGGGCAGATGCCGCAGATGCGCGCCACGATGTCGATCACCTCGTTCGGGTCGCGCCCCACCACGATGCGCTCGAAGTAGCGCGGCGCCTCGAAGATCTCGAGGTGGGCCGAGGTGACGACCCCGTCGTGGACGGCCAGGTCGAGCCGCCCCTCGCCCTCGACGCGGGTCAGCTGGCGCACGGCGTAGCGGGTGACGTCCTCGACGCCGCCGCCGACATCGGCGCCCGTCTCGACCTCATGCATCGGTCTCTTCCTCCTGGGCGGTCTGTGCCCGTCCGGCCGGCTCGCGGAAGGCCGGGGCGTAGGCGGTGAAGTGGGCGAAGAGGCGGTCGACCTCGCGCTCGGGCCGATCGGTGGCCAGCCAGCCGCGGAGCGAGGCGACGTTGGCCTCCTCGCGCGGACCGAAGCAGGCGTAGCAGCCACGGCCAAAGGCGGGGCACAGCGCCCCGCAGCCGGCGACCGTCACCGGGCCGAGGCACGGGATGCCGCGGGCCACGAGGACGCACTCGTTGCCGGCGCGCTTGCACTGCAGGCACACCGACTCCGCGGGCAGCTGCGGCCTGCGACCGATCCGCAGCGCCGTCAGCAGCTCCAGGAGCTGTCCCGGCGCGATCGGGCAGCCGCGCAGCTCGGCATCGACCTGGACGTGATCGGCGATCGGCGTGGCCATGGCGAGCGACTCGATGTGCTCGGGCATCGGATAGACCGATGCGCGCCACCCGGGCTCATCGGCCCAGTTGCGAAGTGCCTGGATGCCGCCGGCGGTGGCGCAGGCGCCGATCGTGACCAGCAACCGGGTGCGGTTGCGCAGGTCGATGATCTCCTGCAGCTGCTCCGGTGTGCTCACCGAGCCCTCGACCAGGAGCACGTCGTACGGCCCGTGGGACCGGTTCGAGGTCGCCTCCGGGAACTCGACCAGGTCGAATCGCCCCAGGATCGGCAGCAGCTCGTCCTCCAGGTCGAGCAGCGTGAGCTGGCAGCCGTCGCAGGAGGCGAACTTCACGACGCCGACACGGGGGAGCGCGGTGGTTGCGGTGGTCATCAGATGCCCTCCCGACCGAACAGGTCGCCGAGCTCGCTGACGGCGAAGCAGGGGCCGTCGCGGCAGATGAAGAACGGGCCCATCTGGCAGTGCCCGCACAGCCCGATGCCGCACTGCATGTGGCGCTCGAGGCTGACGAAGATGCGCTCCGGCGGGATGCCGCGCTCGCGGAGCGTGGCCACGGTCGCCTGCATCATCCGCTCGGGGCCGACGACGAAGGCGGCGGCCGGGCGCTCGCGCCAGTCACGCTGGTCGAGCAGGTGGGTCACGATCCCGACCCGGCCGAGCCAGTCGGGGCCGGCACGGTCGACGATCGTGTTCACGACCATCCCGCGCTCGGCCCACTCGGCCATCTCGTCGACGTAGAGCCGATCGGCGGGCGTGCGTGCGCCGTAGGCCAGCAGAAGCTCGCCGAAGCGGTCCCGGTCGCGCAGGACGGCGTCGATGATCGGTCGCACCGGCGCCAGGCCGATGCCGCCGGCCACGATGACCACGTCGCGCCCGGCGGCGCGCTCGACGGCCCAGCCGCGGCCGAGCGGTCCGCGCAGGCCGAGCTGCGCTCCGGGCCGCAGGGCGATCGCGGCGGCGGTCGCCGGTCCGGCGGCCCGGATGGTGAGCCACAGGGCGCCATCGGCGACCCGGGAGACGCTGATCGGCAGCGGCGGGAAGCCGGGTTGCTCGACCATGACGAACTGTCCCGGCCGGGCGGCCAGGAGCGCGTCGTCGGACGGCACGATGGCCAGGGTCGAGGTGTCCGACGTCTCCGGCCGCACCGAGCGGATCGTGCCGGTGGCGTAGATGTTCGCCGCCCCGGCCACGACCGGCGTGGTCGCGGTCGGGCCCATCGCCTCGTAGGGCGGGGCGATGGCCGCGATCTCCTCGCGGACGTCGATCCCGACGGGGCACCAGGTGATGCAGCGGCCGCAGCCGACGCAGCCCGAGGTCCCGAACTGGTCGTACCAGGTCGCGAACTTGTGGGTCAGCCACTGGCGGTATCGGTCCTGGCGGCGCGGGCGGAAGTTGCCGCCGGCGACCCGGGCGAAGTCCCCGCTGAAGCAGCTGTCCCAGCGGCGCTCCATCTTGGTTGTGGCGCCGTCCAGGTCGGACTCCAGGCCGACGCTGGAGCAGAAGCAGGTCGGGCAGACCATGGTGCAGTTCGCGCAGGCCAGGCAGCGGTCGGCGACCTCGGCCCAGCGCGGATGATCCAGCTGGTCCATGAGCCGATCGCGCAGGCCGGCCGTCTCCACCTGGCGGCCCTGCGCCGCGCGAGCGGCGGCGACGCCACCGATGGCCGCGACCTCCTGCTCGGGGGTGGCGTCGGGAAGGGCCAGGCGGGCGAGGAGCTGGCGCCCGGTCTCGCTGCCGGCCGTGACCACGTAGCCGTCGTCCAGCTCGGTCATGGCCAGGTCGTGGCCGGCCGTGACCTCGGGCCCGGTGCCCATCGAGGCGCAGAAGCAGGTGGCGCCCGAGCGGGTGCACTGCACCGCGACCACGATGGCCGATGCGCGCCGCGCGACGTAGTCGTCGTCCACGAAGCGGCCCTCGGCCAGGACCCGGTCCTGGACCAGCAGAGCGGCCACCTCGCAGGCGCGCACGCCCAGGAACGCGAAGCGCGGCTGGGCCGGATGGGCCGGGGCGAAGCTCACCGTTCCATCGGGCCCGCGCTGCGCGGTCGACATCGGCGAGCGCGCCGGGTAGGTG
>DATAKU010000028.1:0-9122 GCA_036261425.1 Candidatus Limnocylindria bacterium | reverse complement strand
CGGGAGGTCGGCGCCGTGCTGGTCGTGGAGCCCGCCGCCGCGGTCGTGGGACCCGGCAGCGGCGTCGCGTTCGGGTCGATCGGCGCCGGGGTCGGCATCGGGCCGGCCAGTTCCGGGACCACCGCCCGGGTGCCGCGGTCGAGGGCGGTCTCCTCCTCGAGCAGCGGGTTGATGTCGTAGATGCTCGGAGCCGAGGGCTCGACCGAGTCGGCGGCGCCCCGCACGCTCGAGACGAGCATCGGGAAGGCGGTGTCGGTGGTGGTCGTCTCGCCGATGCCACCCTGGGTCTGAGTGAAGCCGGCGAAGGATGCGATGGCAACCAGGGCGACGACGGAGAGGTGGGCGATCACCCGGGTCGGAAGGTTGCTCGCGGTCAGACGGCGGTAGGACGCGCGCGGATCAGGCAATAGGAAGTCAGACTCCGCCTACACGGGTTGGTTTTCATCGCTGCTGCACTGAGCCGCTCGTCGGTCCGATCGGCGATCGCTCCCCTGGCCAAACGGCCAGCTCAACGCTGGGGGCATCCTAGCAGTGCGCCGGAGGCGCGGCAACCGAAAAGCTGCACGTCGAGGCCGTACCAACGGGTCAGGGCGGACCGGAGGGGTCCGCGCCGGTTCAGGGCGCTCCGCTGGCGAGCTGAAGCGCCGGTGACCCGAGGTCGGCCAGAGTCTGGTCTCCCACCGATAGCGAGATCCATGCCAGCGCGCGCTCCGCGGGGGGCTCGGGCAGCTCGACGGCAACCACGGTCGACTCCCCGGGCGCCAACGCCGGCACGTCGACCTCGAGCGGCTGGAGGCTCGATGGCGCCATCGCCAGGTACGGCTCCTCGCTCGCCTGCCAGCCGGCCACCAGGGCACGTTCCACCGGCCAGGCCGCGGTTCCCGTATTCGTCAGGCGCAGACGCAGCGGACCCTCCGGGACCGATGACGCCCAATACGGCGGCCCGTCACCCTCCTCCACTTCCGGTGCAGCGCCCACCGGGACGCCGTCGAGCCCGATCCGGCCAGCCAGCTCCCGTGCCCCGAAGAAGGCGGCCAGGCCATCGAAGATGCCGGACGCAACGGCGTCACGGCCGGTGGCCGAGGCGAGCAGGTCGTGCTCGGCCCGCAGCGTGATGGAGCCGACCTCGGCCAGGACGACCGGCATGAGCCCGCCCCGCGTGGGCTGGGCCCAACGGTTCGGCCGCTCGTCCGTCTCCGCGAGGAGGGGTGGCGCCACGATGTAGAAGTTGTGGGCCGTGACCCCGCGGTCGCCGCGCTCGTAGTCGGCCACCTCGCCCAGGCGAGCCACCACGCCCGCCTCGACCTCGCGCGCCAGCCGCTCGGTGAGCGTGGCGCCCCACGGCGTCTCGTCGGTGTAGAAGGTCTCGCTGAAGGCGATCTCGATCGACTGGCCACCGTCGAACGGCGAGTTGATATGGATGCTCACCAGGGCGTCGGCCGCCGCCAGGTTGGCCAGGTCGAGGCGCGCCTGGAGCTCGTCGCGGGTGCGCGTGTTACCGGCCGGGTCGAAGCCGGCCTCGCCGTCCCCGTTGACGTCGCGCCAGGCCGGTCCCGTGCAGCCGAGCTCGGGATGGTGGTCGCCGGCCAGGGCCTCGTCGTCTTCCCGCGTCATGACCGCACCGATGCCGTCGGCGACGAGCAGCTCACGCAGCCGAAGCCCGATCTCCAGGGTCAGCTGCTTCTCGCTGAGCTCGACCCCGCGCTCCGACGGATCGGGCACGCCCCAGTCCAGGCAGCCGCCGTGCCCGGGGTCGATGGCCACCACGATCGCGCCCGGGTTCGGCGGGTAGATGGCGCTCGAGGAGCCTGGCGCCGGCTCCACGAAGCCCGAGGGAGCGGAGGCGGAGGGACCCGGCGTGACCGTCTCGACCGGCGACCCGGACGGTCGTGTGGGGGACGGCTCGGTGCCCGGGGCGCAGGCCGCCAGGATGAGCGCGGCGGCCAGCGCCGGGACGAGGCGGCCGGATCGGGACATCACGCGGGGCAGCGCCGGTCGCGATCGGTCAGGAGCGCTCGGACGCCTCCAGCGACTTCGTCAGCGAGACGAGGAACTCGGCGTTGTTCTTCGTCTTCGCCAGCCGCTGCATGAGGAGCTCGATCCCCTCGTTGGGGCCGACCGCCGACAGCATGCGCCGCATGGTCCACACCATCTTCAGGGTGTTCTCGTCGAGGAGCAGCTCCTCGCGCCGCGTGCCGGAGCGCAGGACGTCGATGGCCGGGAAGATCCGCTTCTCGGACAGCTTGCGGTCGAGGGCCAGCTCCATGTTGCCGGTGCCCTTGAACTCCTCGTAGATGACGTCGTCCATGCGCGACCCGGTGTCGACCAGGCAGGTGGCGATGATCGTCAGCGAGCCACCGTGCTCGATGTTCCGCGCGGCGCCGAAGAAGCGCTTCGGGGGGTAGAGGGCCACCGGGTCCACGCCGCCGGACAGGGTCTTGCCGGATGCCGGCAGGGCCAGGTTGTAGGCGCGCGCCAGGCGGGTGATGGAGTCGAGCAGGATCACGACGTCGCGACCGGTCTCGACCTGTCGCTTCGCGATCTCGAGGCACATCTCCGCCACGCGGGTGTGGTTCTCGGTCGGCTCGTCGAAGGTGGACGAGTAGATCTCGCCGTTCACCGAGCGCTCCATGTCGGTGACCTCCTCGGGCCGCTCGCCGATGAGGGCGACCATGAGGAGCGCCTCGGGCGCGTTCTCGGTGACGCCGGCGGCGATCTGCTTGAGGACGGTCGTCTTGCCGGCCTTGGCCGGCGACAGGATCAGGCCGCGCTGGCCCTTGCCGATGGGGGCGATCAGGTTGATGAGCCGCTGGGTCAGGTTCTTCTGGTCGGTCTCCAGGTCGAACATCTCGTCCGGGAAGACCGGGACCAGGTTGTCGAAGGACGGCCGGCGCTTGGCGACCTCGGGCTGGACGTTGTTGACGGTGTCGACGCGCAGCAGGCCCCAGTACTTCTCCTGGTCCTTCGGGGCGCGGGTCTGGCCGGTCACGCGGTCGCCGGTGCGCAGGCCGAAGCGGCGCACCTGGGACGAGCTGACGTAGATGTCGTCCGGCGACGGCATGACGCCGTTCACGCGGAGGAAACCGAAGCCCTCGTCGACGATCTCGAGGATGCCCTCGGCCGCGCCCGGCTCACCATTGCGCTCCGGCTTGGCCGGCGCCAGCGGGATGACATCGAGCAGCTTGAGCACCAGGTCCGAGTGCTCCATCTCCTCGTGGCCCTCGATCTCGTGCTCGGCGGCCAGTTCCCGGAGCTCGTCGATCGGCTTGGCCTGGAGCTCGGCGAGGTTGAGCCCCGGCTCGTCGGCATCGGTCGGGAAGGGGCCGGTGTAGATGGACGAGTACTGCCCGGACGCGTAGTCGTTCCGGCGACGCGGGGTGAACCCGCGCTGCCCGCCACCGCCCTGGCGGCGACCCGGGTTGTCGGCACGGCGTCGCGAACGTCGACGCTGCTGCTGCTGTGGTCGCGCGTCGTCGTTCATGATCGTCTCGCCTGCCAGCAGTGCTTCATGTAGGACCTGACCTCGATGAGCTTCGGAGCGCCGTCCCTGTCGCACCACCCTCGATCCGGCATGAGGGTTCGGGTGAAGCGACGGCAGGACCGGCAGTTGAACAGGTCGACCTCTGGGTCGTCACGGCCGGGGGTCGTGGTCTGAGGCTCGGGATTGCGCGAGGTCAAAGACGTCAGACCTTGCGGGTCCCGGCACGGGTGGTGATGTTGGGTCCCCCATACCCGCTCATCTCACCGATGAGCCGCGTCCGGATCTGACGCAGGAGGGGTCGCCAATCCAGGCCATCATACCCGAGTCGCGCAAGAGCGTCCTCCACGCTGGACGTGGACGACACCTGGTCCAGGAGCTCGGTCGACGCCGGGTCCCGCCACCAGGCGGTCCCGTGCCGGCGCTCGACGGCCTCGATGACCTGGGCTGCCAGGATGGCGCGGCGAAGGCGGCGGGCCGACGCGAAGGCCGCGGGAATGGCGGCCAGGTACAGGCCCTCCGGCACGTGGGCGCCGATCATGTGACCCACGATGCCGCTGTAGTAGGCGCGATTGACGTCGCGATCCTCGGTGGCGTAGAGCCGCAGCTCGTAGAGGAGCTCGCCCTGCGCCTGGCGCAGCCGTTCCAGTCGCACGAAGGTCGCGAAGTCGGTGAACGGGATCCGCTCCTCCTCGGCCATGCCGACCTCCTCGGCCAGCCACTCCGGGGCAGCGACGATGGTGGCGTAGGCCTCGCCCACCGCGCCGCGAACCGGGTCGTCGGCGTCGGCCGGATCGCCGGCCAGCATCCGCTCGGCCGCCAGCCACCCCTCCGCATCCTCCAGCGCGGGACGGCCGGTCGCCGCCACGGCGCGCGCCACGGTGCGCGGCCCGAACCACTGGTTCCAGGCGCTGCCCCGCATGACGTGCCACAGGTCGGCCAGCGTGGCGTCGCCCTGCTCAATGTCGACGAGCGCCAGGTAACGGCGCAGGGCGGCGAAGTACGGGGTCTCCGCGTGCAGTGCGAACGGCTCGAGCGTCACGGCCAGCTGGCTCGGATCGAACCCGCCGGCATCCGGCTGACCGGCGGCACGCCATCGGGCCAGCCGCTCCTCGTACCGCGGGTTCAGCATCTCGACCGCCTCGACGTAGCTGCCGAACAGCAGGTCGCGGGCATGGCGGTTCGTGGCGCGCGCCACGCGTTCCGGGACGTCGGCGAACGGGATGGGCTCGCCGCGCCACAGCACGACCGCGTCCCGCTCGGCGGCGGCGATGGCCGAGTCGAGCTCGGTCGTGGCCGGAGCGGTGGTCTTCAGCGTCATGGCGTGCTCTCGATGGTGGCGGTGGATGGCGCTCGTGACGGCGCCCGGACTTCGGCCGGGACCACGCCCGCCTGCTCGACCGCAGCCCCGACGAAGTCGCGGAACAGCGGATGCGGTCGGTTCGGTCGGCTCTTCAGCTCCGGGTGGGCCTGGGTGGCGACGAACCACGGGTGGTCGCGCAGCTCAATGTACTCGACCAGGCGCCCGTCGGGCGAGACGCCGCTGAACGCCATGCCGGCCTCCGACAGGCGATCGCGGTAGGCGTTGTTGACCTCGAACCGATGCCGATGGCGCTCGTAGGCGATCTCCGCGCCGTAGGCGGCCCGCACCTTCGATCCCTCCTCGAGGCGCGCCGGGTACAGGCCGAGGCGCATGGTCCCGCCCTTGTCGGTGACGTCGGCCTGATCGGGCATGAGATCGATGACCGGATGCTCCGTGAAGACGTTGAACTCGCTGGAGTTCGCATCGTCGGTGCCAAGCGCCTCCCGGGCGAACTCGATCACCGCGCACTGCAGGCCCAGGCACAGGCCGAGGTACGGGATGCGGTTGCGTCGCGCCCATCGGATCGCGCGGATCTTGCCCTCCACGCCGCGGTAGCCGAAGCCCCCGGGGACCAGCACGCCGGCCACTCCCGCCAGCTCGTCGGCCACCTGCTCCGGATCGACCCGCTCGAGGTGCTCGGAGCGGACCCAGCGCACCCTGACCTCGACGTTGTGGTGGAGGGCGGCATGGCGAAGCGCCTCCATGACGCTGATGTAGGCGTCCGGCAGCTCGGTGTACTTGCCGACGATGGCCACCTCCACCTCCGGTCGCGGCGTCCGGATGCGGTTCACCAGCTCCTGCCACTCGGCCAGATCCGGCTCGCCGCCGGGCAGCTCCAGCTCGCGGACGACGAGCTTGCCGAGTCCGGCACGCTCCAGCTGGATCGGTACCTCGTAGATGCTCCTGGCGGTCCGCAGCGGTATGACGGCGTGGACGTCGACATCGGTGAAGAGGCTGACCTTGTCCAGGATCTCGTCGTCGATCGCCTCGTCGCTGCGCAGGATGATGACGTCCGGCTGGATGCCGATGCCGCGCAGCTCCTTCACCGAGTGCTGGGTCGGCTTCGTCTTCAGCTCGCCGGTGGCACCGATGGACGGCAGACAGGTGACGTGGACGTACAGGACGTTGCGCCGCCCGACGTCCTTGCGCATCTGGCGGATGGCCTCGAGGAAGGGCAGGGACTCGATGTCGCCGACCGTGCCGCCGACCTCCACGATGACGACGCCGTGCTGCGCCAGGCCGCTCCCCGCCACGCTTCCGGTCCCCTCGCGCGCCACGCGCTGGATGCGCTCCTTGATCTCGTTGGTGATGTGCGGGATGACCTGCACGGTGCCGCCGAGGTAGTCGCCCCGACGCTCCTTGGCAATGACGCTCTGGTAGATGCGCCCGGTGGTGACGTTGCTGGCCTGGCTCAGGTTCTCGTCGATGAACCGCTCGTAATGTCCCAGGTCGAGGTCGGTCTCGGCGCCGTCATCGGTGACGAAGACCTCGCCGTGCTGGTACGGGGACATCGTGCCGGGGTCGATGTTGATGTACGGGTCGAGCTTGAGGATGCTGACCGGGATGCCGCGGGCCTTGAGGATGCGGCCGATGCTGGCCGCGGTGATGCCCTTGCCGAGCGAGCTGGTGACGCCGCCCGTGACGAAGACGTACTTCGGCATCGGCCTTCTGCTGCCCCTGGTGCGATGGCTCGAGCGAGCGGCTGGGTGAGGGGGAAATGTGGCCGCGCGCGAGCAGCGTCGCCTTGCGCCACTCGGGAATCGATCATACCGCACCGCGGCCGCCGGGTGTAGCCTCGACCGATGACGGACCGCGATCCGGCCCAGCATCTGCGGTATGCCTTCGTCCGCGACGGCCGTCTCACCTCCCTCCCCCGCCGCCCGCTCATGCTGCGCGCCGCCTGCGCCTTCCTGGCCGATCGGTTCGAGACCGGGCGCCGCTATGCCGAGCGCGAGGTGAACGCGATCCTGGCCGATGACGCCCCCGATCCGGCGACCCTCCGCCGACTCCTCGTCGACCACGGCTTCCTGCAGCGGGCCGCCGGCACGTACTGGCGACCGTTTGCCGATGCCGCGCCACGGGTCGCCGCCGCCCCGAAGTGACGATCTGCCCTCCGCGAGGCGACGATCTGCCCTAGCCGCCGGCGGCCGGAGGCCGGCTACTGAGCGACCGATGACCCCGGATGTGCCAGCGCTCCGCTGCGCCGGACCACGAGCCCGGTGGTCGTACCCTGCACGATGAGGGTGAAGAGCACGATGCCGAACGTCACCTCCTGGAGCAGCAGGCGCTGCGGGAAGTTGGGCGGCAGGGCGAGGGCCATGGCCACCGCCACCGCGCCCCGCAGTCCGGCCCAGAACATGACGTGGAGCCACGGCAGGGGGATGGCCGGGTGGTATCGGTCGCTGATGAGCCGTGACGTGCCGCCAAGGAGCAGGTAGACCACGACGGCGCGCCAGACGAGGATGGCGACGACGCCCCACAGGATCGGCCAGATGGCATCCAGCAGCGCGGGGAGCGTGATGACCAACCCGACGAGAAGGAAGACCAGGGCCGTCAGCAGGAACGCGAGGAACTCCCAGACCGCGTCGAGGGCCTGCTGGGTGCGCTCGCTCATGCCGATGCGCCGGCCGTAGTTGCCGAGGACCAGGCCGGTCACCACGGTGGCGATGATCCCCGACTCGTGGAGCAGGTCGGCGACGAGATAGCCGCCGTAGGCCGCCACCAGCGAGATCGTCAGCTCGATGAGGTGATCGTCGACGGTGGCGATGATCCGCGAGGCCACGAAGCCGACGACCACGCCGATGACCGCGCTGATCGCCACCGTGCCGGTGAAGAGGATCACCGCGTCCGGCACGCTGACCTCGGACTGCACGACGCGCAGCGCGATGGCGAAGACGACGAGGGCCGTGCCGTCGTTGAACAGCGACTCGCCCTCCACGATCGTCGCTAGCCGCTTCGGTGAGTCGACCTCCTTGAAGGTGGCGATCACCGCAGCGGGATCGGTCGCGGCGACCATGGCGCCGATGACGAAGCCGAGATCGAGCGGGATGTCGGTGAGCAGGTCCAGGGTCAGCGCCACCCCGAAGGCGGTGACCAATACGCCGGGCACGGCGAGCAGGGTGACGCCGCCGAACGCGCGCCGCAGCTCGACGAGATCGAGGTTGTAGGCCGCCTCGAAGACCAAGCCGGGGAGCAGGACGACGAGGACGAGCTCCGGGGTGATCGCGAAGTCGATGCCCGGCGCGAAGATGGCGGCGGCCAGACCGAAGACGACGAGGGCGACGGTGTACGGAACGGCCACGCGTCGGGCGAGGAGCGCGACGAGCGCCGCCGCGGCCAGCAGCCCGACGAACACCTCCACGGCGGTGAAGGTGGCTTCACGCTCCATGGGCGCGATGCTACGCCTCGGCCCGGCCCTAGGATGTGCCGGTGCGATTCGGTTCCTCGCTGGCGGCGCGGCTGTCCGCGGCGGCCCGGCTCATCCACCTCGCGCCGTCGGTCGCGGTGACGGCGCTCTCAGGGGCGCTCGGCGGCGTGCTCCTGTCGCAGGCCGGCGAGGGCATCGGGGAGCGATGGTGGCTCACGGTCGCGGCGGTGGCCGGCTCACAGGTCTTCGTCGGCAGCACCAACGACATCGTCGACCGCGGGCGCGACATCGACGCGGGACGCCCGGACAAGCCGCTCGCCGCCGGCGAGCTGAGCCTGAACGGCGCCCTGTGGGTCGCGTCGATCGGCCTGGCGGTTCAGCTTGCCGCCTCTCTCCGGCTCGGGCAGGTGCCCCTGCTCCTCGGCCTGGCGGCCGTGGCATCGGCGCTCGCCTACAACCTGTGGCTGTCGCGCACCCCCTTCTCCGTCCTGCCCTACCTGATCAGCTTCGGGCTCCTGCCGCTGTGGGTGGCTTCCGGCGTGGGCATCCCGCTCGAGCGGGTGGCGCTGACGCCCCTCCTCGTGGCGCCCTTCGCGGCGGCGGGCCACCTGGCCAACGCGGTCCGTGACTTCGAGGCCGACGCCGTCAGCGGCTCACGCAACCTGGCCCAGGTGCTCGGACGGCAGGTGGCGTTCTTCCTGGCCTGGGGCCTCGCCATGGCGGTGGGCGGCGGCGTCGGCGTGGCCTTCGCCATCGGCGGGCGGCTGGACCCACTCGGCGCCGCGCTCGGACTGGCCGGAATGGTCGCGGTGGCGCAGGGCATCGGCGGGCCGGTGCGCCTGTGGGGCGGCCTGCTCGTCGCCGCCGTGCTGTGGACCGCTGCCTGGGCCATCGGCAGCGGCTGAGGTGTCTCA
>DATAKU010000023.1:0-4067 GCA_036261425.1 Candidatus Limnocylindria bacterium | reverse complement strand
CCCTCCTGCCGGACCGGCTCGCGTGGTCCTCCCGCGGGCGAGGGGCGGGGGCCAAGGGCCTGTTCGACGTCGGTGGCGCCTTCCTCGGCTTCGCCCTGCTCGCGGCCATCCTCGCCAGCGGCGAAGCCACCACCGCCATCGTCGTGCTCGGCGCAGGCTTGGTTGGGTCCCTGCTCCTGGCCGTCGCGCTGCTGCCGACGGGCCGAGGGCCACAGCCAACCGCCGCTCCTGGACCGATGCATCCCGACGACCGCGCCCTTCTCACGCGCCTGGTCCTCGCGCGCTTCCTCTTCCTGCTCGGCATCTACGCGGTCGGCCGATTCATCCTGCTGTTCACCGCCCAGCGCCTGGGCCTGGACGCCGATGCGGCCGCGGCGCAGGCCGGCACCGCCCTGGCGATCCTCACCCTCGCGACCGCCGCCGCCGCCGTCCCGTCGGGATGGCTGGCGGACCGCATCGGGCGATCGGCGGTGATGCTCGCCGGGGGTGCGATCGGCGCGGTCGGCGTCGCCGCGCTGCCGCTGGCCGGCTCGCTGCCGGCGATCCTGGTCTTCGGCTCGCTCATGGCCGTCGGGTCGGCAGCCTTCGGCGCCGGGAGCTGGGCCGCCCTGGCCGATGCGACCGCCGAACGCTCCACCGGCCGGCTGCTCGGCATCGCCAACCTGGGCACCGCCGGCGCGGCCGCCGCTGCGGGCCTGTTCGGGCCGCTGATCGATGCTGCCGGGTTCGGCCCGGCCTTCGCCCTCGCGGGAGTGCTGGCGGCCGCTGGCGCGCTCGTCGGGTGGCGCGCCGGCGCATCGGCTCCGCGACCGTCGCTCCGTCCCATCGAGGTCTTCGACTGATGCTCCGCCGTCTCTGCTTCGACGTTCCGACATTGCTCTCGGTGCTGTACGCGCCGCTCCAGCCGCTGGTCAAGCGGCTCCGCATCGTGCGGCGGGGGGATCGGCGATACCAGCCTAACGACGTCCTGCTGCCGCCGGGCTACGGCGCCGAGGTGGTCGCCACCGGCTTGACGGCTCCCGTGCATGCCTCCTTCGGTCCCCATGGGGCCATGTACGTGACCGAATCGGGCCACAAGTCCGAGTCACCGCCGCGCATCTTCGAGGTGGATCCGACGAGTGGCAGCCGGCGCCTGGTGGTCGAGCTCAGTGGCCCGCACGCGCAGCCGACGGGGGCCGCAACCGGCACCGCGTGGCACGACGGTTCGCTGATCGTCACCGCCACCGATGCGGTCCTGCGCGTCGACCCCGAGACGGGCGTCACCACCGAGCTCGTCGATGGCCTCCCGGGGCTCGGGGACCACCAGACGAACCACCCGGTCATCGGCCCCGACGGCCGCGTCTACTGGGGCCAGGGCTGCGTCACCAACATGGGCGTCGTCGGCGCCGACAACTTCGGCTACGAGTGGCTGGCCAAGTTCCGGGATCGGCACGACGTTCCGGGCGGCGACATCGTGCTGGCCGGCCGCAACTACGAGGTGCCGAACGTCCTCGGCAACCCGCTCGAGCGCGTGACGACGGGCGCGTACGTGGCGTTCGGTACCGCCACGGAGCCCAACCAGCGCATCCCGGGCAGCCCGAAGGCCAGCGGCGCGGTGCTCAGCTGCCTGCCCGATGGATCGGACCTGCGCGTCGTCGCCTGGGGCCTGCGCAACCCGTACGGGATCGCCGTCCACCCCGACGGCCGCCTGTTCGTGACGGAGCACGGGTCCGATGAGCGCGGCGCCCGGTGGATCGTCGGCGACCCCGACGACTTCTACGAGATTCGCGAGGGCGCCTGGTACGGCTGGCCGGATTTCGCCTCCGGCATCCGGTTGGACGATCCGCACTGGGGTCCGGGCGGGACCGGCCGGGAGCCGGTCCTGGCCGAGTTTCCGGATCCCGAGCCGCCCAGGCCGGTCGGCTCGTTCGAGCCCCACGCGGCGGCCAACGGCTTCGATTTCAGCCGCGATCCGGCCTTCGGCTTCGAGGGCCAGGCGTTCGTCGCGCTTTTCGGCGACCTTGCGCCGGTCACCACGCCGCGCCAGGTCGTGCCGGCCGGCTTCAAGATCGTGCGCGTGGATCCGTCGACCGGCGCCATCCACGACTTCGCGGTCAACCGCATCCAGGGCCCCGCCTCGAAGCTGTTCCACGGCGGCTTCGAGCGGCCCAGCCACTGCGTCTTCGGGTCCGATGGCGCGCTGTACGTCGTCGACTTCGGCGAGATCAAGATCGCGCCCGAGAAGGGGGGCATCCGGATGAAGCAGGGGACCGGATCGGTGTGGCGCATCTCGCGCGTGCCCGACGTGCCTGCCGGTGACGTGCCGCCGTCCGCCACCCGCGTGCCGTTCTACCCGATCCAGGCCGGCGTCGTGCTCGCGCTGGTCGCCGGCGGGGTCGCAGCGGTGGTGGCGGTCGTCCGCCGGCTGTTCCGCCGGTAGCGCTTCGTGGAGTTGCCGCCCAGCGGAACTAACGGACACGCAGGCGCCGATCTGCAGCCGATGCTTCGCCGCCGGTTGCGCTCCGTCGCAACCTCACGAATGAGCAGCTTCCCCCTGAGCCGCCTCCTTCGCCGTTAGTTCCGCTCGAGCGCAACCCAGCCCAGAACGCATGCCTCCCGCCCCAGCAAGGGCGCGGTCCCAATTCCGGGCCAAGCCTGCCCGCCAGTCGTGCGGCCCTCAGCCGGCCGCGGAGCCCTCGTACTCCTGCGCGTGGTCGCCTCGGTCGATCTCGATCGTTCGGTTCATGATGTCGACCGTCTCCTCGACCGACCGGCCGTTTTCGTCAGCGGCGGCCTTGAGGTCCTCGTAGCGCAGGTTCGATTCGCCCATCTCGAGATGGGCCTTCATGCAGCCACACGTGAGACACATCGATTCAACTCCTCTTCCGGGGGCACGTTGACGGACGACGTTGCATCCGACAGGCCATACCGCCTCATCCGGGGGCGTACGTTCGCGGGTGCCCATCGCTCGGAGCGCATGGACGCGGCAGAAGTGGTGGACACGAAGCCGTACACTGGCTTCTGCGTCGTCCGGCCACCAATGAGATGGCCCCTTCGCACCATGATGCGAAGGAGTCCCTTTATGGACAACAAGAACGTCTTACCTGAGCCCGGGCGCCTCTTGACGATCGCAGCAGAACACATGCGCGGCCTCCATAGCCAACCCCACGACGATTGCCGACGGTGTCGGCAGGCGGAACGCGAAGCGGCCGCCGTCCCCGCGACGGCACCCCTTCCCGAGGTCCACGCGTAGAACACGATGGTCCGGCTCCCGTGACACGTATCACCGTCGTCAACGACAACCCCGAGTTCCTCGCCCTGATGCGCGACATCCTCGAGGACGACCGCTACGTGACGGTAACCGTCGACGGCGACCAGCCGGACGCCCTGGAGCGCATCCGGGCCTCGAGGCCCGACCTGCTGATCATCGACCTCCGCCTTGGGACCGATGGCGTCCATGGTTGGGACATCGCCCAGGAGGTGCGTCGCGACCCCGGGCTGGACGCTCTGCCGGTGCTGGTCCTCAGCGGGGACGTCGCGACCCTCCGTGAGATCGAGGAGGACCTGGCGGCCACGCAGCACACCGCCGGCATGGCCAAGCCGTTCGGCATCGATGAGCTGGAGCGCACCATCCAGCGGCTCCTCGCCGAGGCCGCCGCCTAGAGCTCGTCGTCGTCCAACTCCGCGCGCAGGCGCTCCAGCCTGGCGAGCAGATCCGGATGCTGGCGCGCTGCGCCCTCGACCTCACGCAGCAGTTCGCGCGACCGAGCCCGCACCCGCGCCATATTCAGTGGCTCGAGATCCCCGCGACCTGAGCGGAAGGTCACCTCGATGACCCGGATCTGCAGCTCGATGCGGTCGCGTGACATTGGACGGCGCTCAGGCGCAAGCAGCGTGCCCAGCCTGTGGCCGCTACGAGCCCACTGCGGTAGGAGGGCCCCGGCCGCCTCCCACTCGTCGGAGGCATAGGCCGCCACAGCAAGTCAGCTCCCTTCCTCTGGCGCCCCGACCACTCGAGCGTGCATGATCCGCGCGTGGGGACCCGCAGCGACCTGCCGTCGGGCACGGTCACCTTCCTGTTCACCGAC
>DATAKU010000012.1:0-7177 GCA_036261425.1 Candidatus Limnocylindria bacterium | reverse complement strand
GCGACGCGGGACGTACAGGTCGACGGGTAGCACGCCGGAGGTCCGGACGAGCAGGTAATCGGCGAAGACGGCGTCCACGGTACCGATGCGCCGGCCACCGCTGCCGCGAAGCTCCATGCCGGTCCGCGGGGCGGTCCCGGTCGCGTCCATCACCACGCCAGCCTAGCGCAGGGGGGCGGCGATGGTGAGCCGGCTGGCCGCCACCTCGACGCTCAGTGGAAGGTGCCCGAACGGCTCGCCGTCGAGGTGGACGAGGGTCTGTCGATCGCCGTCGATCATCACCGTGCGCGCTTGGCGCATCTCGACCGCCGGATGGCGCACGTGGGTCCCGCGGTACAGGTTCGGGATCTGCCCGAGGGCCGCGAAACGCGACAGGTCGCCGACGATGCACAGGTCCAGCAGCCCGTCGTCGACGGCGGCGCCGGGACTGATGCGCATGCCGCCGCCGTAGTACTCGCCGTTCGAGATGGCCACCAGCAGGATGCGCCGCGACTGCCGCTCCCCGTCGATCGTCAGCTCCACGTCACGGTTGGTGAAGCGCCACAGCTCCACCACCCCGGTCACGAGATAGCCCAGCCTGCTGCGGCGCCAGCCGGCGTGGTGCGACAGGACGGCGGCGACCAGCGCGTCGTAGCCGATGCCGCCGGCCGACGAGAACCATCGCTCGCGTCCGCGACCGTCGCGCGCCCGTGCCAGGTCGATGACTCGCTCCTGGGCGCCGATCGCGAACGTCCACGATGCCGCCGGGTCGCGCGGCAGCCCCAGGCTGCGCGCCAGATCGTTTCCGCCCCCGACCGGCACGATGCCGAGGGTGGCGCCCTGGGAGCCGTTGACGAGCCCGTTCACCACCTCCTGCACGGTGCCGTCCCCGCCGACCGCCACGACGCGGTCGAACCCATCGCGGCCGGCATCGGCTGCCAGCTGCTCGGCGTCGCCCGCGCGGTTCGTGATCTCCAGGCGCGCCTCGGGACGGGCGTGAAGCCGCTCGCGCAGCCACCCGATCACGCGGCGAGCGCGACCACCACCGGCGGTCGGGTTGACGATGACGAGCGGGGCGTCCGGCACCCGCGGATTGTGCACCGTTGGCGCCGCCCGCGCGCGGGCGGTACCGTAGGCCCATGGACCGATGGCTCGTGCGAGCGGCCAGGGTGATCGGCGCCATGCTCGGCGCCTTCGCCGGCCTGGTAGCGATCCAGTTCATGCGCCTGCGTCGCATGGAGTTCCTCCCCCCGCATCCGGGCTTCTACATCAACCACGTCGTGCTGCCGGACGGCGCCACCGGCCGCGTCGGCCGCCGACTGCGGTTCGCCGTCCTCGGCGACTCGACGACCGCGGGGGTGGGGGTCGACCGGCCGGAGGACGCGCTCCCCTATCTCCTCGCGCAGCGCCTCGCCGACGCGGAGGGGGCGGCCGTGCACGTCGTGAGCTACGGCTGGGCCGGCGCGCGCGCGGCCGACGTTGCCCGCATCCAGCTGCCGCGCTCCCTCGAGCCACTGCGGCGCACCGAGAGCCAGCCGTTCCTTCCCGGCGCGGACGTCGTGGCCGTCGTCATCGGCGCGAACGACGCGACCCACCACACCGCGCCCGGCGCCTTCCGAGCCGACCTGCGGGCCACCCTCGAGGGGATCCGCGGCGCCGCCCCGGCCGCCAGGGTGGTCCTGGCCGGCATCCCCGCCTTCCGTGGGGCCGTGCCGGGCATCGAGCCGCTCATCTTCCTGGCCGACCAGTACGCCCGTCTCCTGCGTCCGATCAGCCGGAACGAGGCAGCGAGGGCCGGGGTCGCGTACGCGGACCTCGCCGCCGAGGTCCCGGCGCGGATGCGAGGTCGCGAGCGCCACGAGGTGCTCTCGCGTGATCGTTTCCACCCCTCGGCCATCGGGTACACCGCCTGGGCCGACGTCATCTTCGAGGCCGTCCAGCGAGGCCCGAGCCCCATCGAGGCCGAGCCGCGCGGGATCCAGCCGGCGGAGGCCTGATCCACCGCGCAGAATCACTCTTGCCGTGAACGGCGGGCGGATGCCATGCTAGGTATCCGCTGATTGCCTCCTTCGTGCCCTTGGGGGAGTCCCGTGCGCATCGGTCTGGCCCTGGTCACCGCCATGGTGACCCTCCTCGGTAGCCTTGGCTTCGCCGCGCCCGCGCGCGCCAGCACACCGGTGAAGGTCGCCGTCATCGTCGGACCGGTCGGCGAGGAGCTGACGCCGGTCTACATCTCCCTGGCCGATGCGGCCGCCGCGGCGGCCGAACAGCGAGGCGCAACCGTGGCCAGGGCGTACTCGCCCGAGGCGACCGCGGAGAAGGTCCTGGCCGCCGTCGAGGGCGCCAGCATCGTCGTCTATCTCGGCCACGGCGTCGGCACTCCGAATCCGTACAGCGCCACACCCAACCCCGCCACCACGAACGGGTGGGGGCTGAACGGCCCGAACGCCCTCGGGACCCACGCGGACTCCTGGCAGGACGGCACGCTGGCCTATTACGGCGAGGACTGGATCGTCGAGCACGCGCGCCCGGCGCCGGGCTGGGTGATGATCTACTCGAACGCCTGCTACGCCCCGGGTGCATCCGAGGGCTTCGACACGGCCGCCACCGAGGAGATCGCCGCCGAGCGCGTCAGCGCCTATTCCCGCGCGCCGCTGGAGCGGCTCGGGGCCTCGGCCTACTTCGCCACCGACTTCTTCGAGGGCGCCGCGCACCTGGTCGGGGCCCTCCTGGACCGCCCCGACCTGCCGTTCGGCGACGTCTTCGCCAGCGAGCCACGGTTCGTGGCCGATGGCCTGGTGCGGCTGCCCCACGCCAGCCTGGCCGGGACCGAGACCTGGCTCCATCGGTCCGCCTACTTCGAGGGTAAGGTCGACTACTGGTACGCCTTCGCCGGCGACCCCACGGCCAGCCTGGCGAGCGGCGCGAGCGCCGATGTCCTGGCGGCGGCCGCCGTGCCGACCGTCCCCGACCTGGCCGCGGCATCGCTCACCGGCTTCGTCTCCGGCTTGGCCTCGAGCTACGGCGAGAGCGCCGGCTGGGAGGGACAGCCGACGGTGGCGCTGCCGCTCGAGCTCGGCGGCGGAATGCCCGCGGCGGTCCCGGACGTGGTGCTCGTATGCGGGGATCGCTGCGTGACGCTTCCCGTCGTCGACTCCTGCCCCTGCTACGTCGGGACGCCGGACCAGCGCGTCGGGAACCTGTCCCACGCGGCGTGGCGACTGGTGACCGATGCTCCGCTGGAGGAGGGGCTGATCCCGGTGGAGATCCATCTCACCCCGCTGGCCGCGCCCGAGTCGCCGTCCACGAGCTGAGTCCGCCGCTCGGACCGTGCCCTACCCGACGCTCACGCGAACCGCGTGATGGCCCCGAGCGCCGTCCGGCGCCGGCGGCGTGCGTTCCGCGGTCTGGACCTCGCCGTCGCCATCGGTGGCTCGCACGCGCAGCGTGTGCTCGCCCGGCGCCGCCTCCCAACGATGGACGAACTGGACCCAGGTGGCATCGGAGATCGGGCTGCTGAGCTCGGCGGGGAGCCACGGACCGTCATCGACCTGCACCTCGACCGCGGAGATCCCCCGATCGGGTGCCCAGGCAACCCCGGCGACCGCCACCGTACCCGGCTCGACCCGGGCGCGGTCGCGCGGGACGTCGATCCGTGACTGCGTCAGGATCGGTGCCTGCTTCGCCCAGCCGAGCGGCACCCAGTAGGCGTCGAAGGCGTCGAGCGTGGTGAGCTCGATCTCGGCGAGCCACTTCGTGGCGCTCACGTAGCCGTACAGGCCGGGGACGATCAAGCGCGCCGGGAAGCCATGGTCGACGGGCAGCGGCTCGCCGTTCATGGCCACCGCCACCAGCGCCTCGCGCTGCTCGGAAAGCGCCCACGCGGTCGGGAAGCCGACCGTGAACCCATCGACGGCCCGTCCCACGATCTGCGTGGCTTCCGGCCGAACGCCGGCGCGATCCAGCAGGTCGCGCAGCCGCACCCCGCGCCACAGCGCGTTGCCCACCAGCCCACCGCCGACCTCGTTGCTGACGCAGGCGATGGTGACGTACGTCTCGTGCAGCGGCAGGGCCACCAGCTCGTCGTAGGTCAGCTCGAATGGCGCGTCCACCATGCCGGTCACGCGCAGGCGCCAGGTGTCCAGGTTCGGCCGCGGCACGATCAGCGCGGTGTCGATCCGGTAGAAGTCCTCGTTCGCCGTCACGATCGGCGTGATCCCCTCGACCTCGAGGGCCGCCCCGTCCGGCAGTGGGGCCGCGGTGGCCTCCGGCTCCGGGACGGCGCCGACCTGCGGGACCGCGTTCAGCCGGCCGCGTTCCAGCAGGAGGCGTCCCACCCCGCCCCCGAGCGCCGCCGCGCCGACCACCGACGCCGTGCCGATGAGGAACCGGCGGCGGTCCCAGGCCGGCATCTCGGCGGCGACCGGGGCCGCCGCACGCCGCAGCAGCCAGCTCAGCAGGCCGATGGCCACCAGCACCGCGGCGGCCATGACGGCGAGCGTCGTGATCGGTTCTGCCAGCGGATCGCGCAGGCCGGCGGCCAGCGCCAGCAGCCCGAAGCCGACGAAGCCGATACGGGCCGCACCCGGTCGGTGGCGGGCCAGCAGCCCCAGGCCGGCGGCTGCGGCCAGGGCGACGCCCAGCACGACCAGGTTCAGGATCAGCTTGTCCGCCTCACCGAACAGGTCGACCACGAACTGCTTCGCGCCCGGTGGCTGGAGGGCAATGACGGCGTCCCCGATCGCCACGATGGGTGACGCACCGCCCGGCAGCACGCCGGCCAGCAACTCGGCCACCCCCAGCGCGCCGGCACCGGCCGCCAGCCCTGCCAGGCCGGCGGGCGCTCGGGGAATCGGTGCGGCGGACGGGGGACGCAGCGTCATCGGTGCACGAGCATACGCGCCGATTGTGACGCGCCGGTGACGGTCGACCGGCCTATCATCGGTGCCGATGACCGAGGGGATCGACCTGCGCTCCGACACGGTGACGCGCCCCACCGACGGGATGCGCCGCGCGATCGCCGAGGCGGAGGTCGGTGACGACCAGTACGGCGAGGATCCATCGGTCAATCGCCTCCAGGACGAGGTCGCCGAGCTCCTCGGCACCGAGGCGGCCCTGTTCCTGCCGACCGGCACGATGGCGAACCAGGTGGCGCTGCGCACCCTGACTCGACCCGGCGACGACGTGCTTGTCCCGACCCAGTCGCACATCGTCCTCCACGAAACCGGAGCGGGAGCGGCGAACGCCGGCGTGCAGTTCAGCGAGATCGGCGCCGGGGGCGTGTTCGATGGGGCGGCGGTGCGGGCCGCGATCAAGCCGGCCGGCCACATCGTGTATCCGCCGACCACGCTGCTGGTCGTCGAGAACACGCACAATCGCGCGGGCGGCATCGTCTTCCCTCCCGATCTCCTCGCAGACGCGCTGTCGGTGGCTCGCCAGGCCGGCCTGGCCGCCTATCTCGACGGCGCCCGAGTCCTCAATGCGGCGATGGCCAGCGGCCGACCGGCGGCCGAGCTGGCGCAGGGCTTCGACCTGGTCGGGATGTCCCTCTCGAAGGGCCTCGGCGCGCCGGCCGGATCGATGCTCGGCGGGTCGCTGGAGCTCATCGACCGTGCCCGACGCTACCGCCGCATGGCGGGCGGGGCCATGCGCCAGGCGGGCATCCTGGCGGCCGCGGGCTCGTACGCGCTCGCGCACCACGTCGACCGCCTTGCCGACGATCACGCCAATGCCCGCCTCCTCGCCACCGAGCTCCTGCGCGGCGACGACGTGGACCTGGACCTCGAGTCGGTCCAGACGAACATCGTGGTCTTCGGGCTGGTCGAGCGAACCGGCGTCCCGGATGCCGCGACCTTCGTCGAGCGCTGCCGGGAGCGGGGCGTGCTGCTCAACGCGTTCGGGCCACGGACCGTCAGGGCGGTGACCCACCTTGACGTGACCGCGGACGAGGTCCGTGCCGCCGCGAAGGTGATGCGCGCGGTCGCCGACGGTCGCTAGGGACCGCGGCTAGACCTGCTCCATCGGCTCCACATCGGCCGGATCGAGGCTGAGCGCCGCCGAGTTGATGCAGTAGCGCAGGCCGGTCGGCTGGTCGGGGGCATCGTCGAAGATGTGGCCCAGATGGCCGCCACAGCGCGCGCAGTGCACCTCGGTCCGGGTCATGAAGAAGGTCCGGTCGGTCTCGGTCTCCACCGCCTCCGGGTCCTTCGGCGCGTAGAACGACGGCCAGCCCGACCCCGACTCGAACTTCGTGGTTGCGTCGAACAGCTCCGCGCCGCAGCCGGCGCAGCGGTACACGCCGGGACGGTGCTCGTCCACGTAGGCGCCGGTGAACGGACGCTCGGTGTCCTTCTCGCGCAGCACGCGGTACTGCTCCGGGCTCAGAGAGGCACGCCACTCAGCCTCTGACTTGGTGAGCTTCTCGGTGGTCATGGGCGACAGCCTACGCCGGATGTCCGAAGCGTGCCGGACGCGCGACGGAGGGCGGCTGGTCCGAACGTCGAGCCGCACGACGAGCCGCACGACCGATGGAAGCCACTCGCGCGCGCCCGACGATCGGTGGCATGGCCATCCAGCGCGCGCCGACGGCCGGCGCCTCGATCAACCTCGCCGCACCGACTCCGGTCCAGCTCGCCGCGATCGCCGCCATCACCAGTCTGGTGATCGCCTTCGGGGTGCTGCGCACGGACCTGACCGTTCCGATCAGTCCGCCGCCGGCACCGCCGGTGGTCGAGACCCCGACGATCAGCCCAACGCCCACGCCCACGCCGACGCCGACGCCCACCGCGAGCCCGACCGCGACGCCGCGGCCGACCCCCACGCCCACGCAGACGCCGAGCCCGACGCCGGTGCCGGTACCGATCGCCACCCCGGTCCCGACTCCCGTGCCGAGCCCCGTGGCCACGCCGGCACCCACGCCTCCGCCGACGTCGGGCGGCGGCCTGCCGGCCTGCACCTACACCGACGTGCTGACCCCGCACCACGGCTACGGCGAATGGGCCATCACGCTGCTCGACACGATCTACCACCTGCCCTCCAGCTACGCCCCGGGCGACCTGGTCGACAGCGGCACCGCCGGCGTCAACGGTGGCTACCCGCTCCGCAGCTTCGTGGCCGCCGAGCTGGCCCTCATGGCGGCCGATGCCCGGGCGGCGGGCGCCCCGATCGCGCTGGTGAGCGGGTACCGCAGCTACGCGCA
>DATAKU010000007.1:0-5343 GCA_036261425.1 Candidatus Limnocylindria bacterium | reverse complement strand
CGGCGGCGCGGCGACGCCCCTTCGATTCATCGGTGATGGGCACGCCTCGGGCAGGCCTGGGGAGCCGTCGCGGCGCCGCATCCGTGCATGAATCGTCGAGGCGTGGCCCGAACACCTGTTTGCGGTGACAAACGCCCGATTCATCGGAGCCGCCGCGCGCGGCGGGCGCCCGCCTGCGAGAGCGAACCAGCCAGGCCCGATGGCGTGGGGTGGAGTCCGGATCGGTCCGGGGCGCATCGTCTGGCCCGATCGAGGGATTGCCGGCGTGGCCGCCGAGCGATGACAATCGGTCCATGCGCATCGCGGTCATGGGCGACATCCACGCGAACCTGCCGGCACTGCGGGCCGTCATCGACGACGTGGCCCGCATCGGCGCGGAGGCGCTGTACTGCGTGGGTGACGTGGTCGGGCGCGGACCGCATCCGAACGAGGTGGTGGAGGAGCTGAGGCGCCTCGAGATCCCGGTCGTGCAGGGCAACTGGGACGAGGCGGTCGGCATGGACCGCGAGCAGACCGGGGCGACGTGGTCGTCGGCCGAGGCCGAGGCGGAGGGCAACGCGTCGATGCGCTGGACCGCCGAGGCGCTCACCGAGGAACATCGGGCCTGGCTGCGCCAGCTGCCCACTTCGCTGCGCGTCACCGTCGAAGGGCGCTCGGTCCTGTTCTTCCACGGGTCGCCGCTGAAGCTGAACGAGTACCTGTGGGCCGACCGCCCGTCCCGCGTCTTCGCCCGCATCGTGAGCGACGAGGCCGACGACCTGTTCTGCTTCGGCCACACCCACGAGGCCTGGCACCGCGTCGTGGGCCAGGCGCACCTGGTGGCCTGCGGGTCGGTCGGCTGCGGCACCGAGGGTGATGCGCGGGCCCGGTACGCGGTCATCTACATCGGCGAGCCGGACATCACCGTCGGCTTCCGCTCGGTCGACTACGACCACCTCAGCGTGGTGCACGACATGGCGGCCGTTGGCCGCTCGATCGACCTGCTGCGCGAGCCGCCGGCGACGCACCCGCATCTGCCGGTCCATCCCGAGCCCGCCTGACCGCCCTACCGATACGTCGCGATCGCCTCGATCATCAGGTCCCAGAACCGATCGGCGTCGAGGTCGACACCGAGGTCGGCATTCGGCTCCGCCCCGGTGGTCCCGTACACGTCGCAGGCCGTGCGCCCGGCGCTGATGCCGTCGGAGGTATCGATCGCGACGGCCACTCGTCGGGTCGTCACGATCTCCGGCGCGATGATCGCGGCCACCGCGCACGGGTCGTGGACGGCGGGATGTGCGAAGCCGAAGACCCGCTCGTAGGTGTCGGCGAAGTAGCGCATCAGCGCCACCGACATGGCGGCCACGGGCGTGCCGAGGGCCGCGATGCGCGCCAGGACCGCATCGGTGGCCAGCGCGCGGTGGGTCACCTCCAGCGGGACCAGGGTGATCGGCACGCCGGAGGCGAGGACCGTCTCGGCGGCCTCGGGATCGGCATGGATGTTGAACTCGGCCGACGGGGTCCAGTTTCCGAGGCCGATGGCGCCGCCCATGATCGAGATCCGCGCCACGTGCTCAGCCATGCTCGGCTCGCGGAGCAGGGCCGCGGCCACGTTGGTGAGCGGACCGGTGGCCACGATGGTGAGGGGCTCGCGTTCGTCGGCCAGGGCGCGCTCGACGAGAAGGTCGACCCCGTCCCGCGGGTCGGCCTCGACGGTGGGCTCGTCCCAGTCGACGCCGTCCAGCCCCGAGGCGCCGTGGATCTCGCCCGCGACGATCGGCTCGCGACGCAGTGGCCGATCGCGGCCGCCCGCGATGGGCACGTCGCGGATGCCGGCCACCGAGCAGATGCGCCGGGCGTTGAGCGTGACCTTCTCGAGCGTCTGGTTGCCGGCCACGGTGGTGATCGCCTCGAGCCGGATCGCCGGGGAGGCGGCCGCCAGGAGGATGGCCATGGCGTCGTCGTGGCCCGGGTCGCAGTCGAGGACGACGCGGGACGGAGCCGGCGTCACTCCTTGACGTACGGCTTGCCATCGGCGGCGGGGGCGCGTGCCCGACCGACGAGGCCGGCGACGACCACGATCGTCACCACGTACGGCACCATCAGCAGGAACTCGGACGGGATGCCGATGCTGAGGATCGACAGGCGCGACTGGACCGCATCGGCGAACCCGAAGACGAGGCCGGCCAGGAAGGCGCCGATCGGGTTCCAGCCGCCGAAGATCATGGCCGCCAGGCCGATGTAGCCGCGCCCGGCGCTCATCTCCCGCTCGAACCCGCCGGTGGAGCCGATGGTGAAGAACGCGCCGCCGAGGCCCGCCACCATGCCGCCCAGGATGACGTTGCTGTAGCGGACCCAGTACACGTTGATCCCGACCGTGTCGGCGGCCTTGGGGTGCTCGCCGACCGCCCGGACGCGCAGGCCCCAGCGCGTGTAGAACAGGCCGAAGTGGATCACCGCGATGAGGATGAAGAGGGCGTAGACGAAGACGTTGTGCCGGAACAGGATCGGTCCGAGGATCGGGATCTCGGACAGGATCGGGATGGGCAGCGGCCCGAGCACCGGTGGGGTGTTGAGCTCCTGCTGCAGCGGCGCCAGCCAGCGGACGGAGAGGAACGCGGTCAGGCCGGTGGCGAAGATGTTGATGAAGAAGCCCGCGATGATCTGGTCCACGCGGTAGCGGATCGCCAGCACGGCCAGCACGGCGGCCATGACGCCGCCCATGAAGATGGCGGCCAGGATGCCCAGCCACGGGTTGTCGGTCACGCTGGCGACCACGGCCGAGGTGAAGGCGCCGGTCAGCAGCATGCCCTCGATGGCGATGTTCACCACCCCGGACCGCTCGCACAGGACCCCGGCCAGCGCCCCGAAGACGATCGGGACGGACCGCTGCACGGTGCTCTGCAGGACGCCCGTCAGGTTCATCGACTGTCCGGCCGCCACCCAGACCAGGAAGGCGAAGACGAAGGCGAACGCGACCAGGCCCAGGATGGCCGCCCAGCGTGCCCCGAAGCCGCGGGTCAGCTGGATGGCGCCCGCGAAGGCCACGACGCCAGCGAGCAGGTAGCCGGTGGCCGCCGAGGGCAGCACCAGCGGCGGCAGCGAGATGACCACGGGGCCCAGGTTGAGGTTGAAGGTGGAGGTGGCCTCTCCGCCGACCGGCATGGCGAAGCCGATGACCATCACCACCGCGACGAGCAGGTAGAAGATCCCGAGCCCGCGCTGGCGCGTGCGGGCTGATCGCTCGGCCCGCGTCAGGGTCCCGGGAGTGGTGGCCGCCGCGGTCACGAGCCCCACCCCTTGGCGAAGACCTCGGTACCGATGGCGCGCTCGGCGCGGATGCGGAAGATGGCCCGCACGAGCGCCGGCGCCGCGATGAAGACGATGACCAGCGCCTGGATCACCACGACGATGTCGATGGGCGTACCGGTGGCGGCCTGCATGGGAGTGGCTCCGGCGCGCAGCGCGCCGAACAGGAAGGCGGCGGCCACCACTCCCAGCGGCTTCGTCGCCCCGACGAGCGCCACGGTGATTCCGTCAAAGCCATACCCGGGCGAGAAGCCGGGGGTCAGTGTCTGGGAGCCGCCGAGCATGACGCTCGCACCTGCCAGGCCGGCCAGGCCGCCGGCGATCATCATCGACAGCACGGTCGACCACGCGATGCTCATGCCGGCGTAGCGGGCCGCACGTGGGTTGAGGCCGACCGCGCGGAACTCGAAGCCCTTCACCGAGCGGAAGAGGATCCACCACACGACGACCGCCGCGGCGATGGCGATGACGATGCCCCAGTGCGCGCGGAGGCCCTCGATGATCGGCAGGAGCTCGGCGCTCGGCTCGACGATCTTCGAGATCGGATCCGAGCGACCCTCGCGCTGGACGAACGGCGTCTTGAGGGCGTAGTCGACGGTCCGGTACGCGATGAAGTTCATCATGATCGTGACGATGACCTCGTGCGCCCCGGTCCTCGCCTTGAGGATGCCCGGCACGAAGCCCCACAGCGCGCCCCCGACGAACCCGGCGGCCACGGCGATCGGCGCGTGGATGAACCACGGGAGCCCGGTGAACGCGAAGCCGGCGATGATGGCGAACAGGGCCCCCAGGTAGAGCTGTCCCTCGGCGCCGATGTTGAACAGGCCGACACGGAAGGCGAGCGCCACCGACAGGCCGGTGAAGATGAGCGGCGTGGTGGAGACGATGGTTTCCGAGAGCGGTCCGAACGCGCGCCGCAGCTCGAGCCAGTCACCGGCGAAGAGGGCGCCGAAGATCCGGCCAGGGTCGCCGAGCGATCCGCCCACGAGCGCGCCATACGAGCTCATCACCGCATTCCACGAGGCGCCGATGGCCGCCACCGGGTCCGATGTCCAGAGCGACATCAGCTCGCCGTCGGTGAGGATGATGATCAGGCCGCCGACCACCAGGGCGGCGAACAGCGACAGGACCGGGAGGAGCAGGCCGCGCAGGAACCGGAGCGCGCCACGTCCGCCGCCGGTCTCCTCCTGGCGCCGGGTCTTGGCCGGCGAGCTGTCCAGCGGCTTCTGCTGCTCGGGATGCTCCGGCTGGTCGCCGCGCGGCTCCTCGTTCACGACGCGCCCTCAGTTCCACCGGGAGTGGCGGCCGCCGCGACCTCCTCGGGGCGGGCTTCCTCCGGATGAGCGCCTCCCATGAGCAGGCCGAGCCGCTCGAAGGTGGCCTCTTCAGGCGCCAGTGTGCCCACGATCCGGCCGCGGTACATGACCGCGATGGTATCGGCCAGGGCCATGACCTCGTCGAGCTCGCTCGACACGATGAGCACGGCAGCGCCGGCGTCCCGCGCGTCGACGATACGGCGGTGGATGTACTCGATCGACCCGACGTCGAGGCCACGAGTGGGCTGCGCGGCGACGATGAGCTTCACGCCGGGACGGGAGAACTCGCGAGCGGCGATCACCTTCTGCTGGTTACCGCCGGAGAGGTGCCCCACGTCGTTGTAGATGGAGGGCGTGCGGATGTCGAAATCGGCGACGTGCGAGTCGGCGTTCTGCACGATGGCGTCACCGTCGAGGTTGAGCCCGCGCGAGAACGGGGCATCCCAATAGCTGTTGAGGACGAGGTTCTCGGCCACCGTGAAGCCGACCACCAGGCCGTCGTCGAGCCGGTCCTCGGGAACGTGAGCCACGCCGGCGCGATAGATCTCGCGCGGGTCGTCGCCGACGACGCTCCGCCCGGCCACGGTGACCGATCCTGAGTCGACCTGGTGCAAACCGGTGATGGCCTGGACGAGCTCGGTCTGCCCGTTGCCCTGGACGCCGGCGATGGCGACGATCTCGCCGGCCCGCACGGCGAGGCTCAGGTCGTCGACGGCGGCGTGGCCGCGGTCGTCGCGCA
>DATAKU010000178.1:0-4429 GCA_036261425.1 Candidatus Limnocylindria bacterium | reverse complement strand
AGGCGGAGGGCCGCGTCGTGCTCCGCTACGTCGACGCGCGGGGCGAGGCGACGGCGGCGGCCAACCCGAACGGCTCGGAGCGCTCGATCGCCGGGATCGTCAACGCCGCGGGCAACGTCCTCGGGCTCATGCCGCACCCGGAGCGCGCCTCGGAGGCGGAGGTCGGCGGGACCGACGGGCTGCGCCTGTTCCGGTCGCTGGAGCGGTGGCTGCAGGAGCGGCCGGCGGCCGCGGAGCGTCGGCTATGATCGGCCGGGACGCCTGACGAACCGGCCGCAGGAGGCGAGATCGCATGGACAACGACGAGCGGGACCGGCGCGACTGGCCGGAGGCGAACGAGGCCGCGGTGCCTCCCGAGGAGCCGGTGACGGACTCCGGGACCCAGCCCCCCGAGGTGGAGGCCGTACCCTCCGAACCCGCCCCTGAGTTCGAGGCCCCGCGGCCCGCCGACCCAGGCGACGAGCCGATGCCGTCCGCCGCCGAGATCGAGAGCTGGCCGAGCCAGGACGTGCCACGCTCGTCGTCCGAGCCGGAGGGCGCATGGCCGACCGAGCCGCCCGCCGCCGGATCGTCGACCGGGTGGCCGACCGAGGCACCCGAACGCGGCGCCGTGCCCACCACGCCACCGAGCGAGCCTGCGTTCGAGGCGGTCGAGCCGAGCGAGCCGACGGGCGAGCCGTGGGCCGCCACGAGCGGCGACGCCGGCGAGCCCGAAGAGCAGGCGCCGAGCGAGATCGAGGCCTATCCCGCCGCCCCCGCCGAGGAGGCCGCCGCGATGGGTGCCGGAGCGGCTGCCGGCGCGACGGCTGCGCACGCGGTGCCCGAAGCCGAGGGCGCCATCGGCGAGAGCACCCAGTGCCCCCGCTGCGGGACCGAGAACCGTCCGGGGCTGTCGTTCTGCCGCAACTGCGGACAGCGCCTGGTCGCTGCCGGCACGGCCAGCACCATGGAGCGCCCGGGAACGCCGGAGGGCACGCAGGCCTGCCCGCGCTGCGGGACGCACAATCGCGCGGGCGTCGCCTTCTGCCAGAACTGCGGGGCCAACCTGCGCGGCACCGCACCCGGCTACGTGCCGCCAGCCGCTGCCGCTCCCGAGGCCGTTGCCGTGGAGACGACGCGCCGCGGCGCCGTACTCGGTCCTGTCGTCCTGCTCATCGGCCTGGTCGGGATCGTGACCGGGTACCTGCTCCCGTTCGCCTTCGGCAGCGACTCGCTGTTCGAGCGCGCCTTCGCCGGCGACGGCTACGGCGTCGCCTTCTGGAGCGCCTACGACACGGTCGGGACCGGCCTGGCGGAGCAGGCCTACTTCGGACTCGCGGCGGCGGTCCCGCTGTTGGCGCTCCTGCTGCTGGTGCTCGCCATCGCCGGCTTCGTTCGCGCGGCCCCGGGTCCCCTCCAGACCATCGGCCTGGTGATCGCCCTGCTGTGGAGCGTCGGGTTCATCGTCCTGTTCCTGGTGCTCGAGGTTGCGGGCAACTGGGGCGGTGACCTCATCGGCCTGCTGCGGGACCTCAGCCCGGCCGGGATCATCTTCTTCCTGGCGTCGCTCATCGTGCTGATCGGCACGCTGACGCGTTTCGCGCGGAGCTGAGGACCGATGGCCCGCTTCTGCCCGAACTGCGGCACCGAGGTCGACGAGACCGCCGTCTTCTGTCCGACCTGCGGTCAGCCGATCGACCAGGGGGCCGAGGTCGAGATGCCCGAGGCGCCGGCCTGGCCGGAGCCGCGACTCGCCGCCGCCCCGGAAGGGGGGGTCGAGCGGACATCGGCCCAGGAGGCCCCGGCCCAGCCGGCGCTCGCCGCTGACGAGCCTGAGGAACCGGCCGCGGCGACGGCTCCGCCGCCCGCGGCACCACCCGAATTCAGGGAGCAGCCGACACGGGTGGAGGATCGACCGGCGGTTCCCATGCCCCGGCGTCCGGCCCGCGGGTCGGAGCGCCGGGGGGCCGCCTCGAGCGTGCAGCTCACTCCGCCGGTCACGCTCACCGGCTGGCTCATCGGTGGGGGAGCGGTGCTGGCGGCCATCGGTCTCGTCGTCGGGCTCTTCCCTCCCGGCGGCGTGAACCCGATCGACCTGCTCCTGCTTGTCGGCCTGCTCTGGATCGCTGCCACCGTCTTCCTGTCCTCCGCGATGCCGCAGTTCGGTCAGCTGCGGCTCACGACCCTGGTCATCGTGCTGATCGGCTTCGGCATGGCCCTCGATCGCATCGGCTTCGGGGCGGCCGGGGCGGCCGACCTGCTGCTCTTCCTCGGGACGGCCGCCGCCGCCATCGGTGCCGTGCTCCTGGAGCTTGGCCACGACCAGCCCCTGGGTGGCCCGCAGTCCTGACCCGATGACCGTCGCGCCCCCGCCGGCCGAGGCACGCCACGGGCTCACCGAGGCAGAGTACAACCTCGTCGTCGAGGCGCTCGGGCGGCCGCCGAACGAGGTCGAGCTCGGCATGTTCGGCGCGATGTGGTCGGAGCACTGCGCCTACAAGCACTCCCGCCCCCTCCTCGGCCGCCTGCCGACGAGCGGGCCAGGGGTCCTGGTCGGGCCGGGCGAGAATGCCGGGGCCGTCGACATCGGTGACGGGCTGGCCGTCGTCTTCAAGGTCGAGTCGCACAATCACCCCTCGGCCATCGAGCCCTACCAGGGCGCGGCGACCGGGGTGGGCGGCATCATCCGCGACATCTTCACCATGGGCGCGCGGCCGCTGGCGCTGCTCAACTCCCTCCGCTTCGGCCCGCTCGAGGCCGATGCGTCCACCACCGACGCCTCCACCGCGGCGCGCAATCGCTACCTGCTGGGCGGCGTGGTGGCGGGCATCGCCGGCTACGGCAACTGCATCGGCATTCCGGACGTCGGCGGCGAGGTGGTCTTCGACCCGTCGTACAACGGCAATCCCCTCGTCAACGCGATGTGCCTGGGCATCGCGCGGCACGACGAGATCACCCTGGCGCGGGCGGCCGGCCCGGGCAACGTGCTGCTGCTGGTCGGCGCCAGCACCGGGCGCGACGGGATCCAGGGCGCCAGCTTCGCGTCCGCCACCCTGGACGAGGGCAGCGAGGAGCGACGTCCTGCGGTCCAGGTCGGCAACCCGTTCCTCGAGAAGCTGCTCATGGAGGCCTGCCTGGAGCTCGCCCGGCTCGACGCGGTCGTCGCGATGCAGGACCTCGGCGCCGCGGGGCTGACCTGCGCGCTGGCCGAGCTGACCGCGCGCGGCGGCGTGGGCGCGGAGGTGGACCTCGAGGCCGTGCCACAGCGCGAGAGCGGCATGACCGCCTACGAGATCCTGCTCTCCGAGTCGCAGGAGCGCATGCTGATCGTGGTCCGTCCCGACCGGGTCGAGGACGTGCGGCGGGTCTTCGACCGCTACGAGCTGGCCGCGGCGCGCATCGGCACGGTGATCGAGGAGCCGGTGGTCCGCGCTCGGTTCGGCGGGGAGCTGGCCTGCCGCGTGCCCGGTCGCGCCCTGGCCGACGACGCGCCGCGCTACGCCGTCCATGGTCGTCCCCGGCCGCCGGCGGACGGCGGGGCGCTGGAGCGGCTGGCCGCGGAGGCCGCCACGGCCGACGTGCTGCTGGAGCTGCTGGGGTCGCCGAACGCGCGCGACCGCAAGCCGATCTGGCGGCAGTACGACCACATGAACGGCACGAACACGGTGGTCGGTCCCGGTTCCGGCGACGCCGCCGTCCTCCGCATCAAGGGCACGCGGCGGGCGATCGCGGTCGCCATCGACGGCCCCGGACCGGCGCGCGTCGGGGCGCTGGATCCGTTCGTGGCCGGTGCCTCGGCCGTCCTGGAGGGCGCGCTCAACGTGGCCTGTATGGGTGCACGGCCGATCGGCTTCACCGACTGCCTGAACTTCGGCTCGCCCGAGACCGATCTGGGCGGCTGGCAGCTGGAACGGGGGATCGACGGGATCGCCGCCGCCTGCCGGAGCCTCGACGTGCCGGTCGTGTCCGGCAACGTCAGCCTCTACAACGAGACGCCCGACGGACCGATCCTGCCGACGCCCGTGGTCGGGACGGTGGGGCTGCTCGAGGACCGATCCCACCTCCTGCGCATGGCCTGGACCGAGGGCGACGAGCTCTGGCTGCTGGGCGACCCGGCCACCGACCCGATGGCCCTTGCCGGCTCTGAGCTCGCGTGGCGGCGCGGCGTGCACGGCGGCGCTCCGGGGCTGGATCTTGGCGCGACCGCGCGGCTGGTGGGCCTCCTGCCGTCGCTGGCCGCCGACGGCGTTCTCCGGGCCGCCCACGATGCCTCGGTCGGCGGCCTGGCGGTGGCGCTGGCTCGGATGGCCGTGGCCGCCGGCATCGGCGCGCAGGTGGTGGTTCCCCACGACGGGCTGCCGACCGCCGCGCTGTTCGGGGAGCGAGCCGGCCGGGTCATCGTCGGCGTGGATCCCGCGCACGCCGGCGCCCTGGCGGCTGCCTGCGACGG
>DATAKU010000177.1:0-19301 GCA_036261425.1 Candidatus Limnocylindria bacterium | reverse complement strand
AGCGAGCCGTTCACCGCGGCGTCGATGTCGGCATCGGCGAAGACGAGGTTGGGCGACTTGCCGCCCAGCTCCAGGGAGACGCGCTTTAGGCTGTCCGCCGCCGCGGCCGCGATCCCGCGGCCGGTGGCCGTCTCGCCGGTGAAGGCGACCTTGTCGATCCCAGGGTGCGCGGCGATCGCCTCCCCGACCTCCGCGCCGGGGCCAGGCACCACGTTGAGGACGCCGGCCGGGATCCCGGCCTCGAGCGCCAGCTCTCCGAGGCGCAGGGCGGTGAGCGGCGTCGCCGATGCGGGCTTCAGGACGACCGCGTTCCCGGTGGCGAGCGCCGGCGCCACCTTCCAGGCGGCCATCATCAATGGGTAGTTCCACGGAATGATCGCGCCGACCACGCCGACCGGCTCCCGCAGGGTGTAGGTCACGACCGATGGGTTCACGACGTGCGACCGCCCGTAGAGATGCTGCGCGGTGCCGGCGAACAGCTCGAGCGTCGCCACCGCCACCTTGATCTCGGAGGCGCACTGCCACTTCGCCTTGCCGACGTTGCGCGATTCGAGCTCGGCCAGCTCGTCGGTCCGCTCGTCGATCAGCTGAGCCAGCCGGAGGAGCATCCGGGCGCGCTTCGCGGGCGACGTCTTCGCCCACGCGCCGGTGAAGGCCGAGCGTGCGGCCTCGACGGCGGCGTCCACGTCCTCGGCGCCGGCGCGGGCAACCGTCGCCAGGTCGGCGCCCCGCGCGGGATCGCGGGTCGTGAAGGTCGCGCCGCCAGCGGCGTCGCGGAACTCGCCGTTGATGAGGAGCTGGGTCGGGGCATCGGTCATCCGCGCATGGTACCCACGCTCACTCGGCGGCGCTTCCGTCGAGCAGGGTCCGGTCGTCGACCGGGGCCTGGAGATCGATCTCGGTGGCCACCACGCGGCGCTCCGGGGCGCACGCGCCGGCCGCCGGGTCGTCGGAGCGCGCGATGAACAGCGTGATCGACACGGCAGCGGCCGACTCCACCAACCGGTAGTCGCTCAGCTCCCAGCAGTCCGGACCGGCTGGAAGGGTGAAGCCCATCCGAACCCGCCGGTCATCGACCTGGCGCATGCAGTCCAGGGTCACGGGTCGCGGATCGGTTCCGCCGGGTCGCACGATCACCGACTCGATCGCCCGCCACTCGGCGCCGCAGTCATCGACGGCCACACCGGCCGGGCCGGTACAGGCAGTCAGCGCCAGAAGCCCCGCGAGGAGGGCCGCCGCCCTAGGCACCTGCGTCGAACCGGTACATGTCGACATCGCGCACCGGCTCGTAGCCGATCTGCCGGTAGATGTCGTTGGAGGTGGGATTGCCCAGGTCGGTGAAGAGGAAGCAGAAGCGCCGACCCCGATCGAGCTGGTCCTGGCTGGCCGCAGCGGTCAGCGCCGTGGCGTAGCCGCGGTTCCGCGCCTCGGGCGGCGTGTACACCGGGCCGATCCGGATCCCGTTCGGCGTCCGACCCCCCACCCCGACGAGGCTGACGACGCGTCCGCCGTCCTCCCACAGGTAGACGGACCGATACGTCCCGGTGATCCAGCGATCGGCGATCGCCAGCGGGTCCTCCCGCAGCCGCGGCTAACCGGGCGTGGCCTCCTCGCCGAACGCGGTAAGCCAATCGGCGATGAGCCGACGGTCGGCCGGCTCGGCCATTCGCCAGCTCCCGTTCGCCGGACGCATCGGCGGCACGACGTGCTCGAGGCGAAAGATGCGCTCGGCCATGTCGAGGACCGCACGGGTTCCGGTCCGAGCGGCCCACGACTCGGCGAACGCACCGGCGGCCGGTGCCGGACCGACGACCCCGGGCAGCGCTTCGCCGCGCAGCCCTTCCACCAGGGCATCGATGGCGTCCTCGTCGTCGACCTCGGAGAGCACCTGGTTCATCGGCGGCGTCCGGAGCGTGGCCACCACGACGCGTCCGTTGCCATCGGCCACGACACCGAAGCTTGGCGGGTCATCGGCGAAGAGCTCCGGCACGAGCCGAATCTGCGAGCAGATCCCCCACAGCAGGTTGTGCTGCGCCTCGCGGGCGGCGAGGAAGTCGCCCGCCACGTCGAGGAACGCGTCGACATCGGTCAGCGGACGGAAGCGGAGGTCAGCCATGGATACCGATGATGGCCGATCCCGGCAAGCGGCCGGACCCTCACGCAGCTCGAGGCAGGCTGATGCGGAACGTCGTGCCGGTGGGGCCGGTGGCCTCGACCTCGATGCTCCCGCCGTTGGCGCCGATGAGCTCGCGTGCGACGGTCAGGCCGATGCCGCTGCCGGTCCGCGCCCCGCCGCGGGAGCGATCGGCGCGGTAGAACCGTTCGAAGACGTATGGCAGGTCGGCCGTCCCGATGCCGGGGCCCCGGTCGGTGACCCGCAGGACGGCAGTGTCGGCCTCGGCGGCCGTGGCGACCCGCACGTCCGATCCGGCCGGCGCGTGCTGGATCGCGTTCGTCACCACGTTGCGCAGGGCACGCGACAGGTGGCCGGCATCCGCCGTCACACGGACCTCGGGACCGGTGACGGATGCCGTCACGCCCCGCTCGCGCAGCAGGCCGTCGAGGGCCGCCACGACCTCGCTCGCCAGCGCGCCGAGCTCCACGCTGCCGGGCTGACGCTGGAGCGGGGCGGACTCGGCGCGGGTCAGCTCGCCCAGCTGGAGGATGACGCCGGACAGGGCCGCTGCGGCCGCCCGCGCCCGCTCCAGCTGCTCGGCGTCGGCCGGCACGACGCCGTCGGTCATCGCCTGCAGCTGGGACTCCAGGACGGTCGCCGGGGTGGCGAGATCGTGCGCCAGGTCGCTGGCGGCGCGGCGCCGGAGCGCCTCGGAGCGCTCGAGCCGCTCGGCCATGGCGTTGAATGCGCCGGCCAGCTCGGCGGACTCGGCGTCCGGCCCGCCCTCGGCCCGCGCGGAGAGATCTCCCGCCTCGAGCCGCTCCGCGGCGTGCGTCACCGCCCGGAGCGGGTCGGTGAGCCGGCTCGCGATGAATGCCGCCCCGCCGAGCAACGCTACCACCGCCACGATGCCGGTGACCACGAGCGCGGTGTTGAACGCCCGCAGGAACGCGGCCTGGCTGTTCGGGATGATCACCTCCAGGCTCCCACCGCCGGCGGCCGGCGCGAGCTCCGTGGTGAGCGTCTTCGTCTCACTGCCCGGTGGGACGCTGCCGACCTCGAGGAGCGTGGAGCCGTCGGCCGCCTTGAGTCGGATGATGCCGTCGGCCTCCTGGGCCACGCGCCGCATGAGCATTCCGAGGCCGCGGCCGCTCGGACCGCCCCCGCGCTCCATCCCGTCCTCGAGCACGGCCAGGGCGAGGCCGAGCCGCTGCTGGTCGCGCTGGCTGAGCGTCTCGTCGATCGAGCGCGACGCGACGCGGTTGACCACGACGCCAGCCGCGAGGAGCACGACCAGGACGACGACCGACAGAAGCACCGCCAGCCGGACGGCGAGCGGCTGCCCGCGCATCATGGCCGTGCATCCGGCGTGGCGACGAGGCGGTACCCGCTGGCCGGTACGGTCTCGATGAGCCACGGCTCGCCGGCGTCATCGTTCAGCTTCCGGCGCAGGTTCGCCACGTGGACGTCGACGACGCGCTCGTACACCTCGTCGGGGCGGCGCGCAACGACGTCGAGGAGCTGCTGGCGCGACTGGACCACACCCGGTCGGGCGGCCAGTGCCTCGAGCAGCGCGACCTCGCCCGGCGTGAGCCGACCACCGCTGCCATCGGCCAGCGTGTAGCGGCGGGACCCCGGGTCGAGCACCAACCGGCCGCCGTCGAGGCTGAGGATCGGCGGCGGCTCGTCCGCCGCGCCTCGGGTCCGGCGGAGAATGGCCGCCACGCGAGCGGTGAGCTCGTGCGGGTTGTATGGCTTGGCGAGGTAGTCATCGGCCCCGGCGCGCAGCCCGGAGATCCGCTCCGCGTCGCTGCCCTTCGCCGATGCGATGAGGACCGGCACGTCCCCCGCATCGCGCAGCGCCTCGAGCACGGTCTCGCCCTGCATGCCGGGGAGCATGAGGTCGAGGATGACCAGGTCGAACGGCTCGGCGTCGAAGGCCGCCAGCGCGGTCGGGCCATCGCCGGCATCGGTGACCCGGTGACCCTCGCGCTCGAGGTAGAGCCGGAGGAGGGAACGCAGCTGCGGCTCGTCCTCGATCACCAGGATCCGGGCGCGGGCGCTCATGGGCCCATCGTACGCACCGCCGGTTCAGGCGATGTGAAGATCAGCCGAGCCGATCCTGACGCAATCTTCATCGGTCCGGTCACATGCTGGGCCACGTTCATTCGACGCCCACTCATGCGAGGACCACGACCATGACCATCCTGAAGCCCCTTGGCGCGGCCGGGGCGCTCATCGCGGCCGCCCTCGTCGGCGGGACCCTCATCGGCTCCACGCTGGCGGTCGACGAGGAGACCGACACCGATGCCGGCGACACGACGTCCTACTGCGAGACCTTCCGCGACTCCCTCGCCACGGAGCTCGGCGTCTCCGCGGACGAACTGACCGCAGCCGGCAAGGCCGCCGCCACTGCGACGATCGACGCGGCTGTGGCCGCCGGCGACCTCGACGAGGACCGCGCCGCGACGCTGCGCGAGCGGATCGCCGCCCACGACGGCAGTTGTGACGGGCTCGGCCCGTTCGCCCGTGGATTCGGACGCGGCTTCGGCATGGGCTTCGAGCGTGGCCTGGGCAACGGCCCCGTCGGCGGCATGCGGGTCGGTGCGCTCCAGGCGGCCGCGGATGCGCTGGCGATCGACCCGGTCGACCTGCGCGAGCAGCTCAGCGATGGGGCCTCGCTCCAGGAGATCGCGGGCGATGCGTGGGACGACGTGAAGGCGTCCGTGCTGGGGGACGTCCAGGCGCGGCTCGACGAGGCCGTGGCCGAGGGCCTGGACCAGGAGCGGGCGGACACGATCCTCGAGCACATCACCGCCTGGCTCGATGGCGGAGGTCAGCTCGACGGGATGGGCGGTCCGGCTGGCGGCATGGGCCCCGGCCAGGGGCGCGGCCATGGACCGGGCGGCCGGTTCGGTGGCGGCATGGGTGGCGGCATCGGCCCCGGCGGCTTCTGGGGCACCGACGACGCCGAGTAACCCGTCCTGACCCCTCCTCCTCACAGGCGCCGGATGCTCGGACGGGCTCCGGCGCCTTCCGCGTGTCGCGCCCCGGGACGCATCGTCCCCCAGGCGCGACTACCCTACGTCCATGACGAAGATCGGTTACGCGTGCATGCTCGAGCAGTTCCACCCCACCGACCTGCTCGACTGGGCGGAGCAGGCGGAGGCCGCCGGGTTCGACGCCGGCTTCCAGGTGAGCGAGCATTTCCACCCATGGACGCCCCAGCAGGGACAGTCCGCCTTCGCGTGGAGCTTCATGGGAGCCCTCGGCCAGCGCACGAAGCTGCCCTTCGGCACCGCCGTGACCTGTCCCGGCTTCCGCTACCACCCCGCGGTCATCGCGCATGCGGCCGCGACCCTGGGCGCCATGTACCCGGGTCGCTTCTGGCTCGGCCTCGGCGCCGGTGAGGCGCTGAACGAGCACGTCATCGGCGGCGAGTGGCCGGAGATCGGTATCCGCTCGGCCATGATGTTCGAGGCGATCGAGGTCATCACCAAGCTCTTCAGCGGCAAGGTGGTCAAGCACGACGGCGACTACTTCACCCTCGAGTCCGCGAAGCTCTACACCCGTCCTGAGCAGCCGGTCCCGATCTACGTCGCCACCGCCGGACCGATCAACGCCAGGCGCACCGGCAAGTACGCCGACGGGATCATCACCGTCGGTGCGGCCGACGAGAAGATCGCCATGCTGTGGGACAAGTTCCGCGAAGGCGCGACCGAGGCCGGCAAGGACCCGGAGGCCATGAAGACCCAGCTCCAGATCCACGTGTCCTGGGCGCCCACCCAGGAGGAGGCGGAGCGCAACGCCCTGGACGAGTGGCCGAACGGCGGCATGCCGTTCCCGAAGCAGGACATCAAGAACCCGGAGGACTTCGCGAACATCGCCAAGCTGGTGCGGATCGAGAACTTCGCGAATCGGATGCTCATCAGTGCCGACCTCGAGGAACACACGGCCCAGATCCAGAACTTCGTCGACATGGGCTTCGACGAGATCTACCTCCACAACGTCGGGCGCGACCAGGCCGCCTTCATCGAAACCTTCGGCTCCAAGGTCCTGCCGAACCTGAAGCTGTCGTAGGGCGGGGTCGCCGGAGGTCGTTCACGCCGCTCAGCGGATGCCGGTGTCGTACGCGAGCATGACGGTCACCGTCTCGCCGGCTCCGACCGTGACCGTCGGCGGATCGGGCCGACCCATCAGGCCCTCCACGTCGAGCCCGACGACGCGGTAGTCGCCGGGAGCGAGGTCGACGGTGGCGTGTCCATCGGTGTCGGTCGTCGCCTCACCGACCACGACCTCGCGACCGTCGCCTGGCTGGACGAGGATCCGGGCTCCTTCCACCGGACGCGGCTCGCACCCGGGGTCCGGCGGGTCCCGCTCGACCGGACAAACCGGCCCCGCCACCACCTCGATCTCGAGCGTCCCCCTCGCGCCAGGTCCCGATGGCGAGGCCGTCGCCGGCTGGCAGGCGGCGAGGATGAGGACCGCGGCCACAAGCGCCTTCATCACGACGGTCTCGACGCCGCGGCGACCCGATCGGGTTCCCGCGACGCTCGCCGTCAGCCGATCTCGAACCAGGCGCGGACCCGGCGCCGAACGGTGAGCTCGCCCTCGGCGATCTCGGTCGGCACGTCGGCCGACTCCGCGGTCGCCATGAGGCGGACCTTCGGCATCGGCCGTGCACCGAGGTCCGGCTCCTCCTCCAGCCGCGCCAGCGAACCGAGCTCCACGCCTGCTTCTTCGGCGAGGACCTCCGCCTTGGCCCGTGCGGCCCGCACCGCCGCCCGCAGGGCCTCGTGTTCGGCAGCGGTCGGATCGGATGCGGTCATCTGCGCCCCGTGGACCTCGTTCGCGCCGGCGGCCACCACGCCATCGAGGACGTCGCCCAGCCGGTCGAGCTCTCGGACCCGCGCGCTCAACTGGCGGACCACCCGATAGCCGGTCAGTCGCTGGCCGTGGCGGTAGTCGTACTCGGGGTGGATCGACACATCGGGCGCGGAGATGTCCCGGTCGGCAAGGCCCAGCTCACGGAGCCGCGCGAGCACCCCCGAGCTTCGCGCGTTGACGTCGTCGCGCGCCGGACCGAGCTCCCGATCGGTGCCACTCACCGCCAGCGAGACCACGGCCAGGTCCGGCGCCACCGACGCCTCCCCGTCCGCGCTGACGCAGATCCAGCGTTCCTCAGCCATGGAACCACCTCCCTACCCGATTCGTAACCGTCCCGGTTACGAATGGACCGCCGCGCTACTCGACCGCCTCGAAGACCGCCGCGATCCCCTGTCCGACGCCGATGCACATCGTCGCGAGTCCGTAGCGCGCGCCGCGTCGCCGCATCTCGTGGAGCAGCGTCGCCGCCAGCCGTGCACCGGAGGCCCCGAGCGGGTGCCCGATGGCGATCGCGCCGCCGTTCACGTTCACCTTCTCCGGGTCCAGGCCGAGCTCCCGGATGCAGGGAACGGCCTGGGCGGCGAACGCCTCGTTGAGCTCGACGAGGTCGAGCTCGTCGACCGTCAGCCCGGCCCGCTCGAGGGCCTTCCGGGAGGCGGGGATCGGTCCCAGACCCATCGTGGCCGGATCCACGCCGGCCGAGGCCGAGGCCACCATCCGCGCGACCGGCTCCATCCCGAGCTCGCGGGCGCGTCGCTCGCTCATCACCAGCAGGGCGGCGGCCCCATCGTTGATGCCCGAGGCGTTGCCGGCGGTGACCGACCCGGACGCGTCCCGCGTGAAGGCCGGCTTCAGCTTCGCCAAGGACTCCAGGGTGGCGTCGGGTCGTGGGTGCTCGTCGGCGTCGACGACCCGCGTGCCCTTCCCATCGGGCACCTCGATCGGCACGATCTCATCGGCGAAGCGACCGGCCTCGTGCGCGTCGGCCCAGCGCTGCTGGGAGGCCACGGCGAATCGGTCCTGCTCCTCGCGCGTGACGCCACAGCGCTCGACGACGTTCTCCGCCGTCTCGCCCATCGAGTACGGGTAGTAGGCATCGGCCAGCCGCGGGTTGGTGAACCGCCAGCCCAGCGTCGTGTCGTGGAGCGTCTGCTCGCCGCGCGGGAAGGCGGCCGACGGTTTGGCCATGACGAGCGGGGCGCGGGTCATCGACTCCACGCCGCCCGCGACGAAGGCGTCGCCGTCCCCGTACGCGATGGCATGCGCGGCCGTCACCACCGCCTGCAGCCCCGATCCGCAGAGCCGGTTCACCGTCTGCCCCGGCACCTCCACCGGCAGGCCGGCGAGGAGCGCGGCCATGCGACCGACGTTGCGGTTGTCCTCACCCGCCTGGTTCGCCGCGCCGAGGATCACGTCGTCGATCGCCGTCGGATCCAGGCCCGTCCGGTCGACCAGCGCGCGGATGACGTGCGCGGCCAGGTCGTCGGGGCGGACGTCCTTCAGGGCGCCGCCGTAGCGGCCGAACGGGGTGCGCAGGCCGTCGACGACGACGGGCGTGCGAGCGGGATCGCGGGTCACCGGCTGATGGTAGCGCGGGCTACGCGGCGTGGTCGGTGGCGGCATCCCGCTCGGCCAGCTGGCTGATGCGCCGAAGCCGCCAGCCGAGCAGCACCAGGAAGGCGCCGAACACGATGGCGAACGAGCCGATGAGCCACACGAGGCTCAGCGCGCCCGCCGCCGGGAAGACGAAGAGCACGATGCCGAACAGGATCGAGGCCACGCCCGCCAGGGCCAGCCACACCTCGCCGCTGATCTCGGCGCGCAGGCGAATGGCCATCACGATCTCGAGCACGCCGGTCACGATCGCCCATGCGCCGATGAGGATGACGAGCACGTCGGCGGCAAAGACGGGGAAGAGCAGCGCGAGCAGGCCGGCGACGATGCTCACCACGCCCTCCAGGATCTCCAGCCACCAGCTGCGATCGGCCCCGCGGCCGCGCCATCCGCCCACCAGGCTTCCGGCGCCGTCGATCAGCGCCCAGGCGGCGAACAGGCCGACCAGCATGGCGATGCCGAACCCCGGCGCCAGGAAGGCCAGGATGCCGACCACGATGGCCAGCGCGCCGCGGAGGACGAAGGTCCACCACCAGCGCGCCATGGCCAGCGTCGCCGCCATGTCCAGGGTCATCGGTCCTGGCCTTTCCCCGTGGATCAGGCGCTGCGCCGCGCCTCCGGATGGGTGGCCGCCACCGCGGCGAGCAGCTGCTTGGAGGCGCGCGCCACGTCCGCCACCGCCGCCTCGAAGGCGGCCTCGTTGGCGCCCGAGGGCTTGCGGTAGCCGCTCACCTTGCGCACGTACTGGAGCGCGGCGGCGCGGATCTCGTCATCACTGGCCGGCGTGGCGCCGGTCCGCAGGGTCTTGATGCTCCGACACATGGCGGCAGGATAGCCGCCGCCCGGTCAATGGTCGACCAGCAGCTCCTCCAGCGAGTCGATGATCCGATCCGCGGCCGAGACATCGGTCTCCGCAAACTGGGGCACCGCGATGCAGCTGAGCCCGGCCGCCTTCGCCGCGGCGACGCCCGATGGAGAGTCCTCCAGGGCCAACGCCTCGCGTGGCGTGACGCCGAGCCGCTCGCAGGCCAGGCGGTAGATGTCCGGCGCGGGCTTGGCGTGCTCCACGTCGTCGCTCGTCACGATCGCGTCGAAGGCGTCGGCCAGGCCAGCCGTGGCCAGCGCGTCATCCACCAGGAAGCGGGGCGAGTTCGAGGCGAGGCCCAGGCGCACCTCGGGGTGGTCGGCGCGGAGCTTCCGCACCAGCTCGACGGCACCCGGCCGCGCATCGACCTGGCCACGCACCAGCTCGTGCATGAGTCCGATCATCTCGTCCACCAAGGCTCGGCCGGCCTCCTTGGGCTGCCCGAGGCGCTCGGCGAAATAGCGCGCGGTGTGGGCGAAGCTCGTGCCGATCACGGCCAACTTGTCGTCCCACGTGAATTCGCCGCCATGGCGTCGGAACAGCTCGACCTCGGCGCGGTGCCAGAGCGTCTCCGTGTCGAGCAGCAGCCCATCCATGTCGAACACGACCGCGCGGTACGCGCCGCCCAGGACCATGGCCTCAGCCGCGCTCGCCGACGAACGACCCGCCGCCGTCGGCCAGGGCGCGCAGGAGCGGCTGCACCCGGTAGCGACCGTCGGGCACGGCGGCATGAAGCGCGTCGAGCGTGTGGACCACCGAGGCCAGGCCGATGCGCTCGCCCCATGCCAGCGGACCCTCCGGCCAGTTCGAAGCGAGGCGCATGGCGGTGTCGATGGCGGGCGGCACCGCCACTCCGTCGGCGACCGCCGACGCCGCCTCGTTGACGATGGCCGCCAGGACGCGCGCCTCGATCTGTGGCGCGTCCAGGTGGGCCAGCAGTCCCGGCGAGCGCAGGGCGGACCACGGCGCGCCGCGGCTGCCGTCGGCGCCGTAGTCGTAGTAGCCGGCGCCTGACTTGCGGCCCAGGCGTCCCGCATCGACGACCCGCTGCTGCACCAGCGCCGGGCGGAAGCGTGGATCGCCGAAGAATCCCTCGTAGATGGCGACCCCGGCCGCCAGGTTCACGTCGGTGCCCACCGTGTCGGCCAGCTCGAAGGGCCCCATCCGAAAGCCGATGCCGCGCATCGCGGCGTCGATGGCCTCGATGCCCGCGACCCCGCCCTCCAGGATGCGGTACGCCTCGAGGTAGTACGCCCGCTGCACCCGGTTGACGATGAAGCCCGGCGTATCGGCGGCCACGACCGGCGTCTTGCCGAGCCTCCGAGCCAGGAGGGCCGCGCTGTCGGCCACCTCGGTCGAGGTCATCGGTCCGGCGATCACCTCGACCAGCGACATGAGCGGCACCGGGTTGAAGAAGTGCATGCCGACCACCCGCTCCGGCCGGTCGGTGGCGGCCGCGATGCGCGCCACCGACAGGGAGCTGGTGTTCGTGGCCAGGATGGCGTCCGGCGCGGTGGCGGCATCGAGCCGGCGGAAGGCGTCCCGCTTCAGGTCCAGGCTCTCGGGGATGGCCTCCACCACGAGGTCGGCCGCCACCAGCTCCTCGAGCATCGGCACCGCCCGGATGCGGGCCAGGGCGTCGGCGGCGGCGTCCGCCTCGAGCTGGCCCTTCTCGACCTTGCGATGGAGAAAGCCGCCGATGCGCTCCAGCGCGCGCTCGGTGGCGCCGGCCACGGGATCGTGAAGCAGCACGTCGAGCCCGGCCTCGGCGGCCACCTGGGCGATTCCCGACCCCATCGTCCCGGCGCCGAGCACGGCGACCGTCGCGATCTCGCGCATCGGGGTCGTCACCGGCCGCGGAATGCCGGGTCGCGCTTCTCCGCGAAGGCCGCCACGCCCTCCGCATGGTCCTCCGTGCGGCCCGCCACCTCCTGCAGCGCTGCCTCGGCGGCCAGCGCCTCGTCCAGCGGCGCATCCTCGACCAGGTTGACGAGGCGCTTGGTCAGACCGATCCCGCGCGTCGGCCCCGCCGCCAGCCGGCCGGCAAGCTCGGTGGCCACCGCGCGCAGGTCGTCCGGGGGCATGACCGCGGCGACCAGTCCGGCCTCGGCGGCGTCGGCCGCGGTCAGCTGCCGCTCGCCGAGCAGCACCGCCATGGCCCGATGGCGGCCGAGCGCCCGGACCAGCGTGCGCGTCAGGCCGGAGTCCGGCACCAGGCCGATGCGATGGAAGGCGGGGACGAAGCGCGCCTCCTCCGAGGCGACGACCAGGTCGGCAGCCAGCGCCAGGCTCATGCCGGCCCCTGCCGCCACGCCGTTCACCGCGGCGACGATGGGCTTCTCGAGCGAGCGCATGGCGGCGACGAGCGGGTTGTACTCGGTGCTGATCACGCGACGGAATTCGCGTTCCCCGGAGCCACCCCGCAGGTCGGCGCCGGAGCAGAATCCGCGGCCGCTGCCGGTCAGGACCACGGCCCGTACTGCGTCGTCACGCCGCGCGCCGGTGAGCGCCGCCAGCAGCGCCCGCCGCAGCTCCGAGTTGAGCGCGTTCAGGGTGTCGGGCCGGTTGAGGGTCAGGGTCAGGACGCCGCCGTCGGTCTCGCTCAGGAGAACGGCATCGGTGTGCGGCTGGTCAGGCATCGGCGCCGATTGTACCGATGCCGGCGCAGCAGAACGCCCGGTGCCGGGCGGGCACCGGGCGCGTGGGCGCGAGCAGGATCAGGCGGCGCTGCGCCGGCCCGTCAGCATCTGCCACGCGAACGCGACGATGATGGCGCCCACGATTGCGGCAATCAGGGTGGTGATGTCGATCCCGGTCAGCCAATCCTCCTTGTTCGTGAGGAGCGCGAGCAGCCAGCCACCGACGATGGCACCGACGATGCCGGCGATGATCGTGCCGATGACCCCATAGCCCTCGTCGCCGGGCACGACCTTGCCGGCCACCCAGCCGGCAATGGCGCCGACGATCAGCCACGCGATGATTCCCATGCGATACCTCCGGTCTACCCTCTCCAACTCGACGTGCCGAACGCCGGAGCGCCCGTCGTCGGGGCCACTATGCACGATCCGCGTGGCCGGCAACACCCCTCAGCCGCAGGTTCTGAACCGCTTCAGCGGAGCGGCAGGCGCTCGGCGACCGACCAGGCGCCGGATCGTCGGGCGGCCGGGCTCATCGGACCAGGGTGTAGAAGCTACCCACGTCGCGCATGCCGGCGCCTGCGTACAGCCGGTGCGCCACCTGCCGTTGGTGCCCGGACTCCAGGGCGACGGCGTACGCGCCGCGTCCGGCGGATGCCGCGAAGGCGGCGTCGAGGAGCGCGGCGCCCACGTCGCGACCGCGCGCCGCTTCGGTCACGATGAGGTCCGGGATCCAGGCCTGCGGTGCGGTGGTGTAGAACGGCTCCCGGAACTCGAGGCTGACGAACCCGATCGGCGCGCCATCGAGCGTGGCAAGCATCGAGGAGGTGTCGGCGCGACGGACGTGCCGGGAGTACGTGCGCCGGAGGGCATCCATGCGCTCCTCGGCCGGCGCCGGCCGGCCCAGCTCGGCCAGGAGGCGGGTGGTCGCCTCGAAGTCGGCGTCGTCGTCCCGGATGCCGCGAATTTCGACGCCTGGCCCGGGGATCACGTCACGCGTCCGGATCGGCGCCAGCTCGAAGTACTTGCCCTGGTCCACGAACCCGGACGCTTCGTACAGCGCGCGGGCCGCGGTCCGCTCGTACGAGACCTCCAGCATGACCTGGTGACCGCCGCGCAGCCGCCACTCCGCCAGCGTGGCGGCCAGCAGCGCTCGGCCGATGCCCCGGCCGCGGAAGCGCTCCCGAACGACCAGGTCGCTGACCCAGCCCTCGAAGGTGGCGTGGTTCAGCCGGCGGCGGAAGCGGAAGCCGATGAGGCCGGCGGGCTCCCCCTCGGCCAGGGCCAGGTACGGCGCCGCGTCGACGTCGTTGACGAGCGCATCGAAACGCGGTCGGTGGGGAGCCGGATCGGTGTCGGGCAACCCGTAGAGCTCGCGGACCAGGGCCAGGGCGTCCGGAAAATCGTCGCGCCCGAGCGGACGGATCTCGACGCCGGCCGGGCGCGGCACGGAGAGCCCGCCGACCGCCCGATCCGGATTGCCGAGACCCACCTATCGACCCGTGAAGTCCGGCGCGCGCTTCTCCAGGAAGGCGGCCATGCCCTCCTTCTGGTCCTCGGACGCGAACAGGAGGTAGAAGAGGCGGCGCTCGTAGGCGAGCGCATCGGTCAGGCTCATCTCGTGGGCGGCGTTCACCGCCTCCTTCGCGAGCCGCAGTGCCAGCGGCGACTTCTCGGCCATCTTCGCCGCCAGCGCCAGGGCGTCCTCGACCACGACCTCGTCCTGGGTGACGAGGGCGACCAGGCCTGCCGCCTCCGCCTCCCGGGCGCTCATCGGCTCGCCGGTGAGGACCATCCGCATCGCCTTCGCCTTGCCGATGGCGCGCGTCAGGCGCTGGGTCCCGCCCGCGCCGGGGATGACGCCGATGCTGATCTCCGGCTGGCCGAACTTCGCGCCCTCCCCCGCCACGATGAGGTCGAGGGTCATCGCCAGCTCGCAGCCCCCGCCGAGGGCCCAGCCGTTCACCGCCGCGATCACCGGCGTGGTGATCCTCCGGATGCGGTCCCACTGGCCGATGCGGTTCGTGACCAGCATGTCGATCGGGCTGGCACCGGCCATCTCGCCGATGTCGGCGCCGGCGGCGAAGGCCCGCTCGTTGCCGGTCACGACGATGGCGCGGACGCCCTCGTCCCGGTCGAGCTCCTCGAGGACGCCGCACAGGGCATCCATGACGGCGCCGTTCAGCGCGTTCAGCTGCTTGGGCCGGTTGAGGCGGACGAGCGCCGTGCGCTGCTCCGGCTGCCGTTCGACCAGGACGAGCTCGTCGTCGTTCATCTGGCATCTCCACAACGGAGTCGCCACCTGCCCGTCCTGACGACCGTAGGCAGCGACGCGGAGGTCGTCAGCTGCAAGCCAGCCTCCGGAGACATGGATTTGCCGAGGTTCGCGAGGCCTGGATGGCCGGGGTCCGCGGCCACGAGCCGCCTTGCGTCGTCAGGACAGGCAGCTGGCGGTGGCGCTTGGCGCGGAGTCGCGCGCGGAGTCGTCATTGCACCGGCTCCCACGGGTTCGGCAGCGCAACGCCGCACTCCCCGCAGTAGGCATGCGAGGCCGGCAGCCCCACGGCGCCGCACGACGGGCAGGTCCGGCCCTCGCCGGCCTCCAGCCGCCGCAGCTCGGCGAAGCGCGGCTTGCGCTTCTCGTGGAAGGCCGCCACGGCCTCCTTCGTCTCGTCCGCCGTGCTGTGGACCGCCAGCCAGTCGCGCGCGTGCTCCACGGTCTGGTTCCAGACGAGCTCGCGCCACCAGTTCAGATGGGTCTTGGTGTAGCGAAGCGCCTCGGGCAGCTTGCGCGCCAGCTTGGCCGCCAGCTCGGACACGGTGGCGTCCAGCTCGCTCCTGGGCACGACCCGCGACACGAGGCCCCAGTCCAGCGCGGTGGCCGGCGGGATCGGCTCGCACAGCATGATGATCTCGCGGGCGCGACGGTCGCCGACCATGATCGGCAGCCACTGGGTCGCGCCGCCTGCCGGCACCGATCCGTGCTCGGGACCGACGTGCCGGATGTAGGCGTCGTCGACGATCACCGACAGGTCGCACGCCATCTGGAGCTCGTTCCCGCCCCCGACGCAGACGCCATTGATCCGCGCGATCGTCGGCTTGCCGATGCGCCGCAGCCGGTCGTGCATCTCGATGAACGCGCCCATCCAGCGCCAGTACTGGCCGCTGGTGGCGCCCATGAGCGCCTGCTCGTCGAGGTCGGCGCCCGTGCAGAAGGCACGGTCGCCGGCACCGGTGACCACCACCACGGCCACCGCGTCGTCCCACGATGCCTGCTCGAAGGCGTGGGACAGCTCCTTCATGGTCGGCAGGTCGAGCGCGTTCATGACCTCGGGCCGATTGATCGTGACCGTGGCCACGCCGGCATCGGTGTCGCGCTCGTACCGGATCCGCTGGTAGCCGAGGGTCGACGGATCCGCGGGGACCGGCGAGCCGGGCTCAGGCATCGGCCCCGTCGGGTGCGATGAACAGCGTGACGCCGGCCCCCGCGAAGTTCCGCAGGTCACGGGCGCTCTCGGCGCCGGCCTCGCTGGCCAGGGCCGCGTCAAGATCGGCGGCGGTGTCGAAGACCATCTCGGCCATGAGGTGGTACGGCGCGGGACGGCCGCCGACCCCGACCGGCTTCGCGAGCCGCAGGTCGCGCAGGTTCGGGTAGCGCTGGACGATCGGCGTGTGGACGTCCCGGTAGTGGGCGTCGAACGCGTCAGGGTCGTCGGGGACGTTGAAGAGGGCGATCAGGCGAGGCATCGGCTACTTGTTGCGGAAGTAGTCGGCGTTGATCTGGATGTACTGCACCTGGTCGTCCGGCACGGCGTCCTCGGCGAAGATCGCGGTGACCGGGCATTCCGGCTCACAGGCGCCGCAGTCGATGCACTCGTCCGGGTCGATGTAGTACTGCGGATCGTCGTCGGTGGCGTGGATGCAGTCGACCGGGCAGACGTCGACGCAGCTCGCGTCCTTGACGCCGATGCACGGCTCAACGATGACGTAGGTCATGGCCTCCCTCGGTGCGGTCGCTTGTACGCGGGGCCTGAAGCTTCCGGCAATCGAGTCTACACCGATGCCCGCCGGCGTTCTCGACGGCGCGCCCGCGCCTGCGCCGGCCCGCCGTCGGGGGCAGGCCGACACGGCGGCTGTCGCGACACCGACCCGACCCGCGTCCTGCGCCGGCTAGGGACGGCGCGTGGCGCAGCCTAGGCTCGGGGCGCGAGGGAGCCCACCACCCACAGCGGGAGTCAACAGATGCACGCAACCACAGCAGGCCAGGGCCTCGGACGCGTCGTCGGGGTGGTCCTCGTCGTGATCCTGGCGGCCGCCGCCGGGACCGCCGTCGGGACGGTGCTCCGTGACCAGTTCCGCAGCGAGGCGGGCGCACCGATCGCCGCGACCACGTCACGGACCGCGACGGCCGCCTTCTCGCTCGACGCGATCGACGACCTCCAGGCGCTCCGGGCGGCCGAAGGCGCCGCAACCGAGAACCAGTCCATCCCGTCCACGGGCCAGCGGAAGGCCGCCAGCGAGCGGCAACCGGACGAGGTCTGGTCCACCGATCCGAAGATCCGCTGACGCCGCACGCCGACGGTCCCGCAGTCGCCGAGGGCCGTCGGCGTGTGCCCGGGGCCGGGATCGCGAGCCCGCGCCTCGGCACGTGCTCGCGCTGAGGGCCTGCGCCCGGTAGCATCGCGGTGCCATGAGCCTGACCGATCTCGGCCACCGCCCGCTCGTCGTGGCTGCCGTCACTCCCCTCACCGCCGGGGGGGCCGCGCTGGACGAGGCGGCCATCCCCACCTACGTGCGCTTCCTCGAGTCGCACGGCGCGGACGGGATCTTCGCCTGCGGCACCACCGGCGAGGGCGTCCTCCTCTCGCTCGACGAGCGGCGTCGCGCGGCGGCGGAATTCCGCGCCGCCGTGTCCGGGACGCTGATCGTGCATGCCGGGTCACAGACGACCGCCGACACGGTCGCGCTGGCCGAGCACGCGCGGCAGATCGGCGCCGATGCGGTGGCCGTCATCCCGCCGCCCTACTTCCCGCTCGACGCGGAGGCGCTGACCGCCCATTTCGTGGCGGCGGCCCGTGCGGCCGACCCGCTGCCCTTCTACTGCTACGCCTTCACCGCCCGCTCCGGCTATCCGCTGCCGCCGGAGGTGATCCGCAGGATCGCCGGATCGGTCGACAACCTGGCCGGCCTGAAGGTCAGCGAGTCGCCCTTCGAGCGCGTGGAGCCGTACCTCGACCTGGGGCTGCCGGTCCTGATCGGCAGCGAGCCGCTCATCACTCCGGCGCTGCGGCGTGGTGCCCTCGGCACCGTGTCGGGCATGTCGTCGGCCTTCCCGGATGTCGTGCGTGCCGCCCTCGACGCCGCCGACGACGCGGCCGCCGCGCGCCTGGCCGAGCTGCGGTCCGCCCTGGAGGGATCCGGCCAGTTCATCGCGGCCGCCAAGCACGTGCTCGGCAGGCGGGGCGTCCCGGTCGGCCCGGCCATGCGCGCGCCGATGCGGCAGCTGACGGCGGAGGAGTCGGCCGCCCTGGAGTCGGCGGTTGCGCCATTCCTGGAGGCGCCGGTCGGCTGAGCGGGCGACGCCCCGGAGTCAGGCGGTGGCGAGGTCGGCCGCCGCCTGTGCGGCGCGGAGCGACGCGTAGCCGGGCTTGATCTGCTCGTTGATGATCCGCAGCCGTCCGTCGAACGGCCAGAAGGCGGACTTCATGGCGTTCAGCGTCAGCCACTCCATGTCGCCCAGGCCGATGCCGAAGGTGCGCGCCAGGGTCGCGAACTCGGAGCTCAGGCTGATGCCGCTCATGAGCCGGTTGTCGGTGTTCACCGTCACCCGGAAGCGGAGCCGGCGCAGCAGGTCGATGGGGTGCTCCTCGATCGACGGGGCGGCGCCGGTATGCACGTTCGAGGTCGGGCACATCTCCAGCGGCACGCGGCGATCCCGGACGAAGGCCGCCAGGCGGCCCAGTGCCACGCGTCCGTCGGGACGGACGGTGATGTCGTCGACGATCCGCACGCCATGGCCCAGCCGCTCCGCCCCGCACCACTGGAGCGCCTCCCAGATCGACGGGAGCCCGAATCCCTCGCCGGCGTGGATGGTGAAGTGGAAGTTCTCGCGGGCGATGAGGTGGAACGCATCGAGGTGCCGGGTGGGCGGATAGCCGGCCTCGGGCCCTGCGATGTCGAAGCCGACCACCCCGGAGTCGCGGTGACGCACCGACAGCTCGGCGATCTCGACCGAACGAGCGGCCTGGCGCATGGCGGTGACGATCAGCCCGACCGTGATGGGCCGGCCCTCGGCGCCGCGACGCAGCCCGACCAGCATCGATTCGACCGCCTGGTCCAGGCTCATGCCGCCATCGGTCAGGAGCTCCGGCGCCATGCGGATCTCGGCGTAGACGACACCATCGGCGGCCAGGTCCTCGACGCACTCGAAGGCGACCCGCTCCACCGCATCCGGGGTCTGCATCACCGCCACCGTGTGGCGGAAGCCCTCGAGGTAGAGCTCGAGCGACTTCCGATCAGCGCCCGAGGTGAACCAGCGCGCCAGCTCGTCGGGGTCGGTGGTCGGCAGCTCGTGGTAACCCCCCTCCGCCGCCAGCTCGATTACCGTGCGCGGCCGGAGTCCGCCGTCGAGGTGATCGTGGAGGAGCACCTTCGGGGCGCGCCGGATGGTCTCCAGGTCGAGTGCGCGGCTGGTCGGCTCCATCGGCCGATCTTAACGGTCGCTCGGTCCGATCGGGGAGGGCCCTTCGGCCCGTCCTGTTCCCGGGTCCGGCTCCTTGAGCTCGACGAAGATGACGTGCGTCTCCGTCTCGCCGATGTTCTCGCCGGCGTGCTCCTGCGCCGCCAGCCATCGGGCCAGCCCCGGCTCGAGCTCCACCTCGGCCGAGCGATCACCGTGCGCCAGGCGGCGGCGGAATGCGCTGAGCGTGATCATCACGCTGTCGGGATGCCGGTGCGGAGTCGTTCGCTCGCCCGGCCGGTCGCGGTACTCGAGCACCCGGACGCGCTCGTTCTCCATCACCACCCGGTACAGGTCGGGGTTGCTGACCACCGGATCGTCCTTCATGCGCGGACTGTACATGGACCGCGATGGCTGGCAGCCGTCCTGCGATAGGGAACGCATGCATGTACGAATGAGGCGATGGCGGCTGAGCGTGGCCGCCCTGGCCGTCACGGCGCTCGT
>DATAKU010000172.1:0-2767 GCA_036261425.1 Candidatus Limnocylindria bacterium | reverse complement strand
TCGGGGCGGTCGCCAGCGAGGGACTCTTCGCCCCGCTCCCCGACGAGCTGCTCGAGCGCGTCGACGCGCGCTTCCGCTCCCCGTCCGGTGAATGGGTCGGCGTGAGCGGCCGCGCCAGGGTGGTGGCCTACAACACCGAGGCCCTCACCGAGGACGACCTGCCGGACTCGATCTTCGGCTTCACCGATCCGGAGTGGTCCGGCCGCGTCGGCTGGGCGCCGACGAACGGCTCGTTCCAGGCGTTCGTCACCGCGCTCCGCGTCATCGAGGGCGAGGACCGCGCGCGCGAGTGGCTCGAGGGCATCCAGGCCAACCAGCCGAACGTCTACGAGGGCAACAACCCGGCCCTCGACGCGGTCATCGCCGGCGAGGTCGACGTCGCGTTCATCAATCACTACTACCTCATGCAGCGCCTCGAGGAGGATCCCGACGCGCCTGCCGCGAACTATTTCCTGACCGATGGCGACCCCGGCGCCCTGGTCAACGTCGCCGGCGTCGGGGTGCTCAGCACTTCCGAGCACGATGAGGCGGGCCTCCAGCTCGTCGAGTACCTCCTGAACGAGGACGCGCAGCGCTACTTCGCCGAGGAGACCAAGGAGTACCCGCTCGTGGACGGCGTGGAGCCGGCCGCCGACCTGCCGCCGCTCGAGGAGATCGGCACGCCAGAGATCGACCTGTCCGACCTGTCGGACCTCGAGGGCACGCTCGAGCTGCTCCAGGAGGTCGGCATCCTCTAGGACCCAGGAGGACCGATGGAGGTCACGGCGCCGCCGGCAGCGGCTCCACGACGCACCCGCGCCCCCGCGCCCCCGCCCTGGCTGGTGGCCGCGGGGGCGCTCGTGGCGTTGCTCGGGCTGGTGCCGATCGGCTACCTCGTGGCGCTGGCGATCGGCGCCGGGCCGGAGGCGGCCGAGCTGGTCGTCCGCGAGCGGACGCTGGGCGTGCTCGGCCGAAGCCTGCTCCTGGCCGGGACGGTGACGGCGGCCTCGGTGCTCATCGGCGTTCCGATCGCCTGGCTGACGACGCGCAGCGACCTGCCGGGTCGCCGCTGGTGGACCGTGCTGGCCGTCCTGCCACTCGTCATCCCGAGCTACGTCGGCGGCTACGCCGTCGTCGCCGCACTCGGTCCGCGGGGCGCGCTCCAGTCGCTGCTGGAGCCACTGGGCGTGGCGCGCCTGCCCGAGCTGTACGGCTTTCCGGGCGCCGCCCTGGCGTTGACCCTGTTCAGCTACCCCTACGTCGTCCTCAGTGTGCGCGGCGCGCTCCTCCGCCTCGACCCCGCCTTCGAGGAGGTGAGCCGGTCGCTGGGACGCGGTCCGTGGCGCACGTTCGCCACCGTCACCCTGCCGCAACTTCAGCCAGCCATCGCTGCCGGCGCGCTGCTCGTCGCGCTGTACGCCCTGGCCGACTTCGGGGCGGTGAGCCTCCTGCAGTTCGACTCGTTCACGCGCGCCATCTACGTCCAGTACCGCGCCTCCTTCGACCCGACCCTCGCCGCGGTCCTGGCGCTCATGCTGGTGGCCTGTACCGCCGGCATCCTGCTGCTCGAGTCCCGGCTCCGTGGACGAGGCCGCTACCACCGGTCCGGCGGCGGTGCCGTGCGACGCCCGCGCACGGTGGCGCTCGGCGCGTGGCGCTGGCTGGCCCTCGCCCTCGTGATCGTGGTCGTCGGGCTGGCGGTCGGCGTGCCGATCGGCACCATCGGCTTCTGGCTGGCACGCGGAGTCGCCGCCGGCGAGCCGCTCGACGTCGTGTGGGGCGCCGCGGCCAATTCGGTCCTGGCCTCCGGCCTGGCGGCGGTGCTGGCCGTCGTGGTCTCGGTGCCAGTGGCCGTACTGGCGGTCCGCCATCGTGGCGTCGTGAGCGCCATGGTCGAACGTGCGACCTACGCCGGCTTCGCGCTGCCGGGCATCGTGATCGGCCTTGCGTTCGTGTTCGTGGCGGCGCGCTACCTGCCGGGGATCTACCAGACCCTGCCACTGCTGCTGCTCGCGTACCTGGTGCGGTTCGCCCCCGAGGCCGTGGGGGTGACGCGGTCGTCGCTGCTCCAGGTGAGCCCGCGGATCGAGGAGGTGGCGCGAACCCTCGGGCGGCGGCCGGCGACCGTCCTGCGCGACGTGACGCTGCCGGTCATGCGGCCCGGCCTGGTGGCTGGCGGCGCGCTGGTGTTCCTGACCGCCATGAAGGAGCTGCCGACCACGATCCTGCTGGCGCCGACCGGCTTCGACACGCTGGCGGTCCGCATCTGGAGCACGACCTCGGAGGGCTTCTTCGCCCGCGCCGCACCGCCCGCGCTGTTGATGGTCCTGGTGGCGGCCGCATCGCTGGGCTTCGTGCTTCGCCAGGAGACGGACCGATGACGGCGCCGATCGCCGAACGCGCCACAATGGACGGCGTGATCGCGAGCTCGACCCCACCCGCGGCCCGCACGGCCGACCCCGACGAGCCGACCGCCCTGCGCACCCTGGCCCTGTCGAAGCGCTACGGCGACGTGGTGGCGGTCGACGAGGTGGATCTCCGCGTGCGGCGCGGCGAGTTCATGGGCGTGCTGGGGCCATCAGGCTGCGGCAAAACGACGCTGCTGCGCCTGGTGGCGGGCTTCGAACGGCCCGACGGCGGTGGGGTCGAGATCGACGGACGCGTCGTCGCCGGGCCGCGGCGCCACGTCCCGCCCGAGGGCCGGCGGATCGGGATGGTCTTCCAGGAGTCGGCCCTCTTCCCGCACCTCGACGTGGCGGGGCACATCGGCTTCGGACTGCCGCGACGC
>DATAKU010000171.1:0-7209 GCA_036261425.1 Candidatus Limnocylindria bacterium | reverse complement strand
CCCCCGGGTCGATGCGGTAGACGTTCAAGCCGGACGCGGCCGTGTCACCGAGGACCTCGCCGCCCGCGGCGTAGCGCCCGCCGCGCAGCCGATCGAAGAAGGCTTCGGCGTCCGGGCACCAGGCGACCAGGACCTGCGGCTCGCCGGTGACGTGCGGGGTGCGCGCATCGACGACCCGCGGCTCGCCGTCGTCCTGGAGCACGTAGACCGGGCGACCGTCCTCCAGCCAGCTCGCCGCCACCTCGCCCGCCGGCGGGACCGCGAAGGAGCCGAGGTCGCGCCCGAGGGGCGTGGCGATGTTGCTGTACACGAAGACGTAGCCGATGGCCGCCACGGCGGCGACCACCAGGCCGAGGCCGATGATCAGGCGTCCGCCGAGGTCTCGCACGCGGCCGATGATGCCACGGGCGCGGCCCTATCATCGGTCCATGGCCTTTCCGATCGAGCCGCCCATCGCGCCGATGCTCGCCAAGCCGACCCCCGCCATCCCGGAGGGGGACGGGTGGATCTACGAGCCCAAGTGGGACGGCTTTCGCGCGCTCGTCTTCCGCGACGGGCCCGAGGTGTACGTCCAATCGCGCGACCTCAAGCCGCTGAACCGCTACTTCCCGGAGCTCGAGGAGCCGCTGCGCTCGGTCGGGGCGTCCGACGCCCGGTTCGTGCTCGACGGCGAGGTGGTGATCGCCCGGCCCGACGGTGGCCTGGACTTCGACGCGCTGCTGCTGCGCATCCACCCCGCCGCCTCGCGCGTGAAGATGCTCTCCGAGCAGTCGCCGGCCTCGTTCGTCGCCTTCGACTGCCTCGCCGATGGGCACGACGACCTGCGAAACGCGCCGTTCGCGGAGCGCCGAGCCCGCCTGGAGCACGTGATGGACCACGCGCCGGCATCGGTGCTCCTGACGCCTTCGACCACGGATCCGGCCGTCGCCCAGCGCTGGTTCGAGGTGTTCGAGGGCGCGGGCCTGGACGGCGTCATCGGCAAGCGGGCGGACGAGCCGTACGCGCCGGGAAAGCGCACGATGGCGAAGATCAAGCACGCCCGCACCGCCGACTGCGTGGTGGCAGGCTTCCGCTGGCACAAGAACGGGCCGGGCACGCTGGTCGGGTCGCTGCTGCTGGGGCTGTGGAACGACGAGGGCCACCTCCAGCACGTCGGCGTGACGAGCTCGTTCACGATGGACAGGCGCCGGGAGCTGGTCGACCTCCTCGCCCCCTACCGCGACGGCGGGCTGGAGGACCACCCGTGGCGCGACTGGGCGCTGGCCGAGGCCGCGGCGGCGGAGCAGGGCCGACGCCTGCCGGGCGCCACCTCACGCTGGAACCGCGGCAAGGATCTGTCCTGGGAGCCCGTCCGACCGGAGCTGGTGTGCGAAGTCGCCTTCGACCACCTGCAGGGCGACCGATTCCGCCACGCCGCCACCTTCCGTCGCTGGCGTCCGGACCGATCGCCAGCCGACTGCCGCTACGACCAGCTGGAGGAGACGCCGCCGGCGCTGCTGGCCGATCTGTTCGCGCGCGAGCGCTGAGGCGGGCGAGCGCTCGCCGCGGGTACACTCCGACGTGCCCGTCCTCATCGGTCCACCAGGAGTACCCGACCGTGTCCGTCGCCGCCGATCCGAACGCCGCCGTCAACGATCTCGCCGACCGCTTCTGGGAGGGCGTCCTGGAGCGGGACCCGACCTACGCCACCATCCTCGGGGACGAGCGCTACAACGACCGCTGGCCGGACCTCGGTCCGGACGGCAGGGCCGCCGACGAGGCGGCCTATCGGTCCACCCTCGACGAGGCGAACGCCATCCCGACCGAGGGGTTGGCGCCGGAGCAGGTGATCACCCGGGACCTGCTCGTCCTGGTCGCGGGAAATCACCTCGAGGCCCTGGCGCAGAAGCAGTACCAGCTGGCGGTCGACCACATGGGCGGGCCGCAGATCTGGCCGGTCCAGGCGGCCCAGTACCAGCCGGGCGATACGCCCGAGCGCGTCGAGAAGCTGCTACGCCGGTACGAGCGCTTCGGCCAGCTGATCGAGCAGTACGTCGGGACGCTGCGGGAGGGCATCGCCGACGAGCGGACCGCGGCCGTGGTGCCGGTCGAGCGGGCCATCGAGCAGATCGGGCGGCTCCTCGCGGCGCCACCGGCGCAGTCGCCCGCCACGACCATGGCCCAGGTCGGGGAGGCTGACCGCGAGCGGGTCGCCGCTGCCGTGGAGCACCACATCTACCCCGGTTGGCAGCTCCTGCGCGACTTCCTGGTCAACGAGTACCAGCCGAAGGCGCGACCGGAGCCCGGGCTCTCGACCACGCCGGGCGGCGCGGAGGCCTATCGCCTGGCGATCCGGATGCAGACGACGGTCACCACCAGCCCGGAGGAGGTGCACGCCTTCGGCCTCGCCGATCTCGAGACGATCGAAGCGGAGAAGGAGGAGATCGCCCGCCGGCTCGGCCATCCCGACCGGCACGCCCTGCGCGCCGCCCTGGCCGAGGATCCGGCGAACCACACCGACGACCCTGACGCCCTGGTGCGCCTGGCGAAGGAGCTGACCGATGCCGCCTATGCGGCGGCGCCGCGCTTCTTCGGTCGCCTGCCCAGCGCCAACTGCGAGGTGAAGGCGGTCGAGTCGTACCGCGAGGCCGAGTCACCGCCGGCCTTCTACATGCCGCCGACGCTCGACGGCTCGCGCCAGGGCCAGTACTACATCAACACCTACCAGCCCGAGGAGCGGGAGCTTCACAAGATCGCCGCCATCACCTTCCACGAGGCGACGCCCGGCCATCACTTCCAGATCGCCATCGAGATGGAGCTCAAGGGCCTGCCCGCGTTCCGGATCCTCGGCGCGCGCATGGCCGGCACCGCCTACGCGGAGGGCTGGGGGCTCTACTGCGAGCGCCTGGCCGACGAGATGGGGCTGTATCGGACCGACCAGGAGCGGCTGGGGATGCTGGACGCGCAATCGTTCCGCGCCGCGCGGCTGGTGGTCGACTCCGGCCTGCACGCCATGGGCTGGACGCGCGAGCAGGCGATCGCCTTCATGCACGAGCGTGGCTCCTTGCCGATGGTCGACGCGGCGATCGAGGTCGACCGCTACACGGTCTGGCCGGGGCAGGCGCTGTCCTACAAGCTGGGCCAGCGGGAGATCGAGCGGGCACGCGCCGATGTGTCGGGGGCCATGGGCGACCGATTCGACCTGCGCGCCTTCCACGACGAGGTGCTCGGGCACGGATCGCTCCCGCTGGCCACGCTCCGTCGGGAGATCCACGGATGGGTGGAGGCGGCCGTCGCAGGGTCGTAGGAGTTCTCGCGGGGGCGGGCCTCCTCCAGGGCGAGTCCCGGCGCTGTCACCCGGAGTATCACCGGTGATGTATCCGCTGAGAGCGGCGAAGCCCGCCTCGGGCCGCGATCCCGCCGAGGATCAGCGGAACTCGGCCCAGGGGTCGTAGTCGGGGTCCGGCGGCTCGGCGGCGGGACGCAGCTCCTCGGGCACGTTGCGGAGGTTGACCCTGACCCGCCACCAGACGGTGGATCGACCGCGCATGGCGTCGACCAGCACGTCCTCCGGGTCGCGGACGTGGGCGGCGGCCTCGGGATGGCGCGCGCGCCAGCGGTCGAGCCCCTCGAGCGCATCGGCCTTGGCAGCCGCCTGGCTGATGACGAGCAGCGGATGGCGCGACCGGCGACGTCCGGTGGGGGAGACGGTGCCGTCCGGGTTGCGAGCCGGCGGCGAGGGCAGGGCCGGCGCAACCGATCCCGCTCGTCCGCGCGGGGCCGTCGGATCGGTCGGCTGCAGCTCTGCCGGGTCGGGCATGCGCCGCTTCGAGGGCTGCACGCGCGGCGGCTCGCCGGCGGCCTTGGTGTAGTGCGGCGGCCAGGGGGCGTCGCCGAGACCCTCGGCCTCGTGCCGCTCCACCAGCTCGAGCAGCGGCTCCAGCGAGAACGCCCGATCGTCGATCCCCGCGCCCACGTCCCCGAGGCGCGCGTAGCGGTCGGGGACGGTCCGCAGGGTGAAGTCCTCGAGCTCGGCGTCGGGCACCTCGTCCCAGGCCAGTGGCGCGCTGACGGTCGCGTCCGGTCGGGGCCGCACCGAGTAGGCCGAGGCCACGGTCCGGTCCTTCGCGTTCTGGTTGTAGTCGAGGAAGACGCCGTGGCGCTCCTCCTTCCACCACTTGCTGGTCGCCAGCGACGGCGCCCTGCGCTCGACCTCCCGGGCCAGGGCCAGGGCGGCACGGCGGACGTCGCTGAACCCCCAGTGCGGCTCGATCCGCACGTAGACGTGGATCCCGCGCGAGCCGGACGTCTTGGGCCAGCCGACGTAACCCAGGTCGGCGAGAACCTCGCGCACCACCAGCGCCACGCGACGCACGTCGGTCCACGGCACGCCGGGGCCGGGGTCGAGGTCGACCCGCAGCTCGTCGGGACGCTCGAGGTCGCCGGAGCGGACCGGGTGCGGGTTGAGGTCGATGCAGCCCAGGTTCACCACCCACGCCAGCGCGGCCAGGTTGTCGACCACGACCTCGTCGGCCGTCCGGCCGGAGGGGAACGACAGCTCCACGGTCCGCACGTACGCCGGGACCGATTTCGGCGCGCGCTTCTGGAAGAAGGCCTCGCCGGTGATGCCGTCCACGAAGCGCTTCAGCGCCATCGGTCGATCGCGCACGCCCAGGAGGGCTCCCTCGCCGACCGCCAGGTAGTAGCGCACGAGCTCGATCTTCGTGATCCCCGCGTCGGGGAAGTACACCTTGGATGGGTTGCTGATCTTCACCTCGTGCCCGTCGAGGCTGAGCAGCTCGGTCTCGGTGCGCGCCATCGCGACAGCGTACCCTCGTAACTCAACCCGGCACGACCCTTGCGAAGGACGATGCGCCGATGGTGGACCGCCTCAAGAGCCTCCTGTCCGATCTCGACGCGTGGAGCATGCGCCACAGCACCACGCGCATCTCGCGGCGCGCGTTGACCGGGTTCCTAAATCACGAGGCCCTGCAGTACGCCGGCAGCATGGCCTACTTCGCCGTGCTGTCGGTCTTCCAGCTCCTGGTGCTGGGCGTCGTGATCGGCTCGTTCTTCCTGGGCGAGGGGTCCGCGCGCGGCTTCGTGGTGGAGCAGGTCGACGCCGGCTCGCCGCTGGACGCGGAGATCATCACGGGCGTGATCGACGCGGTGATCGAGTCCCGCGGCAGCATCGGCATCATCACCGGCGGATTCCTGCTGTGGGCCGCCCTGGGGATCTTCTCGGCCCTGTCGAACGGCATCAACCGCGTCTTCGAGCACGCGCCCAAGCGGCCATTCCTCAAGGACAAGCTGATCGGTCTGCTGCTCATGGGACTGACCGGTGCGCTGGCGCTGGGCTCGCTGGTCATCGGCATCGTGACCGGCATCCTGCAGCAGGTGGCCGACGAGGTGACCTTCGGCGCCGGCGGGTCGACCGTCGTCTGGCTCACCGGCCTGCTGGCACCGATCATCCTCATCTTCCTCGCCTTCTGGGTCATCTACCGCGTGGTGCCGAACCGGCCGGTGGGCTGGATGGAGGTCCTGCCCGGGGCCCTGGTGGCCACCGTGCTGTGGACGGCGCTCCGCTTCGGCTTCACCTGGTACGCCACCGACGTGGCCAACTACGACAGCACCTTCGGACCGATCTCGACCGGCATCACCCTCCTCGTCTTCCTCTACTTCGCCAGCGCCATCGTGCTGCTGGGCGCGGAGTTCGCGCGGGCGAGTGCGCTCGACGACGAGTGGGGGCAGATTCACGCCGCCAATCCCGCGTTCCTGCCCGTGCCGGTCGACCCGGTTCGGACGACTCCACCACCGGCCAGGCGTGGCCTGCCGAAACCGGTGATCGCCGCGGGCGCGGCGGCCCTCGGCGTGCTCATCGGCCGGCTCACCAAGCGCGACGACGAAGAGCTGTAAGAGCGCCTCCGTTCATCGCCTGATGTTCACCCGGGGCGCGTCTCGGGGGCGGTTGCGACCACACAGGGAATGTTGATGAGCAGGAGCCGCACCCGCGGGCGCACCTGGTGCGCACCGACGTTCCCTGCAGTGAAGGATCCGCACCCGGCTGAGGCCCCGGGGTGAAGGTGCTGCGACCTGTCGCAGCGTGCCCCGCACCACCGATTCGGTGCGGGTCCTGCCCCAAAAGTTGGCGTTGGTTGGTCTGGTGTAGTACCTTCGGGCCCGTTCCGCGGCCTCCAGGCCTCGGTCACCATCGGCCCCGGACCTCTCGCTACACGGGGCACAAGGGCAATTGCATAGTGCGGATCACCGCTCGATGAGGCGGCGGTCCACGCTCGCCGTCACGTTCGTCGCCCTGCTGACGGTGAGCTGGAGCGCAGTCACAACCCAACCCAGCGGCTCGGCCCTTGCCGCTGATCCCGAGGCCGACCTGGCCCAGACCCGCGCAGCGCTCGCCGACGCGAAGTCGACGCAGCAGTCGCTGGCGGCCACCCTGGAGAAGCAGCGCTCCGAGCTCGCGCAGCTGCAGCGCCGCTCCGCCGACCTCGACAGCAAGCTGGACGTGGCGCGTGCCGAGCTCGCCGCCGTGACCGCCGAGTACGAGCGCGTCAGCACGCTGCTCGCCCAGGTCCGCGAGCAGGTCGCCGAGATCGAGGCACGCCTCGCGGAGCTGCTCGCGCAGATCGAGGCGCTGGACGCGGAGCTGGTGCAGGTCGCGTCGGACATCGCCGGCCGCACTGAAGACCTCGAGCAGCGCGAGGCCCTCCTGCAGGATCACCTGCGCGCCGCGTACGAGCGATCCCAGACCTCGTTGCTGGAGGTTCTGCTGTCGGCGGACTCCCTGGACCAGGCCACGACCCAGGTCGGCTACCTGATGACGGTCTCCGAGCAGGACACGGCCCTGGCGGACGAGATCCGGTCGATCCGCGAGGAGCTCGAAACGCGCCGCACCACGCTGCGTGACGGGCGGCGCGTCCTGGCCGATGCGCGCGCGGTCGCGCGCGACGAGGAGGCATCCCTCAAGGCGCGGCGCGAGGAGCTGACCGCCCTCGAGGCACAGCTCGCCGAGCTGCGGGCGGCCGCCGAGCAGAAGCAGCAGGAGCAGGAGGCTGCCCTCCAGGCCGCCCTCGAGGTGCAGGGCGACGTCGAGTCGAAGATCGCCGAGAACGAGCGCGCCGCCCAGGCGGCCGCCGACCTGGCGGCGCAGCTCCAGCGCCAGGCCGCCGCACAGCAGGCCGCCATCGAGGAGGCCAGGCGTCGAGCGGCCGAGGA
>DATAKU010000166.1:0-22424 GCA_036261425.1 Candidatus Limnocylindria bacterium | reverse complement strand
CATCCTGGTCGTCTTCAACGCCGAGGGAGACCAGCCGGACCACGCCGATCGCGCCGCGCGGTGCGGGACGGCCCTGATCCGGGAGGCGGACCGCGTCGCCGCAGGTCACCCTGGCTGGCCGCGCTTCCGGGTGGGCATCGCCACCGGCCCGGCGGCCGTCGGCACCGTCGGCGCGGGCAGCCGCCGCAGCTTCGCGACCATCGGCGACACGACGAACCTGGCCTCGCGCCTCATGTCGCTGGCCGAACCGGGACAGGTCGTCATCGGTCCGGAGACCCGTGCCGCACTGGGGGGCGATGGGCTCAGCCTGGTCCCGCTGGGGTCGCGGCAGGTCAAGGGCAAGCGCGAGCCGGTCGAGACGTGGGCCGTCGATCCCGCGGCGGCGCCGTAGCGGTCGAGCGCCATCCGGTGCCCGAGCGCGGAGCCACTACACTCGCCGCCATGTTGCGGACGGTCGAGATCACTCGCTACGTCACGCCGCTGCGCGAGGGCAGCTCGCTGCCGGCGCTGATCGAGGCCGATGACGGCGGCGAGTACGTCATCAAGTTCCGGGGTGCCGGTCACGGGCCGAAGGCGCTCATCGCGGAGCTGGTGGCCGGGGAGATCGGCCGCGCGCTGGGGCTGCCGGTGCCCGAGCTGGTGCTGGCCGACCTGCCGGAGCCGATCGCCCGCGGCGAGACGCACGACGAGATCCGCGACCTCCTCGGCTGGTCGATCGGGCTGAACATCGGCCTGGCCTTCGTGCCCGGCGCGCTGGGCATGGACCTCAGCCGTCCACCGGCCGAGGGACCGGGGTGGGCCGCGGAGGTCGTGTGGTTCGACTCGCTGGTGGTCAACCCGGACCGGACGCCGCGAAACGCCAACCTCGTCGTCCAGGGACGGCGCACCTGGCTCATCGACCACGGCTCGGCGCTGTACGTCCACCATGCCTGGACCGATCCCGACGAGCACGCCCGCCGCCCGTTCCAGCTCATCGGCCAGCACGTGCTGCTGCCGCACGCCGGGTCGGTGGAGGAGGCCGATGCGCGCCTTGCCCCACGGCTGTCCACCACCATCCTCGACGCGATCATCGATGCCGTCCCGGAGACGTGGCTGGCCGACGACCGTTTCGACGGCCCTGCGGCCGAGCGCGACGCGTATCGGCGCTACCTGGCCACCCGGCTCGAGGCGCGGCCGACCTGGGTGGCCGAGGCGGAGCGGGCCCGGCAGGAGGTCCAGCGCGATGCCGTCGCGTGACCCGTTCTTCTACGCGGTCGTTCGGGTCGTGCCTGACATCGAGCGGGAGGAATTCGTGAACGCCGGCCTGGTGCTGTTCTGCCGGCCGCACCGGTTCCTGGCCGCCCGCACCCATCTCGACGCCGAGGCTCTGGCGGCCATCCATCCCGGTGCCGACCTGGAGGGCATCGGCGACCAGCTCGGCCTCGTCGAGGCCGTGGCCGCCGGAACGGTGGGCGCCGCCCCGTTCGAAGCCATGAGCCAGTCCGAGCGGTTCCACTGGCTGACGACGCCGCGCAGCACCGTCGTGCAGCCGGGGCCGGTCCACGCCGGGATGACCGAGGATCCGGGCGGGACGTTCGAGCACCTGTACGGTACCCTCGTGCGCCGATGATGACCGATCGTCGCTGGCTGCTCCTCATCGCCGCCGCCGGGATCGCGATCTTCGCGCTCTCGTTCGTCGACGGCTGGCTCGTCCACGAGCGCGAGCTGCGCGGAGAGGGCTACCGCTTCGTCGAGACCAGCCTGAACGCCTGGCGCGGGCGCGCCATGCCGGTGCTCACCGTCGGGGTGGTCGCGGCGCTGCTGGTCGGCGCGCTGGCCGCGGTTGCGGCCTGGCGGCCGGGATCGGTGCCGGCTGCCGTGCTGCTCATCGGTGCGGTGGTGACCCTGGGGCTGCTCCTGTCAGGCGCCTGGCCGATCGCCCAGGACGGGCACGCCTCGTCGGTGCGGGTGTCGGCCGGCCCGCTGCTGGGCGCCGGTGCGGTCCTGGCGCTGCTCATGGTGGCCGGTGGGATCGCTCTGCGCCGCCCCGCCCGGTCGCTGGTGGTGGCCACCGCGGCCGCCGGCCTGCTGCTGGTCGGCGCCGGAGCCGGCGGGCGCTGGCTCGGGCTGCAGTGGGCGGAAGGAACCGGCCAGCACTGGTCCGAGGGCTCCTACACCCGACCGGCGACCGGCGATGCCCCGGCGCTGACGCTCACCATCGGCGACGGGCGCTTCACCATCGGCGACCGATGGTCGGGCACCTGGGAGGCGTCCGGCTGGACCGTCGTCCTGGACGATGACCCGGCCTGCCCCGACTCGCGCGGGACGTACCACGCCCACGCGGAGGGCGACGACGACCTGCGCTTCGTGAAGGTGGTCGACACCTGTCGAGACGGGGAGCGCGCCGCGGACCTGGAGACCGGGATCTGGGAGCGCGACGCCGGCTGACGCCCCGCTCGCCCAGGGTCAGCGCGACCAGCGTTCGTAGCGGACCGTCTCCTCGCGCGGTAGCCGCGCCTCGCCGGGCGCCGACTTCGGTTGTCGTGCGCGCTCGGTCGGATGGCCGATGGCCACCACGGTCCGCACGAAGCGGTCCTCGGGCAGCTCCAGGATCTCGCCGACGGCCGGGCGCGCCTCGGACCGAACCCAGGCGATTCCGGCGCCGAGCCCCATCATCGAGGCGGCGATGAGGATGCGCTCGGCCGCGCGACCCTCGTCGTAGCCGTGGGAGATGCCGCTGCCCGGCTCCGCCGGCGTGACGATGGCGATGGCCGCCGGCGCGCTGGCGAGCGATCGCGTCTGCGGCATGCCAGCCTCGGCCAGGGCGTTCAGCGTCGCGCGCTCCCGGACCAGGATGAAGCGCCACGGCTGGGCGTTCCGGCTCGAGCCCGACCAGCGGGCCGCATCGGCGACCGCGTCGAGCGCCTCGGCCTCGACCGGCGCATCGGTGAACTCGCGCACCTGGCGCACGCGAAGGAGCGGCCTCACGGCATCGGTGGGGGATCGCTGGGTCATGGACCTCAGCGTAGCGCGACGGCGACCGGTGCTCAGCTAGGATCGTGCGATGCAGCGGGTGACCGGCATCGGTGGCCTCTTCTTCCGGTCCTCGGATCCGGCTGGGCTGGCGCGCTGGTACACCGAACACCTCGGCCTGGACGCGTACAGCGACGAGGCCCAGGCGACGTGGTGGCAGGCGGAGGGTCCGACCGTGTTCGCGCCGTTCGCGCGCGACACCGACTACTTCGGCCGGGCCGACCAGCAGGTGATGCTGAATTTCCGCGTGGACGATCTCGACGCCATGCGCGACCAGCTCCGGAGCGCCGGGGTAGAGGTCGATGAGCGCACCGAGGCGCTCGAGGGAATCGGACGCTTCGGCTGGGCGACGGATCCCGAGGGCAACCGCTTCGAACTGTGGGAGCCGGCGCCGGAGGCCCGGCGCCGGCCCTGATCGGCTACTGCGTGGTGCGACGGCCGTAGAGCCACAGGCCCAGCGGAAACGCCACGACCAGGATGCCCACGGTCCACAGGAGGCCCGGCACGAGGTCCGGACCCCCGTTCCCGCCCAGGGTGAAGTCCCGTACCGCGTTCACCACCAGCGTCATCGGCTGGGCGTCGGCGAACGTGCGCAGCCAGTCGGGCATCGTGTCCGTCGGCACGAAGGCGCTGCTGGCGAAGGTCAGCGGGAAGATCGTCATGAAGATGAGGCCCTGGAGCGCCTCCGGCGTCCGGACGAATGCGCCGAGCGCCACGCCGACCCAGGAGAGCGCGAAGCCGAAGAGCAGCATGACCCCGACGGCCGCCAGACCACTGCCGATCCCGCCCTCCGGCCGGAAGCCGACGATGAACCCGACGATGGACATCACCGCCACGGCGAGCATCGCCCGCAGCAGGTCGGTGAGCGTCCGCCCGACGAGCACGGTCGACTGCGACATGGGGAGCGACCGGAACCGGTCGATCATCCCGTTCTTCAGGTCGTTCGCCAGCAGCACGCCGGTGTAGACGCCGGCGAAGGCGATGGTCTGGACGAAGATGCCGCTCATGAGGAAGTTGACGTAGGTCGTCTCCTCGACACGGATCGCCCCGCCGAACACGTAGCGGAACAGGACCACGAACATGATCGGCGACAGGGTGACGTCGAGCAGCAGCTCCGGCGTGCGGCGGATGTGGATCAGGTTGCGCTTCACCATCTCCCAGGAATCGGCGAGCCACCAACGTGCCGCGGTCATGCCGCCACCTCCCCGTTACGCTCCTCGGCCGCTTCCTCGGCCGGGCGGCCGGTGAGGCTCAGGAACACCTCGTCGAGCGTCGGACGTCGGAAGCCGATGTCGTCGACGTGGACATCGGCCGCGTCGAGCTCCCGAATGGCGCGGGTCAGGACGCCGTCATGCGAGCCGACCGCGACGCTCACCTGGCGGGCGCCCTCGTTGGTGCGGACCGGTCCCTCGCCCATGGCCTCGAGGACGCGCGCGGCGGCCGGGAGCCACGGGGCGTCGCTGATGGTGACCTCGAGGCGCTCGCCGCCGACGAGCCGCTTCAGCTCGAGTGCGGTTCCGCGCGCGATCGCCTTCCCGTGGTCGATGACGATGATGTCATCGGCCAGGCGGTCGGCCTCCTCGAGGTACTGCGTCGTCATCAGCACGGTGGTGCCGCTCTTGGCGAGCTCCGCGATCAGGTCCCACATCGACAGGCGCGACCGCGGGTCGAGGCCCGTCGTCGGCTCGTCGAGGAAGATGACCGGCGGACGCGCCATCAGGGCCGCGGCGAGATCCAGCCGGCGACGCATACCGCCGGAGTAGGTCTTCACCACACGCGAGGCCGCATCGGTCAGCTCGAAGCGCTCGAGGAGATCGTCCGCTCGCTGGCGGGCCACGGCGCGGTCGATGTGATAGAGATGGCCGACCATCCGCAGGTTCTCACGGCCGGTCAGCACCTCGTCGAGCGCCGCGTATTGCCCGGCCACCCCGATGCGCTGGCGCGCCCTCGAGGGGTGGCGCAGAACGTCGACCCCGGCAACGGTGGCCGTGCCGGCGTTCGGGCGGGTCAGGGTGGTGAGGATGCGCACTGCAGTGGTCTTGCCGGCGCCGTTGGGCCCGAGCACGCCGAGGATGCTTCCCTCCTCCGCGCTCAGGTCCAGCCCGCGCAGCGCATGCGTGTCGCCGAACGACTTGTGGAGACCGACGGCCTCGATCATCTGCATGGGGCGACCTCCTGGGACGTGGGCGGGACGTGTCTCGCTATCAGACCACCCCCGGCGCGTGAACTCATCGCTGAGCGCGGCCCACGCTGAACCCTCCAGCACAGCGGCCGGGGCAGTCTCCGGCGCGTCCGGAGAGGGTACCGATGCCGCCGCCCGGTTCGGATCGGTCAATCGCCCCCCGCCGCCTACGACATTCGTCCGAGCGACCGCTCTGCGTGGGCCGGTCGGCCCTTGCCGGTCGCCAGGGGCGGCATGACGCTGGCGCCCTGATGCAGGTCACGCTCATCAAGCCGACCATGGGGCGGCTGACCGAAGGGCCGTTCGTTGACCAGGCACGGATGGAGCCGCTGGGACTCGGGGTGCTGGCCGCCCTCACCCCGGCCGGAGTCGACGTCCGCCTCGTCGACGAGCGGGTCGACCCGGTCGACCCCGACGAGCCGACGGACCTGGTGGCCATCACGGTCGAGACCTTCACCGCTCGCCGCGCCTATGAGATCGCCGACGAGTATCGCGCGCGCGGCGTCCCGGTCGTCGTGGGCGGCATGCATGCGACCCTCGTGCCCGACGAGGTGGCTGGCCACGCCGACGCCGTCTGCACCGGTGACGCGGAGGGGGTGTGGGCGCGGGTCGTCATCGATGCGCATGACGGCAGGCTCCGGCCCCGGTACGACGCCGCATCCGTCGCCCCGCAGGGCGGGGGCGTCGTCCCGCGCCGCGACCTCTACCACCGCAACGCGTACCTTCCGCTGACGCTGCTCCAGTTTGGCCGCGGCTGCCGGTTCCGTTGCGAGTATTGCGCCGTCGGCGAGTACTTCGGTCACCGTCACCTCGCGCGGCCGGTGGCCGAGGTCGTGGCCGAGATCCGCGATCAAACGCGGCGCAACCTGTTCTTCGTGGACGACAACCTCATCGCCGATCACGCCGCGGCGAAGGAGCTGCTTCGCGCCCTGGTCCCGCTCCGCGTCCGCTGGGTGTCGCAGGCCAGCGTGGACCAGGTCCGGGACCCGGAGCTGATGGATCTCCTCGTGGAGAGCGGCTGCCTCGGGAACGTCATCGGCTTCGAGAGCCTCGACCTGGACAACCTGCGCCAGATGCGCAAGGGCCAGAACCTGCGCGGTTTCGACCGATACGCCGATGTCGTGGCCACGCTGCGGGACCATCGTCTCCAGACGTGGGCGGCCTTCCTGCTCGGCTACGACCACGAGACGACGGAGTCGACGCTGGCGACCTGCGAGTGGGCAATCGAGAACCGGTTCACCTTCGCCGCGTTCAACATCCTCATGCCGTACCCCGGCACGGCGCTCTACGCGCGCCTGCGCGAGGAGGGACGGCTCCTCTACGACGGTCGCTGGTGGCTCCATCCCGACTACCGCTTCAACCACGCCGCGTTCCGGCCGGTCCGCATGTCCGCCGACGAGCTCACCGAGGCGGCCTGGGCCTGCCGCCGTCGCTGGAACAGTGCCGGATCGATCGTGTACCGGCTCCTCGACCCGAAGACGAACCTGGCATCGCCCTTCCGCGCCGCGCTGTACCTGCTCTACAACCCGCTGTACCGACGCGAGGCCTTCAAGCGCCAGGGCCTTCTCCTCGGGCTGCGCTGAACGCCGTGGGAGACGACTTCGCCTTCACCGTCGCCGGGCGGGCGGATGAGCCGGAGATCCGGCGGCTCGTCGCTGCCACGCCCATGCCCGGCGCCATCAGCGTGCGGTTCGAGCGGGAGCCGAACTACTTCCTGGGGTGCGACGTCATGGGCGATGTCTGTGAGGTGCTCATCGCCCGTCACGTGCCCGACGGGGCACTGGCCGGGGTGCTGTGCCGCACGGAGCGCCGCGCGTTCGTGAACGGCCAGGAGCGGACGATCGGCGGCATCGGCCAGGTCCGCATCGCGCCTTGCTTCCGGGGTCGCCGCCTGCTGGAGCAGGGGTGGGGGATCTTCCGGCGCCGCGAGCTGCTCTACGTCGGCGTCATTGCGCGCGGCAATCCGCGTGCTCTGCGCGCGCTCGTCGGGCGAGCGCCGGGGGCCCCGGCGATCGTGCGCATCGGCGGGATCACCACCCTCGGGCTCCTGGTCCGCCGTCGAGGGCGCCGTCGCCGTCCCGCGGGCGTGCTGATCCAGCGGGCCGGCGAGCCGATGCTCGAGGAGCTGGTCGCCTTCCATCGACGCGAGGCCGCCCGGCGCCAGCTTGCCCCGGCCCTGCGGCCGGCCGACTTCACCGACGGATCCCTCCTCCGCGGCCTTCGCCTGTCCGACGTGCTGGTGGCGCGCCGCCGCGGTTCCATCGCCGGCACGCTGGCCTGCTGGGACCAGCGGGGGTTCAAGCAGGACGTCGTCGACGGGTACGGGCCAGCCCTGCGGCGCCTTGGGCCCGTCTACGACCTCGTGGCGCGGGTGCTCGGCACAGCACCGCTCCCGCGCCCGGGCGAGCAGATCCGTGCCGGCTTCGGGGCGCTCGTCGCCGTCGAGCGCGACGACCCGCAGGTCTTCTCCGCCCTCCTCGACGCCGGACTCGCCGATGCCGGTCGGCGCGGCCTCGACTGGCTCATGGTGGGCCTGGCCGACGAGGATCCCCTGCTGCCGGTTGCGCGCCGCCGGTTGCAGGTGACCTATCGGGCGGACCTGTTCGCGGCGGGCTGGGGAGAAACGGACCCGTCCAGCATCCTCGACGGACGCGTTCCGTACGTCGAGATCGCGACGCTCTGACGCGGCTCGTCAGAGCTGGAGGAGGCTGCCGGCCGCCATGAGCGCCGCGGCCAGCACGACGAGGGCGAGCATCGGTCCGGAACCCCACCGGCCCAGGCTCCACGCCGTCGGGTCGCCGTGGCGGCGGGCGTGGAGGTACATCGGCACGCTGATGAGGACCACGACGAGCGCCGTTGCGCCGCCGGCCAGGCGCAGCCATTCGAGGAAGCGCCATCCACCCAGCAGGAGCAGCACGAGGGACGGCAGGGTGGCGAGCAGCCAGCTCGCGCGTGGACCGATACCGGTGCGCTCGTCGATGACGTCGGCCAGCGCCAGCGACACGGACCAGTAGCTGGTCACGAGGGCGGCGAAGATGAAGATCGATCCGACGATCGCGACCCAGCCACCCACCTGCTCGGCAATGCCCACGATCGCCACCTCCGTCACGTCTCCGGGAACCCCCATCGCCACGAGCGCGACGATCGTCACCAGCAGCGCGTTGACCGAGAGCCCGGTGACCACCGCGCCAACCGCCCGTCTCCGGTCGGGAGCCAGGCCCTTGACCACCTGGGGGACCGTGTAGAAGGTGTAGAGCGCGTACATCGCCATCCCGTACAGCGCCAGAGCATCGGTCCAGATGCCGGCCGGTGCCCATTCCAGGCGAAGCGGGACGCCCAATGCGCCTGCCGCGATGATGCCGACGGCGGCGACCAGGACGACGGTGCCGGCCTTCTCGAAGATGCCGACCCCCTTGAGGCCGAGCAGCACCACGCCGGCGCACAGGGCATAGACCAGCCCGTCGGCCAGCGCCCCGGTGGCGCCGGTCATGGAGGTCAGGATCTCGCTCCCGCCCGCGATGTACGCGGCCAGGATCGCCACGAAGGCCAGGCCCAGGAGCACGAAGGCCGCCCACACCAGCCAGCCCCACCGGCCCGGAAACACGTGGAGCCGCATGAGCTCGATCACCTGCAGGTCTCGACCGGTGCGGAAGATCACCTCGGCGAGCATCAGATGGATGAGGCAATTCGCGGCCAGGGCCGCGGCCATGATCGCCAGGAGCTCCACGACGCCCGTGCGCGCAGCGAGGAACGGGACGGCCATGATGCCGGCCCCCACGCCGGCGCCGACCATGAGCGAGACCGCCTCGACGAAGGTCAGGCGATCGCCCCTCCGTGGCACGCTCGCACCGACGGCATGCAGCACGATGCGACCCTCACCCTGACGCGGTGCGGCTGCCAGAGCCGAACGGCCGCCGCCGGTGGGTCGAAGGTCGTAGGATCGGCTCCATGCCCCGCATCGCCGTCGTCTTCACCGGCGGCACGATCTCCATGCGCGACGAGCCCGATGCGCCGGGCAACCGTCCCACGCTGCGGGGCGAGGCGCTCATGGCCTCGGTGCCGGGCCTGGCGGACATCGCCGAGATCGAGCCGATCGACTGGGGGCTGGTGCCGGCCTCGCACCTGACCTTCGAGCAGGTGCTGGAGATCGGCCGCATCCTGGCCCGCGCGCTGGATCGGCCGGACGTCGACGGGACGGTCGTGGTGCAGGGCACCGATGTCATCGAGGAGACGGCCTTCGCCTGGGACCTGCTGCCGCTGCCCGCGAAGCCGGTTGTGGTGGTGGGGGCCATGCGCTCCGCCTCCCAGGAGGGCTACGACGGTCCGGAGAACCTGCGCAATGCCGTGGCGGTCGCCGCCGATCCGTCGTTGGCCGGCCAGGGCGTGGTGGTGGCCATGGCCGGCGAGATCCACGCCGCCGATGACGTGCGGAAGACTCACACCCATGCCTACGCCACCTTCCAGAGCCCGAACACCGGACGTCTCGGCCTCGTCGCCGACGGGCGCGTCACGCTGATGCGTCGCCGTCAGCCGCTTCACCTCCCGCGCATCCCGGCGAGCGCCGCCCTGCCGGTCCCGATTCTCGGCGTGGCGCTCGACGATGCCCCGCGCACGCCAGCCGCGGCGGCAGGTCTGGTCGTCGCAGCCGCCGGAGGAGGCAACACGCCTCCTGCGTACCTGGAGGTGGCGCGCGAGCTGCTCGCCGCCGGCGTTCCGGTGGCGCTCACCACGCGCTGTCCGTCCGGGCGCGCCCTGCCCGGTTACGGGTTCCCCGGCGGCAGCTCGCAGTGGTGGGATGCGGGAGCGATCTTCACCGGCACGCTGGACGCCCTGAAGGCGCGGATCCTGTTGGCGCTCGGCGTCGGTGCCGGGCTGGGAGTCGACGAGCTCGCCGGGTTGGCGATGGCGTGGGGCGGCGGGCGCATCGGTGCGGCGGAGCGGTCGGCCGCGGGGTCATTCGTAACTGCTCCGGTTACAAATGGTGTGACGGGGGATGCCGCCGCGCTGGTGCGGGTACTGCTGCACCTGGCCACGGCGCCGCGGGGCATGGCCACCTCGGCTGAGATCGGCGAGGCCGTCGGCATCCACCCGGTCGTCGTGCGGCGGATGCTTGGCGCGCTGAGGCCCACCGGCATGGTCGAGTCGCGCCGCGGCGCCCAGGGTGGCTGGGCGCTTGCACGCGACCCGTCCAGGATCCGCCTGGGGGACGTGTCACGCGCGCTCGCCGCGCCCGGGTCGGATGCGCACGACCATGTCTCCGCCGCGCTGCGTCGGGCGGAGGAGGCGCAGCTGGCCGAGCTCGACCGGACGACGCTGGCCGACCTGATGGCAGAGAGCACACTCGGAACCGATTTGTAACCGATGCGGCTACAAATTGGCCGCCAGGCCCAGCCCGGCCCGCACGGCGTCAGCGGAGGTGTTCGATCTCCAGCCAGTTCGGCCCCGACCCCGGATCGGCCGTGGAGGCGACCAGCACCACCGCCGACCCCGCCGGCAGGGGCACGCGCTCCCGGACCAGTGGCACCAGGTCGAGCCGCTCCGCCGCCCCATCGCGGGAGGACACGGAGCACGGCTCCGGCCGCACGCCGTGGACCAGGGCCAGCGAGGCCACGACGCCCGCATCGGGCGAGAAGGCGACGATCGGGACGCGCGGCCGCAGCGAGCTGAGGATGCGTGCCGACCGACCGCTGCGGGTGTAGCACGCGATGGCCGCCACGTCGGGATCAGTTCGGGCCAGGGCGACCGCGGCGTAGGCGACGGCGTCGGCATCGGTCATGGACTCCGCCGGGCTCCCCTCCGGCAGCAGGCTGGCACCCCGCTCCTCGCACAGCTGCGCGATGCGCACCGCCGCCTCGGCCGCCAGGACCGGATACGCACCGATGGCCGTCTCGGCCGACAGCATGATCGCATCCGCTCCGTCGAGGATCGCGTTGGCCACGTCGGATGCCTCCGCCCGCGTCGGCCGCGGTGCGGCGGTCATGGACTCGAGCATCTGGGTGGCGACGATGGCCGGCACGCCCGCGTCGAGCGCGTGGCGCACCAGCTGCTTCTGGAGGATCGGCACCTCCTCGTAGGGCAGCTCCACGCCGAGGTCGCCTCGCGCGATCATCACCGCGTCGGCGGCCCGGCAGACCGCGTCGAAGTCGTCCACCGCCGGTCGGGTCTCGATCTTCGCCACGATCCGCGGGCCGTCCGGACCGAGGAGCGATCGCAGCTCCTCCACGTCGGAGGCGCGCCGCACGAAGGACTGGGCGACGTAGTCGGCACCCAGGTCGCGCGCCCGCGGCACGTCGGCTCGGTCGCGGTCGGTGAGCGACGGGGTCGAGAGCCGCTCCGAGGGGACGTTGACGCCGGCGCCGGAGCGCACGGTGCCGCCGCGCAGCACCTCGGCCCGCACCACGGCACCGTCCGCCTCCACGACGCGAAGCTCAGCGGCGCCATCGGCGAGGAGGATGCGGTCACCGGGCTCCAGGTCGGCAGCCAATCCCGGGTAGGTGGTCGCGACGCCCTCCGCGCCGAGCGCCAGGGTGGCGCCGGGCCGCAGCTCCAGCTCGCCGCCCTCCAGCGCACCGAGCCGGATCTTCGGTCCGGACAGGTCGGTCATCACCGCCAGCGCCCGCCCGACCGCCCCGGCGGCGCGCCGCACCTGCTCGACGGCGCGGGCGTGCTCCGCCGGCTCGCCGTGGCTGAAGTTGACGCGGGCGACGTCCATGCCGGCGGCCACCAGCTCGTCGGCCCGCTCGACGGAGGCGGGGCCGATGGTGCAGACGAGCTTCGTCCGCCGCAGGCTCATGACGCGGCCCCCGCCTCCACGCCGGCCTTGTAGGCGGCTCCGGCGGCGCGCTTCCGGTCGTGCGCGGAGAGGAGCCGCTTGCGGAGGCGGATCGCGGTCGGCGTCACCTCGACCAGCTCGTCGGCGGCGATGAATTCGATCGCCGCTTCGAGGGTCATGATGCGCGGCGGGGTCATGATCCGGTAGTCGCCGTCGGTGGCCTGCGTGCGCATGGCGGACAGCTTCTTCGACTTCGTCGGGTTCACGTCCATGTCCCCGGGCCGGCTGTTCTCGCCGATGATCATGCCCTCGTAGACCTCGGTCGACGGACCGATGAAGAGCTCGGCGCGCTCCACCAGCGACGAGAGCGCGTAGGCGCGCGACTCGCCGGCGCGGTCGGCGACCAGGACCCCGCTCGTTCGATGCGTCACCTCTCCGGCCCACGGCCCGTAGCCCTCGCCGATCTGGTGCATCAGCGCCGTCCCGCGCGTGTCGCTCAACAGCTGCCCGCGGTAGCCGATGAGCCCGCGGGTGGGCACGATGAACTCCATCCGCACTCGACCGTCGGCATCGGTGCTCATCTGCTCCAGGCGTCCCTTGCGTCCGGCCATGGCGCCCTGCACCACGCCGATGTAGTCGGGTGGCACGTCGATCGTCACCCGCTCGTACGGCTCCTGGCCGTCGCGCAGGATCACCTCGGGGCGGCTGATGGTCAGCTCGAAGCCCTCGCGGCGCATCTGCTCGATGAGCACGGCCAGCTGGAGCTCCCCACGCCCACGGACCTCGAAGCTGTCGCCGGAGTCGCCGGGATGGACCTCGATGGCCACGTTCCCCAGCACCTCACGCTCGAGGCGCGCCTTGATCTGGCGCGAGGTCAGGAACGTGCCGTCGCGGCCCGCGAAGGGCGAGGTGTTCACCCCGAAGCTCATGCGCAGCGTCGGCGCGTCGACGTCCAAGCGGGGGAGCGGACGCGGATGGGCCGGATCGGTGATCGTGTCGCCGATCGTCACCTCCGGCAGCCCTGCGACGCTGACGATGTCACCGGGTCCCGCCTCGGTGATGTCGACCCGATCGATGCCGTGCGCCGTCTGCAGCGCCGTCACGGTGCCGGTCAGGGTGACCGACCGGCCGGGCTCGACGCTGCCATCGGCGCCCTCCGCGTCCGGGCGCACCACGCTCACCCGCTGCCCCATGCGCAGCGTCCCGTTGCGGATGCGTCCGACCGCCATGCGGCCGACGTAGTCGTTGGCCGACAGGTTCGTGACGAGCAGCTGGAGCGGATGCCCGTCTTCGTAGGCTGGAGGTGGAGTCACGTCGACGAGCAGGTCGAGGAGCGGCCGCAGGTCGGTCCCGGGGACATCCAGGTCCATGGTGGCGGTGCCGGCCTTGGCGTTGGTGTAGACGACGGGGAACTCGATCTGGTCCTCGTCGGCCCCGAGGTCGATGAACAGCTCATACACGTCGTCGAGCACCGTTGCCGGCCGCGCGTCGGAGCGGTCGATCTTGTTGATGGCCACCACCACCGGGAGGCGCCGCTCCATCGCCTTCTTCAGGACATAGCGGGTCTGCGGCAGGGGTCCCTCGGCCGCGTCGACCAGCAGCAGCACGGCGTCGACCATGAGCAGCGAGCGCTCCACCTCGCCGCCGAAGTCGGCATGGCCGGGGGTGTCGACGATGTTGAGCCGCACGTCGCCGACCTCGACGGTCGTCTGCTTGGCCAGGATGGTGATGCCCTTCTCGCGCTCGAGGTCGCCGGAGTCGAGGATCCGATCCGCCACCTCCTGGTTGGCGCGGAACGTGCCTGTTTGCCGGAGCATGCCATCGACCAGCGTCGTCTTCCCGTGGTCGACGTGGGCGATGATCGCGATGTTGCGCAGGTCGGCGCGGATACGTTGGGTCATGCGGCAGCCCATCGTCGCAGAACTCCGGCAGGATCGCAGCCGGTCGACCCCTGCTAGCCTCCGCTCTGCATGCTGACCGATGCGCTGCGCGACCTGGCGTTGGCGCTGGAGCGCCGAGCGACGACCGCACCCGGACCGATCCGCGCGGCGCGCGCCGAGCGGCTGCACCGCCACGTGGCGGAGTACCTCCTGCCGCGCGCCCGGAACGCGAGCGCCCCGCTCGTCGCGGTCATCCTGGGCTCGACGGGCAGCGGCAAGTCGAGCCTCTTCAATGCGCTGGCCGGCCGCCGCCTGAGCCCGTCGGGCGTCCTGCGTCCCACCACCCGCCGGCCGGTCGTGCTTGCCCATCCCGACGACACCGGGCCGGACCTGCTGCCGGGTCTGGTGGCGCGTGGCTCGGTGGACCTGGTCGAGCATCCGGGCGCCCGACGCGGCGTAGTGCTGGTCGACGCGCCGGACTTCGACAGCATCGAGGTCGCGAACCGCGCCCTGGCGGTCGAGCTGCTGGAGGCGGCGGACCTGGCGGTCGTGGTCACGACCGCCACCCGCTACGCGGACCAGGTGCCGTGGACCGTCCTGGCACGGGCGCGGCAGCGCGGCCTCCCCCTGCTGGCGGTCCTCAACCGGCTGCCACCCGAGGCCGACGACGCGGACGCCGTGCTGACCGATTACCGCCACCTGCTGGAGCGCGGCGACCTCGACCAGTCGGGCGCCTTCGGCAAGCTCGAGGTCGTGCCCGTCACCGAGGGCATGCTCGACGCCGAGCGCGACGCCCTCGACCCCGCTGCCGTGGCGCCGATCCTGGCCGCGCTGGATCGCCTGATGGCCGACGAGGTCGCCCGACGCGAGCTCGCCCGCCGCAGCCTGGCGTCGGCCGTGGCCGGGCTGCCCGATGCGATCGAGGAGGTGGCGCGGGAGCTGGACGAGGAGGTGCGCGCCGCCCGCGACCTGGCGGAGGCCGCAGATCGTGCGTACACCGAGCGTCGCGCCGCGCTGGGCGAGGAGCTGGTCCGCGGGACGTTCCTGCGCGCCGAGGTGCTGCGTCAGTGGCAGGACTTCGTCGGCGCAGGGCAGGTGGCGCGGATCCTGTCCCAGGGCATCGGCCGGATCGCCGCCACGCTGCGCTCGCTGGTGCGCCCCGGACCGCCGGCCCCGGCCGCGGAGGTGCGCGAGGCGGCCTTCGCCGACCTGGTAGCGCTCAGCCTGCAGCATGCCGATGCGGCCGCCCGCCGAACCGCGACGACCTGGGCCGAGGATCGGTACGGTGCCCAGAGCCTTGCCGCCGATCCGGCGCTGTGGGGCGCGTCGGCGGGCCTCGGCTCCCGGCTGGAGATCGATCTCCAGGCCTGGGCCGCCCGCATCGGCGACGAGATCCGGGCCATGGGGGAGCGGCGCAAGGGCTGGGCGCAGGTGGCCAGCATCGGCGTCAACGCGGTCGGCACGAGCGCCCTCCTGGCGGTATTCGTCCACACCGGCGGCCTGACCGGCGCGGAGGTCGGCATCACCGCCGCGACCGCCGTGGTGAACCAGAAGCTGCTCGAGGCGATCTTCGGAGAGGCCAACGTGCGGGCCTTCGTGGCCGATGCGCGCGCCGCCCTGGGCGCGCTGCTGGACGCGGCCTTCGCCGACGAGCGCGCCCGATACGCCGTCGGACTCGGCGGCCTGGGCGAGGCGGAGGACCTGGCGACGATCCTGCGCGACGCGGGTCGCCGCGCGGCCGAGGCGGACCCGGCATGACCCTGGCCGAGCGGCTGACGCGGCTGGAGGAGGCGGCTGCCGCCGTGCGCGACATCGGCCTGGCCGGCGACGCGCAGCGAGCCGCGGCGGTGGTGGAGCGCGCTCGCACCAGGACCGGCTTCGTGGCCGACGCGTACGTGCTCGCCTTCGCCGGCGGCACCGGCGTCGGCAAGTCGTCGCTCCTCAACGCGCTGGCCGGACACACGGTGAGCACCGTGCGGGCCGTGCGCCCGACGACCGAGACCCCCGTGGCCTGGGTCGCCGAGGCCCGCCGGCACGAGCTGGCGCCGCTCCTGGCGTGGCTCGGCGTGGAGCACCAGGCCGGGCACGCGGAGCCCGACCTGGCGGCGGTCGCGGTGCTGGACCTGCCGGACGTGGACAGCGTTCGGACCGAGCACCGCGCGCTGGTCGACGAGCTGCTCCCGCGGCTCGATGCCCTGGTCTGGGTGCTCGACCCGGAGAAGTACGACGACGAGCGCTTCCACGCGTACCTGCGCGACCTGGCGCCACACCACGAGCGCCTGCGCTTCGTCCTGAACAAGGCGGACCGCCTGACCGACGCGCAGCGCGCCGAGGTGGCCGCCGACCTGGAGCGACGGCTCGTCGGATCGGGGATTGCGCAGCCGCGCGTTCACGTCGTCTCTGCAGCGACCGGCGACGGCGTGGCGAGTCTCCGGGCCGCGCTCGCCGGCGAGGCCAATGCGAAGGCGCTGGTGGTGGCCAAGCTCGAGACCGATGCTCGCCAGGAGCTGGTCCGGCTGGGAGAGCTGTTGGGCGTCGACCCCGATGGCGCGTACCGTCCGCTCCTGCCCGACGACCGGCGCCGCGCCGCCGTCGAGGCGTCCGTGGCCGGCGCGCTTGCCGTCATCGATCCACCTGGCGTCGAGCGGCAGGTCGCCGGCGCCGTCCTGGCGCGGGCCCGGGCCAGTGGAGGCTCGCTGCTCGGCCGCACGGTGGCGCTCCTTGGCTGGATGACCGGTCAGCGGCGCCGCTCTGCCGATCCCGCCGGCTACCTGCGCGATTGGCGCAAGCGCGGCACGCTGGGTCGCGTGGTGAACCCGGTGCGGGCCGCCATCCTCGAGGCGGGGTCGTCCGTGCCCGCCGATGCCCGAGCCGCGGTCCTGCGGGCGCTCGGAGCCGACGGCCTGGAGGAGACCACGACCCGCGCGCTCGACCGGGTGGCTCGGGACGCCGCCGCCGAGTTCCGCGTGCGCGGCAGCGTCCTGTGGGGCGTCATCGGCCTGCTCCAGCTGGTGGCCGGCGGGGTGTTCCTGGCCTCGGTCGCCTGGTACGTGACGCTGTACCTGGCCGGGGGCAGCATCCCGGTCGACACCGTCGAGGTGCCGGCACTCGGACCCATCCCGATGCCCCTGCTGCTGCTCGTGGGCTCGATCGGCGTGAGCGCCGTCCTGGGGTTCCTCCTGGCGCTGCACGCGGGCTGGATCGGGCGCAGGCTGGCGCGCCGCCTGTCGGCCCGGGTGCGGGAGGCCGTCGGTGAGGCGATCGCCGCCTCCGGCACGGCCGGACTCGATCGGGTCGAGGCAGTGCGCCGCACGATCGCCGGCGGCCTCGGCGGAATGACGTAGGGCGCAGCGCGACGCCTGCTTGATCCGGCCGGGACAACGGCCGCGTAGGGTGAGCGTGACCTTCTTCCGAGACCGCAGGATGCTTCGCCACGACCCCCAGCAGGAGCCCGCGACCGTCTCCGACCGAGAGCTCGGCATCGCCGCGCTTCTCCTCCTGGTGGCCGTCCTCCTCACCGCCGTCGTCGTCCCGATCCTCGGCTAACCGAGCCCTCGACGCGGCCTTCGCGACCTCCACGATCTGACTCGCCTGCCCGGGTCGCCGCGCCCCCCCGAGCGGCTCAGGGGCGCAGCCGGTAGAAGCGGAAGAAGTCGTTCTCGATCGGCAGGATCTCGACCGATCCGAATCCGGCCTCGGCAGCGTACGCGCGCAGCGTCGCCGGCCGCATCACCGTTCCGGTTCCCACCGACGGCTGGCGTGACAGGCCGTCTGGCAGGCAGGTCGTGATGCTCCAGCCGTACATGAAGCGCTCGAGATCGTCTCCCGGAGCGGTGAACTCCTCGGCCACGCGCTCGTCGACCACGATGAGTGAGCCGTCGTCGGTCAGCGAGTCCCGCACGGCCGCCAGGACCGGCACCGGGTTCGCCATGTCGTGGACGGCCTCGATGATGATGGCCGCGTCGAACCGCTCCCCGAGCCGGGCGGCGTCCGCGGTGCGGAACTGGAGACGGCCGTTCATGCCCGCCGCCGCGGCGTGGCGGCGGGCCGCGTCGATCGACGGGGCGTCGAGGTCGATGCCCACGAACTCGGCCGACGGGTAGGCGCGCGCCATGGCGATGGTCGACCACCCCTCCCCGCAGCCGATGTCAGCGACGCGCGCGGCGGGTTGCGCGTGCAGGCGGGCGTGAAGGTCGTCGATGGCTGGCAGCCACTCGTTCGGCAGCAGGTGGGTGAAGGCGGGGCGATTGAAGCTTGCCTGACCCTCCCGCATGTCCGCGCCATAGGCGTCCCAGCCCATCCCGTGCCCGGTCCGGTAGACCTCGACCAGGGAGGGAAGGCGGCCCATCGCGGCGGTGATCATGCGCGACAGGGGCGCCATGAGGTTGAGGCTCTCCTCCTCGACCAGGACCAATGCGTGCGCGGCCGACAGGCTGAATCGATGCTCGCCGTCGACGTCGAGGATGCCGGCCACCGCCTGCTGCTCCAGCCACTCGCGCGTGTAGCGCGTATCGGTGCCCGTCCGTGCGGCCAGCTCCTCGGCGGTCGCCGGACCGTCGCCGGCGAGGCTGCGGTAGTAGCCGAGTCTGTCGCCGAGATAGACGCCGGCGAGGTCGAAGGTGGCGGTGGCCGCGGTGAACAGGCGCTCGGCCAGGGCGTCGGCTGAGGTGGTCACGGGGCGGTCCTCCGATGGCAGAGTTAACGGCCGGGGCGTCCCTGCCCGTCCGCCCGCCGGCCGGACGTCAAGCCTGCCGCATGGGAGACCGCACGGTCGCCGGTCATGCAGCATAGAAGCCGGTCGACAAAGGACGTAGGGGGCGGCGTCCGCACCACCGACGCCGGCGCGCCGTGGACTCCCTACGCTCGTGCGGTCACGTCCTCATCAACGGAGCAATCACCCATGGTCACGAACTTCGCCGCCGGGACGCTCATCGTCCTGGGCGTCCTCCTCGCCGTCCTCGGCCTGTTCGCCGCGGGCGAGATGGTCGTGGTGGCCATCGGCCTGGCGTCAGTGCTGGCCGGCGGTCTCCTCGGCCTCGCCGAGCGACGCCTGGCCTCCCGCTGAGGCGCCGCGCCCTGCGCGGTAGCGGAAGGCGATGGCGACGGTCGCCGCGCCGACGAGGAACGCGACGCTGTTCGGCACGATGATCGCCGCGTTGCCGAGCACGATGCCGTACGCGATCCACAGCGTGAATCCAACCTGGAGCACCGCAAGGTAGCTGAGCGACACGTCCGCCGACGAGCGCCGCTCGAGCATGCGGCGCACCTGGAGGATGGGGGAGAGCGCCATGAGGACGCCCCAGGAGGCGGCAACGGCACCGATCGCGTCGGTCATCGGCCTCGCATCCTACCGGTCCTCGTTCGCGTCTACCATGCGATGCCGATGCTGACACGCCGCCGCTTCCTCGGCGGGCTCGTGGCAGGGGTCGCGGGAGCCACGCTGGCCGCCTGCGCCCGCGCGATCGAGTCGATCACACCGTCCGCCCATCCGTCGCCGACCGCCAGCCCGACCCCCAGCGCGGCCCCGAGCCCGACCACCGCCCCCGGCGGGCAGCCCGTCCCGGCGCTGCGCGACCGGATCGGCCAGATGCTGCTGGTCGGCTTTCGCGGCCGAACGCCGGACGAGGCCGCGCCGGCGCTGCGGGACGTGGCTGAGCACGGGCTCGGTGGCGTGGTGCTGTTCACGGTCGACCAACCGACCGGCGGATCGCGGAACGTCGCCTCGCCCGACCAGCTGGCCACGCTGGTGGGCAGCCTGAGCGCGGCGGCGACCGGCCTGCCGCTCTTCGTGGCGATCGACCAGGAGGGTGGCCGCGTCGCACGGCTCGGTCCGGCCCACGGGTTCCCCGCCTCCCGGTCCGCCGCGGAGCTGGGCGCGACCGGGGACCCCGAGGCCACCCGCGAGGCGGCGGCCGTCATCGCGGCCACCCTGGCCGCGGCGGGTATCACCATGAACCTCGCGCCGGTCCTGGACCTGGCCGTCAACCCGGACAACCCCATCATCGGCGCTCTGGGAAGGAGCTTCGCCGCCGACCCGGCGACCGTCACGGCCCACGCAACCGCCTTCATCGAGGCGCACCGCGCCGCCGGCGTCCTGACCGCCATCAAGCACTTCCCGGGGCACGGCAGCGCGCGAGGCGACACGCACCTCGGTGTCGTGGACGTGACCGACGAGTGGTCCCGCGCCGAGCTGGGCCCGTTCGAGAACGTGGTGGCCGCCGGCCTGGCCGATGCGGTGCTCACGGCCCACGTGTTCAATGCCGCGCTCGATGCGGAGCGACCGGCCACCCTGTCGCGCCCGACGATCACCGGACTGCTCCGCGACCGCATCGGCTTCGACGGTGTCGTCATCAGCGACGACCTCCAGATGGGCGCCATCCGCGCCGAATACGGCCACGAGGAGGCGGTGGCGCTGGCGATCGAGGCCGGGGTCGACGTGCTCCTGATCGCCAACCAGGTCGTCTACGAGCCGGACGTGGTCGTGCGCACCATCGACCTGGTGGAGCGGCTGGTCCGCCAGGGTCGGATCGGCGAGGATCGGATCGACGCCTCGTACCGGCGCATCGCGCGGCTCAAGGGAGCCGGTTGAGCGGTCAGTCGACCGGCGCCGCCACCGTCGGCTGCTGGCCGGGAGCCGGCTGTGGTCGACCGCCTCCACCGCCCGGCGTGTGCCGCAGCGTGACCTCCGGGACCAGCGCGGCAACGATCAGCGTCGCGCCGACGGCGCCAATGACCCCGAGCCACAGCGCGTTGGCGATGGCGATCGAGAATGCCTCGTGGATTCCCGCCACGATCTGATCAGCGAACGGGGCGAGCTGGGGCGCCGCCTCCGCGATCCGTGCCCCGAGGTCCCCGCCGACCGCGGTGAGGTCGGTGTCGACCGTGGCGCCGCCCTCGACCAGCCCGGCCACGAGCGGACCGGGCAGGCCGTTGGCGCTGAGCTGGCGCGGCAGCTCATCCGCGAACGAGGTGCCGAACAGGGTTCCCGCCAGTGCCAGCCCGACCGAACCGCCGACCTGGCGGAAGAAGGTGAGCGCACTGGTGGCAGCCCCCAGGAGCCGGCCGGCGACCACGCTCTGGACGATGATCGTGAAGATCGCGAAGGACGGACCGATGCCGATGCCGGCCATTAGCATCCAGACCCAGACGCTGACGATGTCCGTATCGGCGCGCAGGTTGGTCAGCAGGTACAGGCCGAGGGTTGCCGTGGCCATCGCGCCGACCGTCATCCACTTGTAGCGGCCGGTCCGCGCCACCACCAGCCCGCTCACCACCGAGCTGGCCATCACGCCCATCATCAGCGGCAGCATCTGGTAGCCGGACTCGGTGGCGCTCGAGCCGAGGACGAACTGGAACCAGCGCGGGATGAAGATCACGCCGCCGAAGAAGCCGAAGGTGATCAGGAAGGTGGCGACGATCGACGCGGTGATCGCCCGGTCGCGGAAGATCTCGAGCGGCAGGATCGGCTCGACGGCCCGTGACTCGACCCACACGAAGATGGCGCCCACCACCAGACCGATGAGGATGAGGCCGCCGACGTGAGGATCGGTCCAGTCGCCGGACTGCTTGTTCGTCAGTCCCAGCAGGAACGGCACGAGCGCGGCGGTGAACACGGCCGCGCCCAGGTAGTCCACCTGGCGCACGACCTCCGGATGAGACACCGATGGCAGCAGGCGCCACAGGACGACCAGCGCCACGATCCCGAGCGGCAGGTTGACCAGGAAGATCCAGTGCCAGCTGATCGAGTCGGTGAGCCAGCCGCCCAGCGCCGGTCCGACGATCGAGGCGATGGCGAAGGTGGCGCCGAACAGGCCCTGGTAGCGGCCGCGCTCGCGCGGGCTGAACAGGTCGCCGATGACGGCCAGGGCGATCGGGAAGATGGCCCCCGCACCGAGGCCCTGGATGCCGCGGAAGGCGATGAGCTGCCACATCTCGCCGGACAGCCCGGACAGCAGCGAGCCGATGAGGAACAGGCCGACGCCCACCATCATCACCGGGCGACGGCCGAACTGGTCAGACAGCTTGCCGTAGATCGGCCCGGTGACCGTGGCCGTCAGCAGGTAGATCGTGACGACCCAGGTGTACAGCTCGTTGCCGCGCAGGTCGGTCACGATCCTCGGCAGCGCGGTCCCCACGATCGTCTGGTCGAGCGCCGAGAGGAAGATGGTCAGCAGGATCGCGCCGAGGATCTCCATCCGCGCCCGCTGGTCGACGTGGACCGGCGCGTCGTCGGGGGCGCGGGCAGCGATCTCGTCGGTCACGGTGATCTCCTCGGGAAGGGGCTGGGATGGGACCTCGCAGCCTGGCATCCGCGGTGGGCGGCGGCGCGGTTCGTCGGGCTCGGGCGCGGGGCCCTGCCGATTATCGTCCGCGTCGGGCGTCCGTCAATTCGACCTCGCGGGCCCGCGGCGCTCCGCGCCCCTGCTCGGGGATAGCCTGTGGATAGATCGGCGCCGGAGGCCCAAGTTCGGGGATAAGTGGTATTGCGTCTCGTCTGCCGAGACGGGATACTGTGGTCGTCCCGAAGGGGCAGACGAGAACCGGATCACACGATTTCGATTGCGTGACCCGGGACCGG
>DATAKU010000154.1:0-6894 GCA_036261425.1 Candidatus Limnocylindria bacterium | reverse complement strand
CGCCGCCGGGGCGGCGCATCTGGTGGGACCGGAGATGGTCAACCGATCCACCATCGTCGTCGATTGCGGGATCAACGCGGGGCCGGACGGGATCGTCGGGGACGTGGACTTCGAGCGCGTGGCGCCGGTCGTGCGTGCCATCACGCCGGTGCCGGGAGGCATCGGTCCGGTGACGCCCATGATGGTCCTGCGCCAGACGATCGAGTCCGCCGAGCGTGATGCGGCGCTCAGGGAGCCGGTCGCCGCCGCTCGCTGATGTCGCGCACGCGACACGATTCGGGTCGAATGTCGTATTCCCCTCCTCGGTCATCGGGCGCAGGCTGAGTGCCTCGAACGGGTGGAGCCCAGGAACGGGGCCACGGCGGGGGAGCCACCACCGGCGCGACGACCGAGCGATCTCGCCCAACGATCGGCCCGGTCACCGACATCGGCCCCACAGCAACGCTGTGAGCCGGCGGCCAACTGCCGACCACGGCCACGTCGGACAGGAGACCCGAATGACCGAGCAGCAGTACATGATCGACCTGGACGGCGAAGGCCGTGCCATCGTCGACGCCTCGGACGCCGAGTGGCTCGACGCGACCTTCGGCGACAAGCCCGGGCCGACCCGCCTGGCGCTGCGCGCTGACACCGCCGACACCGAGGGACACCTCCTCGCCACGAACCGGGTCCGCGTCCTGGTCATCGACGAGGACGACACGGAGGGGCATGCCATCGCCCTGCACTTCCCGTCGCGGCAGGAGGCCGATGCCTTCCGCCGTCGCCTGCTGATCACCGGCGCGGTGATCGGGACGGTCGCGCTCGGCGCTGTCGGCGGCGCGGCGCTGTCGGGGCTCGATTCGCAGGACGTCGGCACGACCGGGGCGGCCACCGTGGCGACCCAGGCCGGGCCCATGGATGCGAACGAGGCGCCGGCCTTCCAGGCGGACGCGCGAGCCAACCAGGCCTACGCCGATCGGCTGACCGCACAGGCCGAGGCCCAGGCCCAGGCCCGGGCGGACGCCGCGGCCACCGAGCGGCTGAACGCCCAGGCCGCGGCCCAGGCCGGACCGATGGACGCCCACGAGGCGCCGGCCTTCGAGGCGGCCCAGGGCCTCTCGGCGGCCGACCAGGCCTACGCCGATCGGTTGTCGGCCCAGGCTGCGGCCCAGGCCGGACCGATGGATGCCCACGAGGCGCCGGCCTTCCAGGCGTCCGGGGCCGCGACCACCGACGCCAATCGTGACGTCGGGATCATGGACGGCAGCAACGCCGCTGCCGCGACCCAGGCCGGACCGATGGATGCCCACGAGGCGCCGGCCTTCCAGGCCGACGGCGCTGGGGCAGCAGACGACGAGTCGCAGAGCCTCGGCGGCCCGACGCCTCGCTGACCGACCTCCAGCACACGGGCGGGAGTCGATGACATCGGCTCCCGCCCGGCACGTCAGCCGCCGAGGAGCTCGGGGGCGATCATCTCCTCGAGCGGCACGGAGCCGTCGATGAACCCCAGCCGGCGCATCGTCTCGTAGCCGGCCTGCCAGCGCTCCGTGTCGATCTCGCCATCCGCGAAACCGTCACCGGCCCACAGCTCGGCCGTCGCCTCCAGCACGGAGCGGGAGAGGTCCGGGTCCTCGCCGACGGCCGGGACCTCGGCCTCGGCGGCGGTGAAGCCCAATTGCGGGTCCTCGATCACCGCCGCCTGCGCCGCGGCGGTGGCGGTGGTGAAGGCTCGCACGAGGTCCGGGTCGTCGGCCAGGAGGGCGTCGCCGGTGATGATCCCCGGACCCGGCAGCGGCGCCAGCTCGTCGATGGTCAGCATCTCCACCTCGATCCCGCGGTCGGCCACGCGCAGCGCGTCGTTGTTGCGGAAGCCGGTCACCACGTCCACGTCCCCGTTGGCCAGGCCGTCGACCTGGTTGAACTGCGGGTACTCGCGGATCGTCACGTCCGCCTCGGTCAGGCCACCGGCCTCGAGGAGGGCCAGCAGCGCGTGCCACGACGAACCGAAGCGGCCCGGCGTCCCGATCCGCAGGCCGGCCAGCTCGGCCGGCTCGGCCGGCACCACCTCGGCCGGCCCGATAATCGCCACCGGGAACGACTGGTACATCGTCGACACGTATCGGATGGGGATGCCCGCCGTGCGCGCGATCATCGCGTCGGTGGCATCGGCCACGCCGAACTCCGCCTCGCCCTCGGCCACGAGACGCTGGACGTCGGGCGCCTGCTTGTGCTCGATCGTCACCTCCAGGCCCGCATCGGCATAGAAGCCCTCCCGCTGGGCGACGTAGAACGGCGCGAACTGGACGTCGGGCCGATACCCGAGCAGCAGGGTGACGGCCCGGAGCGGCTCGCCCGCCGAGGCTGTCCCGGTCGAGGACGCCGTTCCGCAGGCGGACAGCGCGAATAGGAGGGCGAGAAGCGGGACGAACGCGCGAGGCGCAGACATCGGTCTTCCTTTCATCGTGGAACGAGGCGGCGCTCGACGAGCACGACCGCGCCGTAGAAGACGAGGCCGATGACCGCCAGGGTGGCGAGGGCGACGAACATGAGCGGGGTGTCGAACAACCCCTGGTTGGCGATGTTGATGAGGACGCCCAGGCCGGTGCTCGCGCCGGCCCATTCGGCGACCACCGCGCCGATGACCGACAGGGTGACCCCGACCCGCAGGCCGCCGAAGATGACCGGCAGCGCCGACGGGATCTCGAGCAGCCGGGTGCGCTGCGCCGGGCCGGCGCCGAGCGATCGGAGCATCTCGTCGAGGAGCGGGTCGGCGGAGCGAATGCCGACCATGGTGGCGATGGCGATCGGGAAGAAGACGATGAGGGCGCAGATGACGACGCGTGCCAGGAGGCCGCCGCCGAACCAGATGTCGAGCAGCGGAGCCAGCGCCAGGATCGGGACCGCCTGCGCCGCCACGATGTAGGGCGACAGCACGCGCTCCACGACGACGCTCTTGCCGAGCGCGATCCCGGTCAGGAGCGCCGCGCCGGCGCCGACCGCGAAGCCCAGCACGATCTCGAGCAGCGTCACGCCGGCGTGCTCCCACAGGAGCCCCGAACCGATCGCCCGCAGCCCTCGCTCGCCCACCGCCTCGGGTGCCGGCAGGATGAACTCGGGGTAGCCGCCGACGACGGTGATCGCCTTCCACAGCGCGAGGAAGACGGCCAGGCTGACGAGCGCCGCTCCGATGCGCCTCACGCTGCGCCCTCCTGCTCGGCCCATGGCCGCAGCTCCAGGGCATGGGCGGCGGAGAGCGCCTCCCGCACGCGCGCGGCCAGCTCCGCCGCATGCCGGTCGCCGAGCAGGTCGGGCGGACGAGGGCGCGGCAGGTCCACCTCGATGACCGCGGCCACGCGGCCCGGGCGCGGCGTCATGACCACCACGCGATCGGCCAGGGCGACCGCCTCGCTGACGCTGTGCGTCACCAGCACCACCGTCCGGCGGCGCTCCAGAAAGAGCCGCTGGAGCTCGGTGTCGAAGGTCTCGCGGGTCAGCGCATCCAGGGCGCTGAACGGCTCGTCGAGGAGGAGGATCGGCGGGTCGGTCACGAGGGCACGGGCCAGCGCCGCGCGCTGCGCCATGCCCCCCGACAGCTCGCGCGGACGGAGGCGCGACGACCCTGCCAGGCCGACCCGCTCGAGCGCCTGCAAGGCGCGGTCCCGACGGTCCACGGCCGACGCGCCAGCGAGCTCGAGCGGCAGCGCCACGTTGTCGAGCGTCGTGCGCCACGGCACCAGGCGCGGCTGCTGGAACGCCAGGCCGACTCGGCCGTCGCCGGCCCTGGGAGGCGCGTTCCCGACCACCACCCGACCGCTCGTCGGGACGATGAGCCCGGCGACCAGCCGCAGGAGCGTGCTCTTGCCGCAGCCGTTCGGACCGATGATGACCGTGAACGACCCGGCCGGGATCTCCAGCGTCAGATCCGCCAGCGCCTGCAGCGTGCCGCCGGGCGCAGCGAAGCGCACGCCCGCGTCGACGATCTCGACGCGCAGGCCGCCGGTGGTGGTGTCGATGTCGGTCATCGGCCGTGCTGCTCCCGTCGGTGGACCCAGCATCCACGGGGCATCGCCGATGCGCCGCCCAGCGCCGGGCGTCATGGCGACGCGGCGCGCGCGAGCTCGGTCGTCTTCTCCCTTCCGGACTGTGACCGTCGGCCCTGTCTGCCCCGGCGAGCGCCGGGGGTCAGGTCGGCCGCATCGATACGTGACCGACGCGGTTCGCGGGCTGGCTCACGATGCGGAGCCGACCGCCGGTGGGGACTTCCACCCCGCCCCGAAGACGATGGATCGTTCGATTGGCCCGATCGTGGCAGGTGCCGTCGGGCCGGTCAACCGCCGTCCGGCTCCTTCGCACCGCGGCTCCGACGCTTGCCGGACCACCACCGCCACGCCAGGTACGCCGTCACGGCGAGGACGACGACGTAGATGACGTACTCGTACGGCTTCAGGGTGGCCGCGATCTGCTCGTAGTTCTCGCCGACCACGAAGCCGGCGGTGATGAGCGCCGCATTCCACGGCAGCGAGCCGAGCGTGCTGAACAGGAGGAACTTCGGCATCGACATGCGGCTGATGCCGGCTGGGTAGCTGATGAAGGTCCGCACCAGCGGCACCATGCGGCCGAAGAAGACGGCCCAGCTCCCCCAGCGCTCGAACCAGTCGTGCGCGCGGTCCAGGTCCTCCGCGCCGATGCCGACGTAGCCGCCCCAGCGGTCGAGGATCGGGCGGCCGCCCCAGGCACCGACGTAGTAGCCGGCGACCGCTCCGATCACGCTCCCCACGGTGGCGAGCGCCACCGCCAGCGGGATGTTCCAGCCCAGGCCGGTCAGCGGCTCGACGATGGACGGATCGGCCGCGGATTGGCTGACCTTCCAGCCGGCCATCGGCAGGATGACCTCCGACGGGATGGGCGCGACGATCGTCTCGAGCGCCACGGCGATGGCCACGCCGACGTAGCCGACGGCGTCGTACAGCTCCAGGATGAAGGGGATGACGGTCTCGTCGATGAAGTCGAGCAGGGGTCAGCCCTCGACCCCGTCGCCGCGTGCCGGCGCCGGGGCGGCCTTCGGACGACGCGGAACCGCGACGCGGCGCTGGCCGGACCGGCGCCGGGCAGCCAGCTCGGCGGCCTCTCGCGCGCGGGCGCGCTCGTCCACGCCCAGGACGTGGATCGCGACCAGGATGGCGACCAGCGCCCCGCCGGCCATCCAGCCCCCGAGCACGTCCATCGGGAAGTGGGCGCCCAGGTAGATGCGCGTGGCGCTGATGGCGCCGATGAGGACCGCGGCCACCGCGTAGGCGATCTGGCCCTGCCGAACGTCGTGCGCCAGGCGCGCCACGCTGAAGGCGGCCAGCCCGTAGAGCACCGTGGCGCGAAGGGCGTGGCCGGCCGGGAAGTCGGCGATGTCGTCGAGGCCGATGTCGTTGACGTTGAACATCGCCTGCACCAGGACCGGCAGGGTGATGGCCTCCGGGGAGACGAAGAACTTCAGGGCCCACTCCATCGGGAAGCACAGCGTCCCGAGGGCCATGAGCAGCGCCAGGTCACGCCGCCCGCGAGCCAGCGCCAGCAGGCCCAGTCCGGCGAAGGCCAGCGCCACGAACCAGCCGGATCCCAGGGCGCTGATGGCGACGATGAGGGTCTCCACCGGCGGCAGGTTGGTCTGCACCCAGGCGTGGAGGGCGGGCACCACGGTGCTCATCAGCCACTCCTCCGGCGCGGTGTACACCGTCGTGCGCTTCAGCATCACCAGCCAGAACAGCGCGGGCAGCGCCAGGATGGCCAGCAGGAAGGCGACCGCCGGACTGGGGACCGCTCCACCGAGATGGTGCTCGGCCTCGTCGTGCACGACGAGGCGGCTCATGGGGTCCGGGAGCCGTTTCACGGTGCGTAGTATATGGACCGATGCCGCCGCTCCTCCTCACCGGCCGGGACCTCACCATCGACAACGTCATCGAGGTCGCCCGCGGCCGGCGTCCCGTCGAACTGGATCCCGACGCGGCGGAGCGCATCGGTGCCTCGCGTGCCGTGATCGAGCGGCTCGTGGCCGAGGGCGCCACCGTGTACGGCGTGACCACCGGCTTCGGGGACCTGGCCGACGTGCCCATCGAGCCCGGCCGCAGCGCCGAGCTGCAGCGCAACCTGGTGCGCAGCCACGCCGCCGGCGTCGGCGAGCCGCTCCCGGCCGACGTGGTCCGGGCGATGCTCCTCCTGCGTGCCAACGCGCTGGCCGTGGGCCTCTCGGGGGTCCGCGTGGACGTGGTCCAGCTCCTCGTCGATCTTCTCAACGCCGGCCTCCATCCGGTGGTGCCGTCGCGCGGCAGCCTCGGGGCCTCGGGCGACCTGGCGCCCCTCGCGCACCTCGCGCTCGTCCTCATCGGCGAGGGCAGGGCCGAGGTTCCTGGCGGCGGCGTGGTGTCGGGGGCGGAGGCACTGGCCGGGGCCGGCCTGGAGCCGCTGGAGCTGGGCGCAAAGGAGGGCCTCGCCCTGCTCAACGGCACCCAGCTCATGGCCGGCATCGGCGCGCTCATGCATCACGACGCGCTGCGCCTCGCGCTCAGTGCCGACGTCATCGGTGCCATGAGCCTGGAGGCCATGATGGGGACCGGGGCCGCCTTCGACGATCGGCTGGTGGCCGCCCGGCCGCACCCGGGGCAGGTGGCCGCCGCCGGCCACCTCCGCGAGCTCATGGCCGACAGCGAAATCTGGGCCTCGCACCGCGCCGATACGCGCCACCGCGTCCAGGACGCCTACAGCCTGCGCTGCATGCCCCAGGTGCACGGCGCGGTGCGCGATGCGCTCGACCACCTCGAACGCGTGCTGGCGGTGGAGGTCAATGCCGCCACCGACAATCCGCTCGTCTTCCCCGCCGACGCGGCGCACCCCGATGGCCGGGTCATCTCCGGTGGCAACTTCCAC
>DATAKU010000151.1:0-2662 GCA_036261425.1 Candidatus Limnocylindria bacterium | reverse complement strand
TCGGTCCTTCACCTCGTCCCAGAGCGCTGCGCCGCGCAACGCGCGCTCGACGATCTCGTCCATATCGCCCTTCATCCCCAGGATCCGCGGGCCGAAGGCGATGTTGTCGTAGATGGACTTCGGGAACGGGTTCGGCTTCTGGAAGACCATGCCGATCCGTCGGCGGACCTCTACCGGGTCCACGCCATCGGCGTAGAGGTCGACGCCGTGATAGCGGATGGCGCCGGTGATCCGCGCCCCGTCGACCAGGTCGTTCATGCGATTGAAGCTGCGCAGCAGCGTGCTCTTTCCGCAGCCGGATGGACCGATGAGCGCGGTGATGCGGTTCTTCGGGACCTGCAGGCTGATGTCGCGCACGGCGCGGAAGTCGCCGTAGAAGCAGGACAGCTCGTCGACGTCGAACACGACCTCGTCATCGGCGAAGCGCATCGGCGCGCCGTCGGCCGTGGCGGCAGGCGCGATCCCCTCCGACTCGTCGAGCTCGTGGCGGGCCTGCATGACCCGTATTGTCGGCCCTGGTCCGGGCGGCTGCACCGGCTCGGCCGGCCGCTCGAGCGTCACGGGGTCACCACTTTCGGTCATATCGATTCCTCAGGACGATGGCGGCGGCATTGACGGCAAGGATGACCACGAGCAGGAGCACGATCGCCGCCGAGGTCAGGGCGCGGAACTCCGCCTGCGGGTAGCCGGCCCAGTGGTAGATGACGGTCGGCAGGCTGGTGAACCGTGAGCCCACCTGGTCCAGCAGCCCGCCGGACAGGCTGAAGGTCCCGGCGATGGCGCCGACCATGAGGAGCGGCGCCGTCTCCCCGAACGCGCGCGCCAGCGACAGGATGGTGCCGGTCAGGATGCCCGGCGCCGCGTACGGCAGGACGTGGTGCCGGATCGTTTCCCAGCGCGTGGCGCCCACGCCCAGGGCGGCCTCGCGGATGGCGTTGGGCACGGCCTGGAGCGCCTCCGAGGTGGTGATCACGACGATCGGCAGGACGAGCACGGCAAGCGTCAACCCGCCGGCCAGGAGGACGCGGCCCATGCCCAGCAGGGTGACGAAGACCGCCAGCCCCAGCAGGCCGTAGACGATGGCCGGCACCCCGGCCAGGTTGCGGATGTTCGTCCGGATGAACCGCGTGAGGCGGGTGTCGCGGGCGTACTCCTCCAGGTAGATGGCGGCCGCGATCCCGATCGGCAGCGCGACGACGATCACGATCGCCGTGAGCAGGATCGACCCCGTGAGGCCCTGGAGGATGCCGGCTCGCTCGGCGCGGGCCGACATCGGCGAGGTGAGGAACTCGGCAGGGCGCTCGAGCAGGACCGGCAGTGCCGAGCTCACGATGGTGGCCAGCAGGACGAGCAGGATGCCCAGCGCCACCAGCAGCGCCAGGAGCAGCGCGCCCTCGAGTGCCAGGCTGCGCCAGTCCGAGGTCGAGCTGCCGAGCCGCCGGGCGACGGCGTCGCGTGCGGTCAGGCTGCCGCCGGCCATCAGTACCGCCTCCGCACGCGTCGCACGAACGCGTCGCTGATGACGTTGAGCACGAAGGTGAACAGGAACAGCAGCATGCCCACGAAGTAGAGGCTCTCGAAGGTCAGCGCCGCCCCGCGGACCTGGTCGGAGCCGATGGCCAGCGCCGTCATGGCCGCCGTCATGGTCTGGCCCTGGTCCAGCGGGTTGAGGTTGAAGAGCGACCCGCCCGTGGCTCCCGCGGCCATGGCCACGATCATCGTCTCGCCGATGGCGCGCGAGACCCCCAGAATGAGCGCCGCCATGATGCCGGAGACGGCGGCCGGCACCACCACCCGCAGGCTGGTCGTCCGCTTCCGCGCCCCGAGGCCGTAGGCCGCCTCGCGCAGGTAGGCCGGCACGGCGTGCATGGCATCCTCGGCCACCGATGCGACCAGCGGCGTGATGAGGATGCCGACCGCGATCCCGGCCGACAGCATGTTGAACAGCGGCGTGCCGGGAAAGAGGGTCTGGACCAGGATCGGGCTGATGAACGAGAGCGCGAAGAACCCGAGCACGACCGAGGGGATGGCGGCCAGGACCTCGATGATCGGCTTGAGCAGGCGTCGCGCCCGTGAGCCGGCGTACTCGGACAGATAGATCCCGGCACCGATGCCCAGCGGCGCCGCGACCACCATGGCGATGACGCTCACGACGAGCGTGCCGGCCACGATGGTGCCGATGTCGTACATGCCGCGGCGTGGGAACCAGCCATCGGAGAAGAGCGCCGCCGGGTCCACCTGGACCACGAAGTTCAGCGCATTGCCGATGAGCGTGAAGACGATCAGCCCGCTGATGACGATCGAGGTGGTGGCCGCGGCGAGGAAGGCAATGCGGACCGCGGTCTCGCGACGGCGGCGGCCCGGACCGATGCGGAGGTCGCCGGGCACCAGCGGCGCTGGCGACCCGGCGTGGGAAGCGGTCACTGCCATGGCATGGTAGGTCGGACCGGACGGGTCTGCCCCGCCCGGTCCGCGTCTGAGGATCCGGCGTTCAGCGTCCGTCCCATGCGGCGCGCGTCTCCTCGAGCGCGTCCGGCGTGAGCGACACGTACCCGGCCTCGTCGACCGCGGCGATGCCGTCGTCGGACAGGTAGTAGTCGACGAACGCGGTCAGTGCCTCGTTCTCCTCGGCATTGGCCGTGTTCACGTAGATGAACAGGTC
>DATAKU010000149.1:0-5288 GCA_036261425.1 Candidatus Limnocylindria bacterium | reverse complement strand
GGACCGGCCGAGGTTGCGCGGCCCGAACTCGACCTCGGCGCGCACGGATCCGGCGAAGACCTGGCGGTCCGGATCCTGGACGACGAGGCCGACGCGCGCGGCCAGCTGCGCCACGGTGAGCCGGGCGGCATCGGTGCCGTCGACCGTCACGCGGCCTTCGGTCGGGCGCAGCAGGCCGTTGAGGTGGCGGACCAGCGTCGTCTTGCCGCTGCCGTTCTGCCCGATGAGCGCCACCCGCTCGGCCGGCGCCACGCGCAGGTCCACGCCGTCCAGGGCGCGGACACCACTCTCGCGGTAGACGTGGACGAGGCCCTTGACCCGCAGCTCAGCCACGGGCCGTCACTCGCTCCAGGGCCTGCGGGTCCAGCCCCGCCCCCTCCGCCGCCCGACGCAGGCGGATCGCCGACGGCGGCGCGACACCCAGCTCCAGCAGGCGCGGATCGGCGAGGACCTCTTCCACTCGACCGTGAAGCGCCACCCGGCCCCCGTCGAGCACGATGACCCGCTGGGCGACCGCGGCCAGAAGATCGGTCTTCTGCTCGGCGACGAGGATGCTTGCGCCATCGGCCGCCAGCCGGGCGATGGCATCGGCCACCAGCTGCGTCCCGGCCGGATCGAGCTGCGCCGTCGGCTCGTCGAGGACGAGATGCTCGGGGCGCATGGCGAGGAGGCCGGCCATGGCGACGAGCTGTTGCTGCCCGCCCGAGAGCCGGCTCGGGTCCCGGTCCGCCAGCCCGTCGATCTGCATCCGCTCGAGCGCGTCCCAGACCCGGGTCACCACCTCGTCGCGCGGCAGGCCCAGGTTCATCGGTCCGAAGGCGGCCTCCTCGAACACGGTGCCCGACACCTGGCTCAGCTGCGTCGACGGGTTCTGGAAGCCGATGCCGATGCGGGTGCTGAGCCGATGCATCGGCCAGGCGTCGACGTCCTCGCCGTCCAGGGTCATGGTGCCGCGAATCCGCCCGCCCACCGTCCGGGGCGCCAGGCCGCTCACCACCAGGCACAGCGTCGTCTTGCCCGCCTCCGACGCCCCGGCCACGCCCACCACCGTCCCGTCGTCCAGATCGAGGTCCACGTCGAGCAGCGAGGGCCGATCCGCGCCGGCGTAGCGGTAGCCGACGCCGGCGAGGCGCACGGTCACGGCGTCAGACCCGCGATGCGCGCGGCGATGAGGGCGGCCAGCCCGAGCACCAGCGTCCAGCGCACCAGCGACTCGACCCCGGAGTCGGCGGGCGCCCACAGCAGGGTCCGACGCCCGGGTCGGGTGAACCCGCGCGCCTCCAGGGCCATGGTGCGCTCCTCGACCTCGGCGATCGAGCCCAGGATCACCGGCCCCACGATGGGCACGATGCCGCGGACGCGGCGCCACACCGAACCCTCGGTGTCGAGGCCGCGGGCGCGCTGCGCGGCGGTGATCTGGGCCGCCCGCTCGACCATGGCCGGTACGGTCTGGACCGATGCGTTCGCCACGAAGGCGACCCGCGGGTTGATGCCGCGTCGCTCGAGGTCCACGACGAGCTCCGCCGGGCGGGTGGTGAGGTAGAAGAGCGTGATGGCGCCGCTGATGGCCAGGATGCGGGCGAGGATCTCGAGCGCGAGCTCCAGGCCCTCGCCGGTGGCGACGATCGGCCCGATGCGAAGCAGCTCGGTCTGTCCGCCCGGGAAGAAGAAGAGGTTGACCAGGAAGGCGGAGACGGCGATCGGCAGCGCCAGCAGCAGCGCCAGCCGCAGCAGCCTCCCCAGCACGCCGGCCGCCGCGGCCGGCACCAGCACGAAGGCCGCGACAAGCACGGCCGGGCCGACGAGCCCGCCCAGCGCGACGGCGGCGATGGCGGTGACCGTCGCCAGCGTCGCCTTGGTGAGCGGGTTGAGCCGGTGGAAGGCGCTCGGGCCGGGGCGGCCCAGGAAGACGGGAACGTCCCGGCCGTGTGCCGTCGAGTCGGTCAGGCGGTCGCTCCCCGCCACTCGCCCTCGTCCTCAGGACCGACCTCGCCGGCCTCCAGCAGCCGCTCGCCCTGCGGGAAGCGCGCCTTCGTCCGGCGGGCCATGGCGGACACGATCAGATAGACGACGAAGAAGGTGACGAGCTTGTCGACCGGATCCGACAGGAGGCCCTGCTGGAACGTGGCGGTCTGGATGTCCGACCCCGCCTGCCGGAAGGCGGCCACCAGGAAGTCGGTGCCCGAGCCGGTGACACCGCTGAACAGGTTGGCGCTGATCGGGGCGCTGATGAGTGCCGCGACGACGCCGGTCAGCATGCCGGCGACCGTGACGTAGGCCACGGTGAGGTCTCGCCGCACGAACAGTAGCGCCACGAAGCCGATCACGAAGGCGGCGAACAGGGCGGCGATCAGCCAGCCCAGGATGGTGAAGAGCAGGTCGGCGTTGTCCGGGTTGAAGAACTCGAACGTCTCGCCGTAGAAGCGGGTGTAGGCATACAGCGCCAGGCCGACGACCACGGCCAGGGCCACCACGGCACCGATGATCAGGTTCGTGCCGCTCGAGTTCGGCCGTGGCCGCAGCCACCCGGCCCATCCGAACAGGCCGGCCATGAGACCGATGACAGCGGCAACGATGGCGAAGGGCGCGGCCACGGCACCCTGGAACGGCGGCGGGATCACGTACTGCCACAGGATGTTGGCCACGAAGCCGGTCAGCGCGCCGGGGATCGGTCCGGCCAGCACCCCGACCAGGATCGTGCCGATGCTGTCGAGGTAGATCGGGATCTTCAGGGCGTTGGCCACCGCCGCGCCGAGGATGATGTTGATGGCGATGGCGACCGGCATGAGCGCCAGGGTGCGCATGTCGAACTGGCGGGCGATCGAGCCGAAGCCGCCGGTCTGCGCGTACTCGATCCCGGCGTAGACGGCGAACGCGACCACCAGGGCGATGGCCGCCACGAAGGCCCACGAGTCGCCGGCCGTCTCCGCCCCGAAGTCGCCGACCACGGTGATGCCGAGGAAGCCGACGACGAGGAACGCGACCAGGGCCGCGATCCAACGAACGAGCATGGTTGACCTTCCTCCGTGTGCGCTGCTGCGCTGCTAGCTGTACGGGGCGCCGACGGCGCGCGCCAGTCGCGCGAGGAGCTCGGCCTTCATGCCCTCGCCGTCCAGGGCCACGGCCAGTCGGACCGGCGACCGCTCATCGGTCTCCGAGCGGTAGAGGCTGCCGGCCAGGTAGGGATCGGAGCTGGTGTCGCAGGCGAGCGTCTCGGTCACCGACTCGGTGACGAGGTCCGGGCGCAGCAGTCCGGCGATCAGGGTGACCGGATCGTGAAGATAGGCGCCATCGATGCCATCGGCCTTCTGGTGGAAGCCGACGTAGAAGCGGATCGCGTCGCGCACGATGCCAGCCAGGTGGGTGTCGGGCAGCACCTTGAGGTCGTCCATGGTGAAGACCACGTCCTGGGTGGCGTCGAGGGGAAAGATGCGGTGGATGGCACCGCCGCCCAGGCAGGCCTCGACCGCCTCGGGATCCACGCAGGCGTTCCACTCGCCGGTCTCGGTGGTGTTGCCGCGTTCCTCGAGCGTGCCGCCCATCCAGATCACCTCGCGCGCGCCGCCGGCCAGGTCGACCCCGTTCTGGACCGCGGCCGCCAGGTTCGTCAGCGGGCCCAGCGCGACGACCGATACCTCGCCCGGATGGCGGGTGACGTGGGCGCCGAGGTAGCGGCTGGCCGGAATGGCGGTGTACTCGGTCGTGCCGAGCTGGCGGTCCTCGCCGCGCAGCTCCACGTAGCCCGTACCGGTCGGCCCGTGGGTGTCGGGCGCCGTCCGCAGGCGCCGCTGGAGCGGGCGAGCCGCGCCGATGCTGACCGGGACGTCGCCGCGTCCGACCATGCGCAGGATCTTGCCGGTGTTGCGCGCCACGTGGTGGATCTCGACGTTGCCGGCGACGCAGGTGACGCCCCGCAGGTTGAGCTCCGGGCTGGTGGCGGCAATGAGCAGGGCGATCATGTCGTCGATCCCGGTGTCCACGTCCAGAATCACCGGCCGCGGCGGGGCGGCGTCGTGTGACGGCTCGGGCACGGGTTGCTGGAGGGCGTCGAGTTCGGCGTCCATCGGGCGCCTATGGTACGCGCCAGCCGCCCGCCTGGCCCACCTTCGTCGTCAACGGTCGGTCGAGCACCTCACTGATGTGTCGCGCCGCCACCAGCAGCGCGTCGAGATCGACGTTGTGGCTGCAGCCCTCGCGGTCGAGGAGGTAGACGAGGTCCTCGGTGGCCAGGTTGCCGGCCGCTCCCGGCGCGTATGGGCAGCCCCCGGTCCCCCCGGTGGAGGCGTCGAAGCAACGGACGCCCAGCTCCAGGGCGGCGGTCACGTTGGCCAGCGCCGTGCCGCGCGTGTCGTGGAAGTGCATCGCCAGCCGCTCGGGACCGATGCCGGCGCGCCCCAGCGCGCCGACCACCCGCCGCACGTCGGCCGGGCCGGCGACCCCGATCGTGTCGCCGATGCTCAGCTCGTCGACGCCGAGGTCCACCAGCTGCTGGGCCACGCCGACCACGGCGGCCTCGCCGACCGCGCCCTGGTACGGGCAGCCGAAGGCGGTGCTCACGTAGCCGCGGGTCCACCAGCCGCGACGCCGTGCCTGCTCGAGCACGGGGCGGAAGGCGTCGATCGACTCGGCGATCGTCATGTTGATGTTCGCCTTCGTGAACGGCTCCGACGCAGCGGTGAAGACGCAGATCGCCTCCACGCCGGCCGCCTCCGCCCGTGCCATGCCGCGCGCGTTGGGGACGAGGACGGGGTACCGCACGCCCGGCCGGCGGTGGAGGCGAGCCATCAGCTCGTCCGCATCGGCGAGCTGCGGGATGGCGCGTGGCGACACGAAGCTGGTCGCCTCGATCTCGCGCAGACCGGCGTCGGCCAGCAGGTCGATGAAGCGCAGCTTCGCCTCGGTCGGGATCGGCGTCGCCTCGTTCTGGAGCCCGTCGCGCGGGCCCACCTCGTAGATGCGGACGTCGCGGTCAGCCATCGGTCCCATGGTACGCGGCGACCTCGCCGAGCACGTCGCCGCGCTGGACCTGCTGCCCCTCGGTCACGTCGAGCCGCGTGACCGTCCCCTCGATCGGCGCGACGACGGCGTGCTCCATCTTCATGGCCTCGATGATCACGATGGCGTGGTGCGCCCGGACCGGTTCGCCCGGCGCCGCCCGCACGGCGATGACCCGACCCGGCATGGGGGCGACCAGGACCGCCACGCCCTCGGCGGCCGTGCCCGCATGGCGGACGGCTTCCTCGACCGTTGGGGGCGGCGCGATGTGGAACTCGTGTGACTGGCCCTCG
>DATAKU010000135.1:0-2630 GCA_036261425.1 Candidatus Limnocylindria bacterium | reverse complement strand
GCCCGATCCCGCGCACCCTGAGCAGTTGCTCCGGCGCGAGATGCGGCTGTGGCGGAGCAGCAACGGCGCCGATTGGCTCTCGGTCCCGGCACCGGAGGGAGAGGCGCAGGCCCTTGCGTGGGGAGGGGCCGAATGGGTCATCGGCGGTTCGATGGGCGCACCCGGCGGGAACGCAGTGGTCTGGACCTCGACCGACCTCGACACCTGGACGACCGAGAGCTTCGGGTCGGGATGGATCAACGAGGTCGCAGTATCGGAAGACGGGACCGTGATCGCCACCGGAGTCTTCGACCGCGAAGGCGCAGTCCCGGTCACGGAAGCGCTCACGCGAACCGTGGCCGGCACGTGGTCACAGGCCGAACTGGACGGGCTCGTCCACGACCTCGTCTGGCACCCGATCATGGGGTTCGTGGCTGTCGGCTACGGTGAGGAGGACGCGGTCGGGTACGCGGCGTCGTGGTCGAGTACGGACGGCGCGGAATGGCGCAGCAGCGACTTCCGAGGGACCGGCCTCGCGAGCATCGACGCCGTCACCGCTGCCGGCGACACCCTGTTCGGCGTGGCTTCCACGAGCGACGAGCGCGGACCGACCGAAGCGGTGTGGAGCACCGATGCCGGAGCGTCATGGACGACGATCGGGCGCCTCGAGATGCCCGACGGCACCGGTCCCCTCATGGTTCAGACGGTCGCCTTCCGCGACGCGCAGTACCTCGTCATCGGGTCCCGCTTCGTCGACGGTGGTGGGCGGACACTCGCCTGGCACGGCCCGTAAAGGGCCGTGCCGCCACTCCCAATCAGGTGACGAGGCGGCGTCGAACCTCCACGCGCGTCAGCACGAGGACGGTGATCGGAGCGATCAGCAGCACGAGGCCGAGGAACCCCAGGGTCGTGTACGACCACGCCTGCACGATGAGGCCCGAGCTGAAGCCGGCGACGGCGGCGCTGCCCCAGACCAGGCCGTCCACCGTCCCCTGCACCCGCGTCCGCTCGGCGAGCGTCAGCCCACGCGTCAGCAGTGCCGACCCGGATACGAAGCCCAGGTTCCAGCCGTAGCCGAGCAGGAAGAGGGCGAGCGTCAGGATCGGGCCCTCGACCGGGGCGAGGGCGGCCATGATCGCGGCAATCGCCAGCATGGCCATGCCGGCCGCGATGATCGGCACCTCGCCGAAGCGATCGGTCAGGCGTCCCGAGATCGGCGACAGCGCGAACATCCCGAAGGTGTGCGCCGACAGCACCAACCCGACGGTGTCCAGGCCGTGGCCGTGGGTGGTGAGGTGCAGCGGCGTCATGGTCATGATCAGCACCATCACCACCTGGCCCGCCAGCAGCGCGGCGAGCGCGAGCACGACCGACGGCCGCTCAAGCAGCTCCGCCACCGATGCATCGGTTCCGTCCGTGCGGCGCTCCAGCGCCGATGGATCGGCCAGCGCGTACGGCTCCGGACGGAGGAAGACGATCAGGACGCCCAGGGCCAGCACGAAGAACGCCATGGTCAGCAGGTAGGCCCCCGCCAGCGCCGGGAGCGCAAGCAGCCCGGCCACCCAGCCGCCCGGCTCGGCGAGGTTCGGACCGATGACCGCGCCGACCGTGGAACCCCACACCACCATGCCGACCGCGGACGCCCGCCGGAGGGGCGGCACGAGGTCCGCCGCGACGTATCGCGCCATCTGGCCCGCACCGTTGGCGAAGCCCATCAGGATCGCGCCGAGGAGCAGCAGCGCGAGCGAGTCCAGCAGGATGGCGAAGAAGCCGACGACCGCGCCGGCCAGGCCGATGGTGAGGCCTCCGAGCATCCCGACGCGCCGGCCGACGCGAACCATGGCGCGCGCCAACGAGCTCGCGGCGACGGCCGTCCCGAGCGTCATCGCCGCGGACGGTGCTCCGCCGACGGCCAGCCCGCCACCGATCTCCGCCGCCGCGATCGTGCCGACCGTCAGCGCCACCAGGTACCCGGTACTGCCCAACGCCGCCGTGGCCATCAGCGTCAGGCGGATCCGGCGCCGCAGCCCGTCCAGGTCGCCAGGGTCGAGTGCGGCGGCCACCACGCCTGCCCGACGAAGGGCCGGCGGGTCGTCGTGGGCCATTGCCGGCGTCACGGCGTCACCCGCGTGGCCAGGTACTCGCGCAGGGTCAAGGTGCTCGCGTGCCACGCCGCCGCCGCCTCGCGGCCGATCCAGCGGTAGTGCCACGGCTCGTAGCTGAAGCACGTGGTCGGCTGCGACCCGAGCGGGTAGCTCATCACGAAGCCGTACTCCCAGGCATGGGCGGCCAGCCAGGCGCCCTCGGCGCTCTCCACCGCCCAGTCGCCGAACCGGCCGGCCCAGCCGGGCGAGGTGAAGTCGAACGCGGTGCCCAGCTGGTGCTCCGAGTGGCCGGGTCGGGCGCTGCGCTCGAGCGCCGCCGCGTACCCGAGGCGGGCGACCCAGCTGTCGAAGGTGCTCGCCTGCGCGCCGTACGACCGATATGCCGACTCGATCAGGACCGTCAGACCGGCCGCCTCCCACGCGGCGCGCATGGCAGCCAGGTCGTCGGTGATGACGGCCCGCACGAGCTTCGACCCGGATGCGCCGATGAACCCCGCCACCGAGGCGGGCACGAGGTCCGACGGCACGGCATCGGCCGCCAGCGCA
>DATAKU010000130.1:0-26139 GCA_036261425.1 Candidatus Limnocylindria bacterium | reverse complement strand
GCGTGACCCGGGACCGGCTTTCGACGGCTTCGGTCGTCGGGACCGGACGGTAGCGGTGGCTTCGGCCGCCGGCACTGGACGCCTGTTCCTTCGGGACATTTCGCGTGTCCGGGAGGTATGGGCGCCGAGGCGGGGCGTCATCTCCGGGACATCGGCCTCCGATACGGAGCGTTCGCCCGCGAATGTCCGCCCGTCCTTCGGTCGACACGCTCGCCCAGGGGATCCGGCGGTGGCTGCTGCGGGCTTACGCCCGCCCAGCGAGGCAATTGTCACGACCACGACCCGCGTCGGGACAATTGCCGCCCCAGGGCAGGTGTCCCTCCGCGCGCGACGTCGCCTTCGGTTCGGCGACTCGCAATCTGCCGTCCTGACCGGACGTTAGCGACTCGTTCGGTCCGGTTGGGTCGTTGCTCACGCTCGCGGCCACCCATCGCCGGCCGCGTTCCGGTCCCCAATGTCCCGCTGAGGCGGCAACGTTCAAGTCGCGGCCCGGCGACTCGCAATCTGCCGCGCACCCGAGCAGGATTACGAGTCGGCCATCGCGACCGGCACGGAACGGCCGCGGCCGCGGCCCCGACCGAGAGCTCGGTCGACGGCCGCGGCCTGGCGCCGGCAGATCAGCTGCCGACGATCGTGTTGCTCGTCGCGGTGCGCGCTGCCGAGAAGACGGCCTGGGTATCGGCGTTGAACTTCGGCCCGTGCATGGCCGACACGCCGGAGTAGCCGTACGAGTTCAGCGAGCTGAGCGCCCCCGTCCCGCTGCCGGTGACGAAGGCGGACAGCCACGGACCACCCGACGAGCCGCCGGTCATCTTGCAGGGCAGACCCCAGGTGAGCTCGTCGTTGTACGGATCCTCGAAGATGCCGCCGGCGCAATACACCAGGTCGCTGCCCTTGTACTTCTGGGCGGCCGGGTAGCCGAAGGCGTACGCGGTGTCGCCGGCGGCGTCGAACCCGCCGAGGTCGAGCGCGAAGGAGCCCACCGTCTGGTCGAGCTGTGTGCCTCCGTGGCCCCCGGGACCGACGACCGCGAACGCGAAGTCGTGAAGGGTCGCCTGGGTATTGAACCCGCCGGCCGTGGCGTACCCGTCGTGCACGACCAGCGCGTCCGCCGTCCAGCAGCCGTAGGCCGCGTCGGTGCAGGTGTAGGTCGGCGACTCGTCGAAATCGGGGATGAACAGCCAGTTGGTCGCGAACTCGCCGTTCGTCTCGTCGAAGGCGCAGTGCGCCGCGGTGAGGACCAGCGAGCGGCCGGTGACGGAGTCGGTGGCCACCGCGCCGGAGCAGATGTACGCGCCGCCTGCCATCTCGAAGTACACCTTGCCGGAGGCCTCCTTGATGACGCCGCCGCCGTTCCAGGAGGCCCCGGTCGTGCTGTCGCTGCTGCCACCGCCACCACCGCCGGGCTTGCCCGGGTTCTCCGGCTTCTCCGCCGGAATGAAGCGGCCGCTGAGGTCGCGGACGAAGTCGCGGGGCACCGCGGCCGCCATCCGGGCCGGTGTCCAGTGGGCGATGGTCCGCTCGTGAGCCGATCGCGCCGGACCCTGCGCGCCCACCGGGGCGGCGAAGGTGGCGAGCAGGAGCGCCGCGGCGAGCAGGGCCGGGAGGCGGTGACGCATGGTTGGAATCCCTCCAGGTATGCGGCCGCGCGGTCCGGCACGGCCCATGTGCGGGCGAGTATGCCGCCCGCAGCCGTCACCGCGCCAGACGAGAATGGCATCAGCGCACCACCGAAGCGGGCCGCCGGCGGGAGTACGAACGGTTGGAGCTCAACGGCGGCGATGCAGCCCCACGTACAGGCTCACCGGCTCGCCGTCCGGGTGGCTGGCGGCGTGGGCCTCGGTCACCGCCTCGGCAAGACGGCGCTGGAGCCGCTCGAGGTGGTCGGGCCGGAGTCGCAGGCCGAGCCGCGACGACTCGAGCAGGGACTCCGGTCCCGCCTCGAGCAGCTCGGCCCGGAAGGCGTCGATCATCGCCACCTCGGCGCCGGCATCGGGCCCAAAGGAGAGCGTCCAGGACTTGCCGGTGGCGCGGTAGGGGATCTCCCGCGCCCCGCGGCGGCCGCGACGCTCGGACTCGGCGACCAGGAAGCCGGTCCGTACCAGGGTTCGCACGTGATAGAGGACGGTGGCGGGCTGCTCCCGCAGCCGATCGGCCAGCTCGCGGTTCGTCATCGACTGGTCCAGGCACAGACGCAGGATGCGGAGCCGCAGCGGATGGGCCAGCGCGCGCGCCTCGGCGCGGGTGGCCTGGCGTCGATCGGCGGTGGCGCGCTTCATCGGCGACCAGTGAACCACACTGATTGACAGTTCTCAACCACTTGCGGCAGACTGCCGCACCAGATGGGTGGGCTTCCGAGCAATTACTGGCGGCTGTGGGCGTCGTCCGCGGCCTCGAACCTGGCCGATGGCTTCTTCTTCATCGCGCTGCCCCTGCTCGCGGTTCGGCTGGCACCGGACTCGCCGGTTCTGGTGGCCGGGGTCGCCATCGCGGGACGACTGCCATGGCTCGTCTTCGTGCTGCTGGCCGGAGCCCTGGCAGACCGGCTCGACCGGCGGCGGACCATGCGCAACGTCCAGGTCTTCCGGGTCCTCGTGCTCGGCGTCCTCACCGCGCTGGCCCTCTTCGACGGGCTGTCACTCCCGATCCTCTACGTCGCGGCCTTCGTCCTGGGCATCGGCGAGACGCTGTTCGACACGGCGGCCCAGTCGATCCTCCCCTCGATCGTGGAGAAGGACCAGCTGTCGACCGCCAACAGCCGGCTCTACGCCGTCGAGCTGGTCATGAACCAGTTCGTCGGGCCGCCGCTCGGCGGATTCCTGATCGCGCTGTCCGTCCCGCTCGTCCTGGGCAGCAGCCTGCTCGGCTACGTGCTGGCGGCGGTCGGGCTCACCCTCTTGGTCGGCACCTTCCGCCCGGAGCGGACCGGGCCGAAGCAGGGCCTGCTGTCCGACATCGGTGAGGGGCTGCGCTACCTGTTCGGGCATCGGGTGCTGCGCACCCTGGCGATCATGGTCGGGGTCATGAACCTGGTCGGCATGGCGACCATGGCGGTCTTCGTCCTCTTTGCCGTGGCGCCGGGACCGATGGGGCTGTCCGAGCCCGCATTCGGGGCCTTGATGACGACCTTTGCCGCCGGGAGCCTGGTCGGGTCGTTCGTGACTCCCTGGCTGGAGCGCACGGTCGGGCGCGTGCGGCTCCTGTTCCTCAGCGTGGTGGCCACGTCGATCGGCTACGCCATGCCGGGCCTTACGACGAACGTCGTCATCATCGGCGCGGCCTTCGTCGTCTCCGGCGTGTTCGTGGTGACCTGGAACGTCATCACCGTCTCGCTGCGGCAGCGGATCATCCCGGATCAGCTCCTCGGCCGCGTGAACTCCGCATACCGATTGCTGGCGTGGGGGACGCAGCCACTCGGCGCCCTCCTGGGCGGGATCCTGGCCGAGGCGCTCGGACTGCCGGCCGTCTTCCTCATCGGCGGGGCGCTGGCGCTGACGCTGCTCGGCGCTCGGCTGGTGATCGACGAGGCTGCCATTCAGCAGGCGGAGGATGCGGCGGTCCCGGCACCGGCCTGACCGAGAGCCCCTCCCCGGCCGGAGCGCGGGGCTGGCCGATTGACACGGAACCTCCCCGTCCGGAGGATGAGGGCCCGCGCATCACCCGAGGAACCCATGCACCCCCGCCGGCGGCTCGTCGTCGCCATCACCCTTCTCATCGGCTTCGCCACGGCGGGCGCGGCCGCCGGTCCCGTGGCCGCCGAGCATGGTGGCCCTCCGGTCGGCTCGTTCCTGAGCTGCGATCGCCCGGTGGTTCCGCCGCGCTGCACGAGCGTCGGAGACAACCTCGTCCACCGCGTCCACTTCGACGCCTCGCTGACCGATGCGCTCGCCGCCGCCATGCGGCGCGCCATGGCCGACTACACCGCCGCCACCAAGCTCGTCCTGGTCGAGGACGCGGTGCTCACGCCGGCGACCGACGTGATCGTCTACTCGTTCGACTACGGGCCGAACGGAGCCGCTGCCTGGGTGAACTGCCCGCCCGAGGCGCCGAAGGGGATCAACGTGGAAGGGCATCGCTGGTGCCGGCACCAGGAGCTGCACTTCAACCTCAACTCGAGCTACGGCGCCTTCTTCGCCGATGACGACAGCCGCACCCACGTCGCCTGCCACGAGCTGGGCCATACCATCGGTCTCCGCCACTGGGGCAACCCGCCGGAGACCCGCGGCCCGGTGGGGGCGACGTGCATGAACGCCGATACGCCCAACGGCCCGACCACGCTCCACGCCGACGACGTTGCCCACATCAACGCCTATCGCTACGTCACGAGGCGCGCGCTGCCCCGGCATCCGCTGCTCTGAGGCCACCGGCGTCCGGGTCGCCGAGCGGGAGCGGGAGCTGCTCCGGCGCCGGCGCGGGCAGCAGGACCACACGGCGACGGTCGCGGATGTCCGCGCCGCGCTGGACCGCACCGATGCGCGCCTCGAGCCGGTTCGCCTCGCGCCGAGGCAGGTAGCCTGAGCCGCCCGAGGGGTAGAGCCGCTCGTATCGGGACAGCTCTTCGGGCCACTCGCGCGCGACGGTCGCCAGGAAGTGCTCGCGGGTCCCCGGCCGCAGGTTCAGCAGGTTCGACCAGGTGTGCGTGGCCCCGGCGTGGCGGGCGGCGGCCAGGACGGCCGCCATGTCGCGCGGCGCGTCGGTCAGGCCGGGGAGCACCGGGGCGAGCGCCACGCCGCAGGCGATCCCGGCATCGGTGAGGGTGCGGATGACCCGAAGCCGCTGGCTCGGTGGCGCGACGCCGGGCTCCAGGCGGCCGGCCTTCTCTGCGTCCAGTGTCGCGATGCTCACGCTGACGCGCGCCCCGGCCCGCCGTGACAGGTCGGCGAGCACGTCGACGTCGCGCACGATGAGCGGCCCGCGGGTGAAGAGGTCGACCGGCGTCCGCGCCTCGGACAGCGCCGCCAGGCAGCCGCGGGTGAGCCGATAGCGGCCCTCCGCCGGCTGGTACGGGTCGGTTGCGGCGCCGAGGGCCACCGTCTCCCGCTGCCATGAGCGTCGCGCCAGCTCGGCGCGCAGCACCTCGACGATGTTCACCTTCACCCGCACGCTGGCGCCGTAGCGATCGTCGGCGGGGCGATCCGCACGTCGCTCGAAGCCGCGCACGTAGCAGAAGGCACAGCGATGCGCGCAGCCCATGTACGGGTTGAGGCTCCAGCGGAACCCCATGCCGGTGACGCGGTTGAGAGCCGTGCCGCACGGCTCCTCGCGGTAGGCGGCGCGCATCGAAGCGGGCAGTATAGAACAGACGTTCGATTTGCATCCGCTCCGGTCAGGTGCGGCTTGCATCGGCCTCTATGCTGTTCGCAGCCGTCGTGCCCTTCGGTGGTTGAGGGGGAGCTTCCTTGCTCGGAGGTGGCTCGTGGAACTCGCGACCGGATCGACGCTGCTCGTGCTCGCCTTGCTGGTACTCGCCCTGCTCGCGGTGATGTGGCTCCTGGCCGTCACCCGCCGTTCCCCACGCTGAGCGGCTAGACCTGCCGCATCGGCTCCACCGCGGTGGCCGGCACGCCGAGTCCCACCGGGCAGGCCACGCCGGTCGAGTGGTCCGGGCAGTAGCCGTTCGGGTTCTTGGCCAGGTACTGCTGGTGGTAGTCCTCCGCGAAGTAGAACGTGGGCGCCGGCACGATCTCGGTGGTGATCGTCCCGTAGCCCGCCTTGGCCAGCTCCGCCTGGTACGCCTGGCGGGACGCCTCCGCCGCAGCGGCCTGCGCCTCGGAATGGGTGAAGATCACCGACCGATACTGCGTTCCGCGGTCGTTGCCCTGGCGCATGCCCTGCGTCGGGTCGTGCGCCTCCCAGAAGAGCTTGAGGAGCTGCTCGTAGTCGATGCGCGACGGGTCGAAGACGACGCGCACCGTCTCCGCATGGCCGGTGCGGCCGGTGCAGACCTCCTCGTAGGTCGGGTTTGGAGTGAGCCCGCCCGCATAGCCGACCGCCGTCACGATGACGCCGGGCTGCTGCCAGAACAGCTTCTCCTCGCCCCAGAAGCAGCCGAGCGCGAACTCGGCCACCTCGCTGCCCTCCGGATATGGCGGGTGGAGCGAGCGCCCGTTCACGAAGTGCGTCTGCGCGGTGGGAATCGCCTGGTCGCGGCCGGGAAGCGCATCGGCTGCGTCGGGCAGGGTGGTGGGTCGACCGAATCCGAACATGCGCTGAGTCTACGCCGGATCGATGACGAACCGATGACGGCGCTTCGGCCCTGCTAGCCTCTCCGCCATGGCCGACACCTCGACGATCCAGGAGCGGCTCAACTGGCGACCCGAGCGTGAGACCTTCGAGCGAATCCGCCGCCTCTGGATCCGGCACTCGATCGCCGAGGACCGTCGTGACCTCGACGGCCTCATCGCGACCCTGGCGCCGGAATGCGTGTACGAGATCCCCGCCACCGGCCAGCGATGGGAGGGCCATGACGGGGCCCGCCGCTTCTACACCGAGTTCCTCGGCGCCTTTCCGGACGTCCACTTCGACCTGACCGATATCGTCATCGGGCCGCAGGGCGTGATCGAGGTCGCCACCATGACCGGCACGCACCACGGGGAGTGGGCCGGCATCGCACCGTCCGGCGAACGGATCGAGATGACCATCGTGATCCACTTCCCGTGGGATCCTGACGCCGGCCTCTTCGCCGGGGAGAAGATCCACCTCGACCGTGGTGCCTTCCCGAGCGCCGTCGGTGGTTGAACCTCGCGTCGTCCTGGTGGGGATGATGGGCTCCGGCAAGTCCTCGGTCGGCCGGAGCCTGGCGGCGCGGACAGGATGGCCGTTCGTCGACAACGACGCGCTGGTGGAGCGGGCGACGGGCCGAACGGCACGGCGTCTCCTTGCCGAGGAGGGCGAGGCGGCCATGCGCCGCGCCGAATCGGCCGCACTCCGTAGCGGGCTGGCGCTCGCGGCGCCGGTGATCGTGGCCGTCGCGGCCGGAACGATCCTGGACCCGGACGACCGGTCGCTGGCGTCGGAGCGAGGCTTCGTCGTCTGGCTCCGCGCCCCGGCCGAGGTGCTGGCGGCGCGGGCCGTCGGGGCGGAGCATCGGCCGTGGCTGGAGACGGACCCGGTCGACTGGTTCCGCCGAACCCTCGAGGAGCGCGATCCGCTGTACGCGGCCCTGGCCGACCTGGAGATCGACACCTCGGTCCTCACGCCTGACGAGGCCGCCGAGCGGATCGCCGCGGCTACCATCGGTCCATGAGCGAGAAGAACCCGGATCGGTTCGAGGAGGTCCGCCTCGCCGAGCTGGTCATGCCGAACCGGACGAACCCGTACGGCAGCCTGTTCGGCGGTCATGCACTCGGCCTGATGGACCACGCCGGCTGGGTGGCGGCCACGCGCTGCGCGCGCCGCACCATGGTCACGGTCGCCCTCGACCGGGTCGAGTTCAAGGTGCCGGTTCGGGCCGGCCAGCTGGTGGAGCTTGTGGCGCGCGTCACCCGCGTGGGTCGCACGTCGGTGACCGTCGGCGTGGACATGTACGCCGAGACGGTGGCGACCGGGGAGCGGAGGCTGGCGACCTCCGGCACCTTCGTGTTCGTGGCCATCGACGAGGAGGGCCGTCCCACGCCACTCGACATCCCTCCGGACGAGGGCTCGACGTCCCGGACATAGCAAGAACCCCGTCCGGTGCTCGGTTCCTGACGGGGTTCTTACCTGGAGGGAGGTTGGGTTGCCTGCAGTATCGGGGTCCGCCGGTGCGGCGGCCTAGGGACGTTGTGCCCAGACCGCCCTACGTCAAGTGACGTATCGGTCATCCGCCTGTCTGCACACCTTTCGTGCATGCCATCCGCTGATCGAGCGGCTTGTCTTCATCGCGTGACATCCCGTGCGCCGGCCGAACGCGCTGCGCCACCCCAGGGGCATGTCGTCCGGCGAGCTGACCGAATGCGTTCCCGGTGTGCGGGGAGCAGTGCCCCGCTCAGTCCCCCAGGCGGCCGTGCTGGCGCATGACGTCGCGCAAACGGTCGTGGTCGAGGGCGTGGGCGGTGATCCCATCGCGGCCGCTCATCGTGTCGGCGGCCAGGAGCGCGTTGGTGATCGCCTCCTCGGTCGCCTCCGCCACGGCCTCAAGCAGCGGATTGATGTGGTCGTCGACGACCATCTGCAGGCCCACGGCGGCACGGGGATCGTCCTCGCCGGCCCGGCGCGACAGGTCGCGGTTGCCGGTGGCGAAGGCCACGAACAGGTCTCCTGACCCGTGCGAAGCGTAGCTGCCCATCCGGGCCACGCCCATTCCGACCCGCTGCGCCAGCCGCGCGCTTTGATGGGGCAGCAGCGGCGCGTCCGTCGCCACGACCCCGATGATCGATCCGCCCTCCGGCGTCGCACGCGCGTTCGCGGCGGCCAGCTGGTCCCAGGGTGACGGCACCTCGGAGGTGGGGATGGCGCGACCGACCGGCACGCCGTCGATGCGCAGCAGCTCGCGCGCGCCGTAGTTCGCCTGGACCAGCACCCCGACCGTCCACCCGCGCCGCAGCACCCGTGAGGATGTGCCGATGCCGCCCTTGAACTCGTGGCAGATCATGCCGGTGCCCCCGCCGACGTTGCCCTCGGCCACCGGGCCGCCGGAGGCCGTCTCGAGGGCGGCGTGCACGTGCTCGGGCCGGACGTGGAAGCCGTTCAGATCGTTGAGCGCGCCGTCGTAGGTCTCGCCCACGACCGGCAGCGACCAGAAGTCGTCCCGTCCGCCCCTCGCCCTGGCGGCGGCCTCGATGATCGCGTCGCGGACCACACCGACGCTGTGAGTGTTCGTGATGCCGATGACTCCCGCCAGCATCCCGTGCTCGCGGATCCACTCCAGCCCGGTGAGCTCGCCGTTGCCGTTGAGGCGGTGAGCACCAGCGAAGACCGGCTCGGTCCAGACGTCGCCGTCGTGCGGAACGATCACCGTCACGCCCGTCCGCACGGGCCCCTCGCCGACGCGCAGCGGACCCTCCCCGCGGATCAGCGTCGTGTGGCCGACCCTGACCCCAGGCACGTCGGTGATGGCGTTGCGCTCGCCGGGCTCCATGCGGCCGATGCGAATGCCGATATCGCGGGCACGGGGCTTCATCGGCGGACCCTAGAGCGTCGGACCGGTCAGGACGGGGTCGTCGAGGACGCCGCACTCCGGGCAGGCGGTGGCGAGGAAGCGGAACCACTCGCTGAGCGCGCGGGCATCGGGCAGGGCGCGGGCATCATCGGCGTCGTGGACGGCGTAGACCTGCCCGTATCGGTCGACGACGGCCAACCGGTGCGCCGCCTCGCCGTCCGGATCCAGCACCCGCACGCGCCCATCCCAGCCCGCGAAGTCGTCCGCCCGGGCCGTCAGCTGCGCCAGGTAGCCATCGACGCTGGCCGTTCCGGGAAGCAGCAGGGCGGTGGCCTCGAGCTGACGGGTGCGCCCGGCGCCCACGAGGGCGGCTGGCAGCAGGTCACCCACGCGGGCGCTGCGCAGGGCGGATGGCGGCATCGGTCCGTGGCCCCTTCAGCCGCCCAGGAAGGTGACGATGGCCGCGATCACCAGGCTGGCCAGGAACAGGTAGCCGAGGAAGATGGCCATGAGGCCCCACGGCCGTCGCTCGAAGACGCCGTTGATCACCGTGGCCGGCAGCAGGAACGCCCAGAAGGCCAGGAAGCCCCACATCAGACCGACGCCGATGCTCGCGCCGTTCGGGATCACCCAGCTCATGCCGACGCCCATGACAAGGAACAGGACCGATGCGATCGCCATGCTGGACACCGCGCCGCCCATTCCCACCGGCGTCTCGCCCACCAGCTCCTGCCACTGGTTGCCGAAGAACCACGGGGAATACCACAGCGATCCGAGCGCCATGGCCGCCACGGCACCGGCGACCGCCCCGAGCAGGTTGACGTCCTCGAGCCCCATGCTTCCTCCATCGTGTGGGCCGGCTGTCCGGTCCCGCCAGCGTAGCGCAGCGGCCGGTCCTACGCCGACCTCGCGGGCTCGCGGCACTCCGCGCGCTTGCTCGGGGATAGCCTGTGGATAGATCGGCGCCGGAGCCCCAAGTTCGGGGATAAGTGGTATTGCGTCTCGTCTGCCGCGACGGGATACTGTGGTCGTCCCGAAGGGGCAGACGAGAACCGGATCACACGATTTCGATTGCGTGACCCGGGACCGGCTTTCGACGGCTTCGGTCGTCGGGACCGGACGGTAGCGGTGGCTTCGGCCGCCGGCACTGGACGCCTGTTCCTTCGGGACATTTCGCGTGCCCGGGAGGGGATGGGGCGCCGCGCGACTCGCAGCCCGGCGACTCGCAATTTGCCGTCGTGGCGGGACATTAGCGACTCATCGAGCGCGGCTGCGTCGTTGCTCACGCTCGCCGCTAACCGTCGCCGCCTGCGTTCCGGTCCCCAATGTCGCGCTGCGGCGGCAATTTTCACGTCGCGGTCCGGCGACTCGCAATCTGCCGCGCCAGTGGGATGTGCTTCGACACATGGCCCCGCTACGGCGCCCGCCGCACGACGACGTCTTCGACCGCTGCGGGCGAAGAGAGGACATGGACCGCGGCGAAGCCCTCGTGCGCCATCTCGGCCAGGGCATCGTGGAGCCACCGATGCTGGCGCCGCAGCGCCGCGGACGGTGGGCGCCGGTCCGAGCGACCGAGATTCCGCGCCATGGCCACCTCCAGGGGCAGGTCCAGCACGATCGCCACCGCCGGCCGCTGATGGCGACGGGCAACCGCCACCAGCTCCGCGCGCGCCCAGGCCTCGACGTTGGTGGCGTCGACCACGGTCAGCCGGCCGCGACGCAGGCGCATGGCCATGATGCGGTGGAGCAGGTCGAACGCGTCGTCGGTGGCGCCCTGGTGGTGCGGATCGTCGGTGATCATGGCGCGCAGCGCATCCGACGAGAGGATCTCGGTTGCCGTGAAGTGACGGGCGGCGAACGTCGACTTGCCGCTGCCCGCCACCCCGACCAGCACGACCAGCGCATCGCGCGGGAGAAGGAGGGGAGAAACAGACCGACCGCCGTGATCGACGGCGGTCGGTGGCGCATCCATGGGGAGAGTCAGCCTCGGGCGTCGCAGTCCGGGCACATCTCCGACTCGGGAATCGGTGGCGTGGGCTGGCCGGTCGCGCGGGGAAGGGCGCGTCCGCAGATGGTGGAGCCTGGCTCACCGACGAGATGGACCTTGCTGAAGTGGCGATCCGGCAACCGCCACGTCACATAACGGCGCTGACGAGTAGGCGTAGGGGACAAGGGCGAGGACTCCGTGTGCGGACCGATATTCTGCCAGAAATCGGGCATTTCGGCAACCTCCGAGGAGGCCTGAACCGGTGCAGAATGGACGCATGAAGCGCATCGGCATCCTCACCGGCGGCGGTGACGTCCCCGGTCTCAACTCGGTCATCAAGAGCGTCGTCTATCGCTCCAGCGAGGTCGGCTGGGAGACGATCGGCATCCGTCGTGGCTGGAAGGGCCTGACCCACGTGGACCACTCGAAGGCCGATGGGGGCGGGTACCTGCGACCGCTCGACCGGGTCAGCACGCGCACCATCGACCGCACCGGCGGCACCGTCCTCCACACCTCGCGCACGAACCCGTCCAACATGGGCGGCACGTCCCTGCCGGCGTCGCTGGACGAGGCACGCCGCGAGCAGCTGCGCACCGATGAGGACCGATACGACCTCACCCCGGTCGTGCTCGCGAATCTCGAGCGGCTCGGCGTCAGCGCCCTGGTCGCCATCGGCGGCGACGACACGCTCAGCTACGCGGCGCGGCTGGGGCGGGAGGGCTTCCCGGTGATCGCCATCCCGAAGACGATGGACAACGACGTCCACGGCACCGAGTACTGCATCGGCTTCTCGACGGCGGTGACGAGGGCCAAGGAGCTCATCAACCGGCAGCGGACCACGCTGGGCAGCCACGAGCGCATCGGCGTCTTCCGCATCTTCGGCCGCAATGCCGGCTACACGGCCTGGTATTCCGCCTACGTCACCAGCGCCCGCTGCGTCATCCCCGAGGCGCCCTTCGACCTCGACCGGCTGGCGGAGGTGCTGACCGAGGACTGGCAGAACAACCCGTCGAACTACGCGTTCATCATCGCCAGCGAGGGCGCCATCTGGCAGGGTGGCCAGATCACCGAGGTTGGTGAGACCGATGCCTTCGGCCACCGCCACAAGGCCGACGTCGGCGAGGCCCTGGCGGCCGAGCTCAAGGCGCGCACCGGCATCGAAACGGTGAACAGCGACCTGACCTACGACCTGCGCTCCGGCGACCCCGATGCGCTCGACCAGCTGGTGGCGATCACCTTCGCCAACATCGCGGTCGACCTGTTGCACGAGGGCGTCTTCGGGCGCATGGTGGCGGTTCGCGACGGGAACTACGCCCACTCGCCGCTGCCGGAGCGCGCCATGGGCGCGCGCACCATCGACGTGCCGACGATGTACAACCTGGAGCGCTTCCGTCCGCGGTACGAGGCGAAGCTCGGCACACCCCTCCTGCTGGGCCCGGCGGTCGCCGGGTGAATCCCGACGGAGGTGCCTGGTCTCCCGACCGACGCCTCCTGACCATCGGCCTCATCGGTCTCGTCACCGCCGGCGCCTTCGAGGGCATGGCGGTCCCCACCGTCCTGCCCGCCATGGTGGACGAGCTCGGTGGCCTGGACCTGTACGGCTGGGCCTTCAGCGCGTTCTGGCTGACCACGATCGTGGGCATCACCCTGGCCGGGTCCGATGCGGACCGCCGGGGTCCGGCGCGGTCGCTGGGCATCGGCGTCGTGCTGTTCGCCGCGGGGATGGTGGTCTCGGGGCTGGCTTCGGGGATGCCCATGGTCATCGCCGGCCGTGCCATCCAGGGCTTCGGCTCGGGGGCGATCGGCTCGGTGGTGTACGCGGTGATCGCCCGTGCCTACGCGCCACGTGCCCGTCCGCGGATGATCGCCCTGGTGTCCAGCGCCTGGGTCGTGCCGGGCCTCATCGGTCCGGCCCTGGCCGGCGCGGTGTCGGACGCTGCCAGTTGGCGCTGGGTCTTCCTCGGCATCGTGGCGCCGGTGCTGATCATGGGCCTGGCGGTCTACCCGCAGCTGGGACCCCTCGGAGCCGTGGAGCGTTCCGAGCGGACGCGCAGCGACTCCCGGCGTGCCCTGGACGCCGTGCTGCTGGCGGTCGGCTCGACCATGCTGCTCGGCGCCCTCACCGTCGGGACCTGGTACCTGGCGGTGCCGCTCGCCGTCGCCGGTGGCTGGCTCATGATCGGCGCCCTCCGCCACCTCCTGCCGCCGGGAAGCCTGCGGCTGGCACCGGGCCGCCCGTCGGTGGTGGCGGTCGTGTTCGCGGTGGCGTTCGCCTTCTTCGGCTCGGAGGCGTACGTGCCGCTCACCGTGGTCGAGGTGCGGGGCGGCAGCGTCACGCTGGGCGGGCTGGCGCTCTCGGCGTCGGCCGTGACGTGGGCCGCCGGCGCGTGGCTTCAGGCGCGCGCCGCGTCGTCCCGCGCTCGCGGCGGCGTGGTGGTCGCCGGCGCCGCGCTCATCGCCGCCGGCATCGGCGTGATGGCCCTGGTCCTGCTGCCCGACGCGCCGGTGCTGGTGGCCGCGATCGGCTGGGCCGTGGCCGGGCTGGGCATGGGCCTGGCCTACTCGATGCTCGCGCTGCTCATGCTCGAGACCGCGCCGCCGGGGGAGGAGGGCGTCAGCTCCGCGGCACTGCAGCTCATGTTCACCCTCGGCACCGCCCTCGGCGCCGGAGCCGGGGGCGCGGTGGTCGCCCTCGCCGATGCCGGCGCCCTGGACCTTCCGCCGGCACTCGCCATCGTCTTCGCCGCCATGGCGGCGGTGGCAGTCCTAGCCTTCCTCGGTGCCTTCCGGGTGCCGAGAGCCCCGGTACCCGGCCACGCCGCGTCGCGTGCCCTGCCTTCAACCGTTGAGCACCTGTGAGGCTTGTCCGGGTGGATCGGTGGCGAGGGCTGCCGCCGCGAAGCGGACGCGACCGACCGTTGTCACGACCGCGCATCACGATCGGCCAATGCGACGCATCCTGACCATCGACGGCGGCGGCATCCGCGGCATCATCCCGGCCGCCATGCTCGCGTCGCTCGAGGCGCGCACCGGGCGGCTGGCGCGGGACACCTTCGACTTCGTGGCCGGCACCTCGACCGGCGCCATCGTGGCGGCCGGCGTGGCGGCCGGCATCCCGGGACGGACTCTGGTGACCCTGTACGAGGATCGCGCGCCCGAGCTGTTCCGGAAGGTCCCGGTCCTCGACACCCTGCGCCGGATCCTGACCGGCTCGATGTACGACACCGGGCGCCTCCATGACCTGATCGAGACGGAGCTCGGAGCGGAGGCGCGGGACTGGCGGATCAACGACGCGCCGCTCGACCTGCTCATCACGGCCAAGCGGCTGTCCGACGGGATGCCGTGGTACTTCGTGCGCGACAACCCGGCCAACTCCTGCCGGGCGGGTGGCTTCCGGCTGGCCGATACCGTCACGGCCTCCGCCGCGGCGCCCACCTACTTCGCGCCGTGGACCATCCGCGGCGTCGGCGAGCTGATCGACGGAGGCATGGGCGTGGCCGGCAACCCGGTCTACCAGGCCTGCGTGGAGGCCTTCCACTACACCGATGCCTATCGGCCCGAGGACACGATCGTGGTCAGCCTCGGAACCGGCCGGCACCTCTCACGCCCCCGGCCGGCCTGGATCTGGCCGTGGCTGGGCTGGCTGCTGTCCGAGCTGCTCCGCTCGCCCGCCGAGCAGCAGACCGAGCTCGTGCACCGGCACTTCCCGCTCGCCGCGTTCTACCGCCTCGACCTGGAGCTCGAACGCGACGTGAGCCTGGATGACGTCGCCAGCCTTCCGGAGCTGCGCGCCGCGGGGGAGCGGTTGGCGGATGCGGTGGACTGGGACGCGCTGCTCGATGGCAGGGACCAGCGCTTCCGCGTCACCGACGCGACGACCCTGACCCGGGAGTACTGCCGCATCGTCCCGGACTGACGCGCGGGGACGGTCAACCGCCGCGGAGCGTGTCCAGGCCCTGGTCGAAGGTTGGGCCGTTCAGCCCGCCGGTGACCCGCAGCGTGACGTTGCCGTCGCCGTCGACGAGAACGAGGGCCGGGAACGCTCCGATGCCCAGCGTCCGGAGCGCCGTTCCATCCGCGTCGTCGATCAGCGTTTCGACCGGCCACTCGGCGTCGGCCAGCCACTGTGCGGGCGGGTAGTTCCCGCGCGTCTCGTCGACCGCGGTGCTGATCGCCACCACCCGGATGTCCTCGGGCATGCCGTTCACGCGCAGGTGATCGGACAGGAGGGCCACCTCGCTCTGGCAATGCGGGCACCAGTGGGCGACGACGAGGATCGCCATCGGGCCGTCTCCGGGGCCGATCTCCATCGGGTCGCCTCGGGTCGAGGTGCCGGACAGCCCGGGCAGCCGCTCGCCGACGGCCGGGTCGCTCGCCGGGTCCTCGAGGAGGGGGAGTGCCTCACCGTCCACGACGATGGCTTCTGCGGCCGGCTCCTGCGGAAGCGTGAAGCTGCCCGCCGGCGTCGCTTCCGCAGCTTCGGACGCCGGCGCCGACGCGCTGGTCGGAGGAGTTGCGGACCCTGTCGGCGCGGACGAGTCGCCCTCGCCGGTCGGGGTGGCGGCGGATGCGCAGGCTGCCAGCAGCAGGGCGACGCAGGCGGGGGCCGCGGCCAGGCGCCGGCCGGTTGACGTGATCATGCGTGCGGGCTCCGAACGGGTGGGACGGGTCAAGGCTGGCGCTCCCGGCGCGCCGGCCCTAGGGCCATGCGGCCCGCTCCGCGCGGGCGGAACGGCGCGTCGAGGATCTTGACGGAGCGTGCCCCGGTGCCGATGCTGCGCGCCAGACGTCGCACAGTGAGGGAGGACAGCGTGCCGAGCATCCCGTCGTGGGGACTGTATGGCTGGGCGGGGCTGATCGTGGTGTCGATCGCCGCCGCGGGCTGGTTCGCCGCCAACCGCGGACCACGCGCCAGGCTGCCCATGGCTCACGTCGCAGGAGCCACCCTCATCGCGTTGTTCGGATGGGAGCACCTCGTCGACCTGCCCGGCTCCATCGGGTCATACGGGAACCTGACGGCAGGCATCGCCGATACGCGCGGGCTCGAGGCCTACCAGGCCTTCATCGCCGGCTCGGCCGTCTTCGTCCTGGCGGCGGCCCTCGCCGTCATCGGGATCCTTCGGCGCCGGCCGTGGGGCATCGTGCTCGGCATCGGCCTGGCGGCGAGCCGGGTGGCGTGGGCCGTCCTGGTCCTGCTCGACCCGGCCGCGAACTGGGGCGACATGCCGGAGCCGATGCTGCTCATCACGAATCTCATCGCGCTGCGGGCAGGACCGGCGGCGGCAGCCATCGCCCTCCTCGCCTGGCCGCTGTGGCGCGATCGTCCGGTGTCGACCGACCCGGTGTCCGCACCAGCCGGGCCGGAGCCACTCCCCGCGCCGTGAGCGCGCGTCCCGCCCTGCTCAGACGACGTTCAGCTCGCGGATCGGCTCGTTGCGGGTGATCCGCTCGTAGCCGAGCGGCGACAGGTCGATCGTCTCGTATCGGCCGGTCGCGATCCACTCGGCGAGCCCGCGCCCCACCGCCGGTCCGTGCTGCAGCCCGTGACCCGAGAACCCGTTCGCGAACAGCAGGTTCGTCAGTTCCGGGTGGGCCCCGACCACGGCGTTGTGATCGAGCGTGTTCACCTCGTAATGCCCGGCCCACGCGTCGAGGAGGCGGAGCCGATCGAAGGCGGGGACGCGCTCGGCGATGACCGGCCACACGAACGACTCGAACGGTCCTCGATCGACGTCGAGGTCCAGGGTGTCCGGGTCCGGCTCGCCCTCGCGCGGTGAGTAGCCGGTGATGTAGGCCGGTCCCTCGGGCCGGAAGTAGACGCCGGACGGGTCGATGGTGAGCGGCGCCGCGCCCAGCGAAACGGGCGCCTCGAAGTGGTAGACGTATCGCTTGCGCGGGCGCACCGGGAGGTCGATGCCGGCCATGGCCGCCACGTTCGCAGCCCGCGGCCCGGTCGCGTTCACGACCCAGCGTGCCTCGATGGACGACCCGTCGGCCAGGCGGACGAGCCCGATGCGGTCGCCGTCGCGCTCGAGGCCGGTCACCTCGCCCACGCGTTCGTCCACCCCGAGCGATCGGGCACGTCGCCGAAAGCCCTGGAGCAGGGCATAGGCATCGAACCAGCCCTCGCCCGACAGCCCCAGCGAGGCGCCGGCGAGGTCATCGGTCTGCATCCAGGCGAATCGGTGGCGAAGCTCCTCGGGGCTGAGCAGGACCACCGGCACGTCGAGCGAGCGCTGGAGCGCGTGGTTCGCCTCCAGGGTCCGCAGGCCCGCGTCGGTGGCCAGGAACAGGTACCCGTTCTCGACGAAGTCGATCTCCGGGACCTCGCCGTTCACGGCGAGGTAACGGTCCAGGTTGCGGATGACCTCGAGGCCGAATCGGCTCAGCTCGATGTTCAGCGGGGTGCTGAACTGGAGGCGTATGCTCGCGGCGGAGAGCGTGGTGGAGGAGGTCCGGAAGGTCGGGTCGCGCTCCACGACCACGATCCGGCCGTCGAAATCGGTCCGCTCCGCGAGGAAGGTCGCCACCGCGGAGCCGATGATGGCGCCGCCGATGATGACGACGTCGGCGCGGTCTGCTGCGGTCACGCCACGATGCTAGCGCGGCTGCTCCTGTGACTCCGGGTCGGATTGTCCCTCGCGCTGGCCGAAGGCGGCATCGGGGCTCTCGCCGAACCGGTCGCTGGCCTCTTCTGCGTCGACCGGCTGCTCCATCGGTCCGTCGGGGCGGGGATCGCGGACGGCGGGATCGGCGTCGCCAACCTCCCGGGGCTCCTGCTCCGCGCCGTGGGTCTCGCCGCTGCTCACGTTGGCGTTGCGGTCCTGGGTCATGGGGTGCACCTCCTTGCGGTGGCGCCCAAGGCAGGTTCGGTGCCAAGCCACCCCGGTCGGCGCGTGGCGACTCGCAGGCTGCTCTCGTGCGGGGCGTTCTTCGGGTCGGAATGCGTCGACTCGAAAGCTGCCTCGGTGGCGGAACATCGGCCGGCGTCTCGGCCGCCGACGTGGCTCGGCTGAGCGTAACCAGCGGGTCCATTCGGGGGGCGGCGCGGATACCGTCCCACAGGAGCGGCAGATTTCGAGTCGCGCGTCCGTCGTCGCTGCACGCCTGCCCCTTGACGCCGCGCGGCCGCGGGCGGTACCGTCGCCCGCACATCTGAAGACGGCGATGACCGGGACGAGTACCCGAGGAAACGCGAGCCCCCAGGGAGCCGGGACCAGTGAGACCCCGGCGGCGGCGCAACCGGCGAATGGACCCGCGAGCCCCGACCGCGAACGCAGCACCAGCGACGCCAGTAGCGGCCGGCGGAGAGGCACCGATAGCGAAGCCGAGGCCATCGAGCGACGCGCACCCGCGCATCGGCTCCGTGGTCGAAACGAGCCCGGGAGTGAGAACACCCGGGGAACAACGGTGGCACCGTGAGATGACCCCCTCGCCCGTTGAGGCGAAGGGGTCGTGTTGTTCTCACGGAGGCAAGACCGATGACGGTCACCATCACCCGCACCCAGCGTCGCTTCATCCTGCCCGAGGATCGGCTGCCGACGCACTACTACAACATCGCGGCCGATCTGCCCGTGCCGCAGCCACCACCGCTCCATCCCGGAACCAGGGAGCCGGTCGGCCCGGAGATGCTGGCGCCGCTCTTCCCGATGGCCCTGATCGGCCAGGAGGTGAGCGCCGAGCGGCTCATCGAGATCCCCGAGGAGGTGCGCGAGGCGTACCGCATCTACCGCCCCACGCCGCTCCACCGGGCGACCGCCCTCGAGCGCGCGCTCGACACGCCGGCCCGGATCTACTTCAAGAACGAGTCGGTGTCACCGGCCGGCAGCCACAAGGTCAACACGGCCATCGCCCAGGCCTACTACAACAAGCAGGAGGGGATCTCTCGCCTCGCGACCGAGACCGGCGCCGGGCAGTGGGGGAGCGCCCTCGCCTTCGCGGCCAACCTGTTCGACCTCGACCTCAAGGTCTACATGGTCAAGGTCAGCTTCGAGCAGAAGCCGTATCGGCGTAGCTTCATCCAGGCCTACGGCGCACAGATCGTCGCGTCCCCGTCCACCGACACGAACGCCGGGCGCGCGGTCCTGGCGGAGGACCCGGAGAGCACCGGCAGCCTGGGGATCGCCATCAGCGAGGCCGTTGAGGATGCCGGCGGCCGGGAGGACACGAAGTACGCGCTCGGCAGCGTGCTGAACCACGTGCTGCTGCACCAGACGGTGATCGGGCAGGAGGCGATGGCGCAGATGGAGATGGCAGGGGACGAGCCGGACGTCGTCATCGGCTGCGCGGGCGGTGGGTCGAACTTCGCCGGCATCGCCTTCCCGTTCCTCCGCCAGCGACTGAGCGGCGAGACGTCGACCCGCTTCCTGGCGGTCGAGCCGGAGTCGTGTCCCAGCCTGACGAAGGGCGAGTACCGATACGACTTCGGCGACAACGCCGGCACGACGCCGCTGCTCAAGATGCACACCCTGGGCAACGACTTCCGGCCGGCGCCGATTCACGCCGGTGGGCTGCGGTATCACGGCATGGCGCCCATGGTGTCCCACCTCGTCGACCAGGGGTTCATCGACGCGAAGGCCTATCCGCAGACCGCCTGCTTCGAGGCCGCGATCCAGTTCGCGCAAGAGGAGGGCATCATCCCGGCCCCGGAGTCGTCGCACGCGATCCGGGCGGCCATCGACGAGGCCCTCGAAGCCCGCGAGGCCGGGGAGGAGCGGGTGATCCTGTTCAACCTGTCCGGCCACGGGCACTTCGACATGGCCGCGTACGACGCGTACCTGTCCGGGAAGCTGGTGGACGAGGTCGACGCCGGCTGAGGACCGATGCGGGCGCGGCGGCCCGACCGCCGCGCCCGATGGCAGCTCCCACCGTCAGTACGTCGGGTGATCGAGGAGCCAGCGACCGTCCACGCGCACGAGCTCCCAGTATCCGACGAACTGGCGGCTCGAGCCCGAATCGTAGGTCTCGGTGAAGTTCGCCTGCACGGTCGCACGGTCACCGGATTGGCTCGCCAGCGAGAGCGTCGTGAAGGTGATGTCGGCCGTGTCGGCGAACCTGTCGTCCAGGTTCACCTGGCGAGGATAGTCGGCCCGCATGCGTGCGCTCCACAGCGCATATGCCTCGTCGAAGCGCCCGGCCTCGACGTACCCGTAGAACGCCATCACGCTGTCCTCCGGCGTGGTGGCGGCGACGGCGATGGGCGTCTCCGCGGGCGGCTGCGGCGCCGGGGTGGCGGTGGACGGCTGCGGAGCGGGAGTGGCCGACGCGACCGTCGGGGTCGGCGAGGCGGTGATGGTCGGCGTGGGCGATGGCGTGGACGTTTCGATCGCCATGCCTCCCGGCGAGCCGACGATGACGCCCGGCAGCCGTGCCGCGCCATCGTCGCCGCGGATGAGCCCCCATCCCACGAACCCGACGCCCACGAGCGCGACGAGGCAGAGCGCGGCCACCAGCGGCGCGAGGCCCTGCCGGCGCGAACCCTCATTGCGCTCCGCCGGCACCGACGGCCGCCCATTGACCGCGACCGCCGCGGCGGGCGGCAGGACGGCGGTGCCGGATCGCCGCCCCGGGTCCGTCTGGCCGGCCGCTCCCTCGAGCTCGATCCAGGAGCGCACCGCGTCGCGCATCTCGCCGGCCGAGCCGTAGCGGTCAGCCGGCTCCTGGGCCATGGCGCGCCGGACGACCTCCGCCAGCCCGTCGGGTATCTCTGGCAGGATCTTCCGCGGGTCGGGTGGCGGTACGTCCAGCCGCGCCGTCGCCGTGGCGTACGGGGAGTCACCGACGAAGGGCCGCCTTCCGGTGAGCAGCTCGTAGAGCACGACACCGAGCGCATACACGTCGCTCGCCGGCCCGGCCCGTTCGCCCCGGGCCTGCTCCGGGCTGAAGTACTCGACCGAGCCGAGCGCCGCTCCGGGTCGCGTCAGGGTGTCCTCGCCCGTAGCGCGGGCGATGCCGAAGTCGGCGACGAGGGCGCGGCCCTCGGGACCGATGAGGATGTTGCCGGGCTTGACGTCGCGGTGAACCAGGCCGGCACGGTGGGCGGCCTCGAGTGCGTCGGCGGTCTCGGCGGCGATGCGCGCGGCAGCGAGCGGTTGCAGGCGTCCTTCCCGACGGAGGAGCGCAGCCGCGTCACCACGCTCGACGAGCTCCATGACGATATACGGAGCCTTGTCGGTGCCGACGTCGTAGACCGCGACGACGTTCGGGTGGCTCACGGAGGCCGCGCTGCGAGCCTCGGCGATGAAGCGCCGAACGAACTCCGGGTCCTCGCCGAGGTCCGCACGCATGAGCTTCACCGCCACAGGGCGGCTCAGCTGTTCGTCGTGGGCGCGGTACACGGTCGACATCCCGCCCCGGGCGATGCGCTCGCCGATCCGGTAGCGGCCGGCGATCGTCCCCGGCGGCGTCCGTCGCTTCCGTCGGCGATCCGTGGGCATGACCGCTCACCAAGCACGCGCCGTTCCACGCTGCGTGGCGTGCCGAGCTCGAAAGCCTCACTCACACGGCCAGTGCGATGATGAAGCCGATGAAGTTCGGCCTCCAGATCAACCAGTTCACCTGGCCCGGCGGCGCAGCCGCCATCGGTCCGACCCTGGGGCGCGTCACGCGCACTGCCGATGACGCCGGCTTCGACTCGATCTGGGTCATGGATCACTTCTTCCAGATCCGCGGCCTGGGTCCGCCCGAGGCGCCGATGCTGGAGGGCCAGACCGCGCTCGGGTTCATGGCCGCCCACTCCGACCGGGCACGCCTCGGCCTCATGGTCGGCGGCGTCCACTACCGGCCGCCGGGGCTGTGGATCAAGATGACCACGACCCTGGACGTGCTGTCTGGCGGGCGTGCCTGGTTCGGCATCGGCGCGGCCTGGAACGAGCACGAGTCGAAGGGCCTCGGCTTTGCCTTCCCGCCGCTTCGCGAGCGCTTCGAGTGGCTGGAGGACACCCTGCGCATGGCGCACCTCATGTGGTCCGAGGGGAGCGGCACGCACGACGCGTTCGAGGGCGTCCGCCTGCGCGCCACGCACCTCATCAACGCCCCGCAGTCGATCAGCAGGCCACGCGTGCCGATCCTGGTCGGCGGTGGCGGCGAGCGGAAGACCCTGCGCCTCGTTGCGCAGTACGCCGATGCGTGCAATCTCTTCGGTCGCTCGCCCGGCTTCGTCCGCGACAAGCTCGCCGTCCTGCGCGAGCACTGCGAGCGGCTCGGTCGGCGGTACGACGAGATCGAGAAGACGGTGCTCACCAGCGTCGATCCTGAGACGGAGGACGCGGCGGCGGTCGTGGAGCGCTTCGGCGGCCTGGCCGAGGCGGGTGCCCAGCACGTCATCTTCAGCGTCCGCGGCGTCGGGGCCGATCCCTCGCGACTCGAGCGCATCGCCTCCGACGTGTTCGCCCAGCTGCGCTAGCTGCGGCCCTCGGCGATCACGGTGCGGGCGACGCGCTCGGCCAGGACCATGATCGTCAGCATCGGGTTCACCCCGGAGGGCGTGGGGAACAGCGACGCGTCCGCCACGTACGCGCCGCGCAGCACGGTTCCGCGTCGGTCGAGCCGGACCCGGCCATCGGGATCGGTCGGGGCGCCAGCCGGATCGGACCCCGCGCGGGTCGAGCCCATCTGGTGCGCGCTGAACAGCACCGCCCGGTTCGGGGAGAGGTCGAGGCTCGCCAGCCGGCGCAGGTAGGCGTCGAAGTCCTCGCCGCGCGTCCAGGTCGCTCCGGGTGTGGTGACGGCCAGGAGCTCCTCGGCGCCGGCGGCACGCGCGATCCGTGCCATCTCGACGTACGCGCGACGGACCGTCGACGCGTCCTCGGGGCCGAGACGGTAGTCGATGCGCACCCGGCCACCGGCCGTCGGACGAACGCGACCGGCGCCCCGGTCACGCACGATGGAGACGACCGGTGCGAGATGCCGGAGCCGCGCCAGGCGCGCGGTGCCCGCCTCCCGGCCGTCCCACGGCAGGGCCGCAGCGGCGAATCCGGGATGTGCCGGGGCCGACTCGACGACGAACTCGCCATGGGCCGGACCGATGCCGTCGGCCGGTCCGGGATGGGCGAACTGCAGGCTGCGCGCCGCCTGGGTCGGCCCGATCCACATCTCGACCGGCTCCGGCATGTCGGCGGCGATGACCGGCACGGGGTGAAGTCGCAGGTTGTGCCCGAGCGCCGGGTGCCCCACGCCGCTCGTCGCCAGGAGGGCCGGTGTTCGCAGCGCGCCGGCCGCCACGACGACCTGCCCGGCGTGCACCGTGAACGGCCGACCGCCGGTCAGGCGGCCCTGGACGCCACGGGCCTGCGCGCCTGCGTGACGGACCCGGGTGACGCGAGCGCCATCGAGGAGGCGCGCTCCCGCGGCCTGGGCCAACGGGAGGTGGACCTGGAGGGTGGAGCGCTTGGCTCCCCATGGACAGCCGAAGCCACAGGCGCCGCATCGATCGCAGGGACCCGCGTTGCGCTCGTTCGGCGCCGCCTCCCAGCCGAGGGCCGCGCACCCGTCGAGGATGACGCGGTCCTTGGGCGGCACCAGGCTGGGAGCCATGACGCCCAGCTCCGCCCGCAGGCGGGCGATGTCGTCGTCGACGACCGGCCCCGTCATCCCGTGCAGGCCGTGCTCCTCCTCCCACTCGACGCGCAGCCGATCGGGCGGGGCCAGGCAGGTCGTCCAGTTCACCGTCGTGCCGCCGCCGATTGCGCTGCCGGCCAGGATGGTGACCGACAGGTCGTGGGTCGAGGTCGCGCCACGATCGAGATACAGGTCGCGCCAGGCTTCGGCCTCGAGGCGGGGAAAGCCGCCATCGGCGCGGGCGCTGGCCATCTCGAGCACCAGCACCGATCGTCCGGCGGCCGCCAGCCGTGCCGCCACGACCCCGCCACCGGCCCCCGAGCCGATGACCACGACGTCGGCCTCGAGGCGCAGCGGCTCCGCAGCCCGCCGGTCCACGGGCAACGGCGTCACCGGCGACGGCGTCGGGTCGGGCGCCGGCTCCGGCGGCACGTACCCGATCCGGTCCCAGGCCTCGTTGGCCGGAACGGCGGGATCGGGCCCCGGATCGGCGTAGGCGAGGAACAGGCCGAGCCGGGTCATGGCCTGGAAGGCGGTTCGCAGCTGCGGGATGGGTGCCGTCGACCAGCCGCGCAGGATCCGTTCGCGCGCCGCCTGCGATCCGCCACCGAACGTCGAGAGCCCACCGCCCACCGCCGCGTTGAGCGGCGCCAGGTCGAGGGCCCGGAGCGCCAGGCCAAGCTCGGCGACGTCTCGCCGCGAACGCGTGGCGTGCAGGGTCTCGATCGCGGCCTCGGCACGGCGCAACGCGTCGGCCTCGCTCATCGGTGCCAGCGTGGCGAAGACCTCGGCCAGCCGCCGAACCGGGAGCAGCTCCATCGACGGCGGCGCGGGTCTAGGCGCCGGTCAGCTCGGCGACCAGCTCCTCGATCGGCCGCACCGCTCGCTCGCCGGAGGCGCGATCGGTGACCTCGACCCCGCCCGCGGCCAGGGCGCGCGGGCTCACGGTGACGATCGTCGGCATGCCCAGCAGCTCCGCATCGGTGAACTTCACCCCGGGTGATTCGTCACGGTCGTCGTAGAGGGCCGTGACGCCGGCATCGGTCAGACGCTGGTACAGCGCCTCGGCCTGCTCCGCCACCGCGGGATCGCGGGAGGCACCGATGGCGACGAGGTGCGCCCGGTACGGCGCGACCTCGACCGGCCAGACGATGCCCTTGTCGTCGTGGTGTTCCTCGACGATGCAGGCCATGGCCCGTCCCAGGCCGATCCCGTAGGAGCCCATGATCGGGTGGCGGCGATTCCCGGCCTCGTCGAGGAAGGTGGCGTTCAGCGCCACGGTGAAGTCTGTGCCCAGCTTGAAGATGTTGCCGACCTCGATGCCCTGCGCCAGGCGCACCGGCTGACCGCACTCGGGACAGGGATCGCTCCCGCGGACGCTCGCGATGTCCGTGGTCACGTCGGCGGTGTAGTCCCGCCCGACGTTCACGTTTCGCAGGTGGAAGCCGGGCCGGTTGGCCCCGGCCACCAGGTTGGGTGACGCGGCCGCCAGCGCATCGACCACGACCGTGGTGCCATGCGCGCCGATGGGCGACCCGTAGCCGGGCTCCATGCCGGCCGCGCGGATCTCCTCGGCGGTGGCCGGCCGGAGTCCGCCGACCGCCTTCACCGCGTTGGCGAGCTTCGTCTCGTTGACGTCGAAGTCGCCCCGCACGATGGCGGTGATCAGCCTGCCGTCGCCGGTGACGAAGAAGCCGGCCTTCGCGGTGCGGGCGGTGGGGACCTCGAGGAACGCGGCCAGGGCAGCGATCGTCTCGGTGCCTGGCGTCTCCACCTCCTCGATCGGCTCCGGCTCCTCCGCCTCGGGAGCGGCAACCGCCACGCCGGCGACCTGCTGGTTGGCCGCGTAGCCGCACGCGTCGCACAGGACCAGGGTGTCCTCGCCGAACGGGTTGATGACCATGAATTCGTGGGCCTGGCTGCCGCCCATGATCCCCACGTCCGAGCCCACCGCCACCGTCTTGAGGCCGAGCCGCTCGAAGATCCGCACGTAGGCGTCGTGGTGGAGCTGGTAGCTGTGGTCCAGCCCTGCCTCGTCGACGTCGATCGAGTACGAGTCCTTCATCACGAACTCGCGGACCCGGATCAGTCCGCCTCGCGCCCTCGGCTCATCGCGGAACTTCGTCTGGAAGTGGTACACGATGGCCGGCAGCTGCCGGTAGCTGTTCACGATCTCGCCGGTCAGCTGGGCAACGACTTCCTCGTGCGTCATGGCCAGCACCATGTCCCGCTCGCCGCGGTCCTTGAACCGCGCCATCTCCGGACCGATCTTCTGGTAGCGCCCCGACTGGCGCCACAGGTCGGCGGGGTGGACCACCGGCATCTCCATCTCCTGCCCGCCGATGGCGTCGATCTCCTCCCGGATCACCTGCTCGATCCGCTTGTGGACGGCGAACCCGAGCGGCAGCAGCGAGTAGATCCCCGAGCCCAGCTGGCGGACGTAGCCGGCGCGCACCAGGAGCCGATGGGACACCATCTCGGCGTCGGCCGGATCGTCGCGCAGCGTGGTGAAGAA
>DATAKU010000122.1:0-15959 GCA_036261425.1 Candidatus Limnocylindria bacterium | reverse complement strand
GCGAGGGCGGCGCCTACCTGAACAACGCTCGGGTCACCGATGCGGCCGCCACGCCCGCGCGCGAGGACCTGCTCGCCGGCCGCTGGCTTCTCCTGCGCCGCGGCAAGCGCAACCTGGCGGTCGCCGAGGTGGCGCGGCCGTGAGGATGGCCTTCGGTACCGGCGCGCTCGCCACCGGCGTGGCCGCGGTGGTCGTCAGCGGGCTGTTGGTCTGGGTCGCCGGCCTGCTGCTTGGGTGGTCCGACCCGTGGCCCGCCGGGATCTGGGTCGTCGGGCTGGCGGGCATCGGTGCTGCCGTGGCGGCCTACGTGGCCGAGTGGATCGCGTATCGGCGCACGCTGACCCGGATGCGGTCGATCGGCGAGCCGTGGGCCTATCGAGAGGGCGGGCGCGACCGCTCCTGAGCCGGGCGGGTCCGGCACCGCGCGGTGCTAGGAGCCGGCCCGACCCATGCGGGAGCCGGCTTCTAGTGGCCCTTCTCGGCGCCCTGTCCGTTCTTCGCCGCCTCCGCGACCACCTTCTCGGCGATCGTGTGCGGCACCTCGGCGTAGTGGTCCAGCTTCCACGAGAAGCGGCCGCGGCCCTGGGTGATGGAGCGCAGCTCGGTGGCGTAGTGGAACATCTCGGCCTGCGGGACCTGGGCGCGCAGGTGCTGAAGGCCGTCCACCGAATCCATGCCGAGCACCTGGCCGCGCTTCGCGGTGATCTGGCCCATCACCTCGCCCATGTACTCGTCGGGCACGGCGATGTCCACCTCGAGGATCGGCTCCAGCAGCGCCGGTGATCCGACCTCGAACGCCTTCTTCAGGGCCTGGCTGGCGGCGACCTTGAACGCCATCTCGGACGAATCGACCGTGTGGTACGAGCCGTCGACCAGCGTCGCCTGCAGGTCGACGACCGGGTAGCCGGCCAGCACCCCCTCGGACATCGCCTCGCGCAGTCCCTTCTCGACCGCGGGGATGTACTGCTTCGGGACCACGCCACCCACGATGCGGTCGCCGAACTGGAAGCCGGAGCCCATCTCGCCGGGGGAGAACTCGATGACCACGTGGCCGTACTGGCCGTGACCGCCGGTCTGGCGCTTGAACCGGTTGTCGATGCGCGCCGGCTGGCGGATCGTCTCGCGATACGGCACCTTCGGCGTGGCCGTCTTTACCGATGCGCCGAACTTGCGCTTCAGCCGGTCGACGATGACGTCCACGTGCGCATCGCCCATGGCGGTGAGGATCGTCTCGCCGGTGCCCTCCTCGCGGTGGATGCGGACGCACGGCTCCTCCTCCTCCAGCCGATGGAGCGCCTGGCCCAGCTTGTCGAGGTCGGCCTTGGATTCGGGCTCGACGGCCACCTGCAGCGACGGGGCGGGGAAGGCGAACGGCTCCAGCTCCACCGCCCTGGCCTTGTCGGCCACCAGCGTGTCGCCGGCGTGCGTCGAGGTGAGCTTGGCCACGGCCGCGATGTCGCCCGGGCCGAGCTTGGGCAGGTTCTCCTGCTCCTTGCCCTGGACGGCCAGCAGGTTCCCGATCCGTTCCTCCTCCTTGCGATTCACGTTGTAGACGTGCCCCTGCGGCGACAGGGTGCCGGAGACGACGCGGAAGTAGGTGAGGCGGCCGACGAAGGGATCAGCGGTGGCCTTGAAGACCTGGGCGACGAACGGCCCGTCGGGATCCGGCGTGATCTCCTTGCCGTCGGTCGTCCGTCGCGACCCCACCTCGGCCGCCGACGGCACGTGCTTGGCGATCATGCTGATCAGCTCTCGGACGCCGATGTTCTTGGTGGCCGAGCCGACGAAGACCGGCACCACGCTGCCCTCGCGCGTGCCCTTGTGGACCGCAGCCTCGATCTCCTCGTCGCTGAACGATTCGCCCTCGAGGTACTTCATCATCAGGTCGTCGCTCGCCTCGGCGGCCGCCTCGACCAGGGCATCGCGTCGCGAGTGCTCGATCCCCTCCAGCTCCTCGGGGATGGGCACCTCGTGCGGCTTGCCGTCCTCGTAGACGTTGGCGTGCTCCTCGATCACGTCGACGTAGCCGCGGAACGAGTCGGCCGAACCGATGGGCAGGTAGACCGGCGCGATCTTGGGCCCGAACGCCGCCTTCAGCTGGTCGAGGGTGGCATCGTAGTTGGCGTTCTCCCGGTCCATCTTGTTGATGAAGACCATGCGAGGCAGGCCGCGCGCATCGGCCAGCTTCCAGACCTCGCCCGTGCCGACCTCCACCCCGGCCGACGCGTCGACCACGACGATGGCCGCGTCGACGGCGGCCAGCGCCTCCACCACGTCGGCCTGGAAGTCGGCGTAGCCGGGCGTGTCCACCACGGTGATCCGCACCCCGTCGTGCTCGAAGGAGCCGATGGCCAGGTTGATGCTCTGCGTCCGCTTCTGCTCGTCGGGATCCCAGTCGAAGGTGGTGGTTCCCGCCTCGACGGTCCCCAGGCGCGAGATGGCGCCGGCATCGAACAGCATCGCCTCGGCGAGGCTCGTCTTGCCGGCGCCGCCGTGGGAGATGAGGGCGACGTTCCTGATCCTGTCAGGCGAGGTGGGCTTCATCGGTGCTCCTTGCGCAGCGTGCGGACGTGCCGAGGCCGATGGACTCCGCCTCGGGCGGTCAGTGGCCAGTGTGGGAGGGCCATTATAGGTTCGCCGGCGGGGGCGTTTGGCGACGCCTCCGGGTCGTTCGCCGGCCCCACCTGGCGGGCGGCAGCCGACTTGCACAGGGGGCCGCGATGCGCCGAGTCCTCGCCCACGTCGACTACGTCACCGAGCCCGACGGTGGGTCCGATCCCATCGGCTTCCTGCTCGACGCCTTGGCGCAGCCGGGCGCGCTCCTCCTGTTCGGCGTCGGGACGATCCTGGTCCTGGCGCTCCTGCTGGCATGGGCCAGATGGCGCCCGCTGGATGAGGCGCGTTCCCGGTTCGTGGACCGGGCCGCCGGATACCACGAGTACGTCCCGTGGATGCTGCGCCTCTCCGCCGGTCTCGTCCTCATCGGATCTGGCCTCTCACGCACCCTCTTCATGCCCACGGTCGATGCGGCCGGCCCGATCGGCCTCGTCCTGACGGCAACGGGGTTCCTGCTCCTCGTCGGCTTTGCCGTGCGCTTGGCGGCGTTGGCCGCTCTCGCCACATTCGTCGTTGGCGGTCTCGCGAACCCCGAGCTGGTGATGATGCTCGACGTGGCCGGGGCGCTCGCGGCCGCGGCGGTGATCGGTCCCGGCCGCCCCTCGCTGGACGACCTGCTGCGAGCGGCCTTCCCGCGCGGCCCGGGCGCCAGGGCCGCCACGGAGAACCTGGCCAGCGGCCATGACGACCTCCTGCCGCTCGTGGTGCGGGTGGGGCTCGGCGGCGCGTTCGCGGCCTCGGGGATCGCGGACAAGCTGCTGATCCACGACCAGGCGCTCGCCGCGGTGGAGCGCTACGGGTTGACGTCGGTCGTGCCGGTATCGCCGGAGCTGTGGGTCGCCGGCGCCGCACTGGTCGAGACGGCGCTCGGCCTGGCACTCATCCTCGGCGTCCTGACCCGATTCGCCGCCGCGGTCGGCTTCGCAGTCCTCACGCTGGCACTCTTCGCGCTCCCCGACGATCCGGTCATCGCCCACGTGGGCCTCTTCGGGCTGAGCTCCGTGCTCGTGGTTCTCGGCGGCGGCCGCTGGAGCGTCGACCGCGCCGTCCTCGCACGGCTCGGCGAGCGATTCCGGCGGAGCTCCCCCCGTGGCACCACGTCCGCGGGTTGGTAGAATCGGGGCTCCCGGCTGAGCACGAGTCGTCGCGCCCGGCAGCGCGGCAAGGAGGACCGATGTCCGGCCACAGCAAGTGGTCCACCATCAAGCGCCAGAAGGGTGCGAACGACGCGAAGCGCGGCGCGCTCTTCACCAAGCTATCCCGCGAGATCATCACCGCTGCGCGGCAGGGCGGAGGCGATCCGGACGCGAACTACCGGCTGCGGATGGCGATCGACAAGGCCAGGGCGAACTCGATGCCGGCCGACAACATCAAGCGCGCCATCGAGCGGGCCACCGGCGCCGGCGCCGATGCCGAGCAGTTCGAGGAGATCACCTACGAGGGGATCGGACCTGCCAGCGTGGCCGTGATCGTGGCGGCCATGACCGACAACCGCAACCGGACCGCGTCGGACGTCCGCAGCATCTTCAACAAGCACGGCGGCACGCTCTCCACCGTGGCCTGGCAGTTCGAGCAGAAGGGGATCATCGGCATCCCGCTGAACGGCCGCGATCCCGACGAGATCACCCTGGCGGCCATCGACGCGGGGGCGGCCGACGTCGGCGCGCCGGACGGCGGCAGCATCCTGGTGACCACCGAGCCGCAGGACCTCGAGGCCGTCCGACGCGCGCTCGCCGAGTCGGGCTACGAGGCGGAGTCGGCGGAGCTGTCGATGGAGCCGACGACGACCGTCGAGATCAGCGACGAGAAGACGGCGAAGCAGGTGCTCCAGTTCGTCGAGCGCCTCGAGGACCTCGACGACGTCCAGGACGTGTACGCCAACTTCGACATCCCGGCCGAGCTGATGGAGCAGCTCGAGGCCCAGGTGGTCTGAGCGGCCCTCAGCGGCCCGAGGCGACCTTCGGGGTCGAGCGCTCGGCCGTGTTGCCCTCGGGGGCGGCGCCCAGGAACTCGTTGAGGAGCGCGCCGACGTCGGGCACCGTCTCGTGGCGGAGTCGATAGCGCTTCTTGTCGGTCGCGACCGAGATGAGGCCGGCGGAGCGCAGCACGATCATGTGATGGTGCATCGTCGTCTTGGCGACGCCGAACATGTCCGCCAGCTCCATGAGGCTCTTCTCGCCGTCCGCCAACGCCCGCAGGATCCGGAGGCGCTTCTCGTCGCCCAGCGCCTTGGAGAGGCGCACCAGGCGCGGTGGGGGTACGTCGCGCTCGAACGAGATGCTCTCGTCGGCGACGGGGTAGACGATGATGAACACGGCGCCGAACTCGACGAAGCTGACGACGGGCCGGCTCACGAAGCTCGGGATCATGACCAGGCGGTCGATGCCCGGCCGCGGGGCGTACTCCACCCCGTTCGTGGCGGCCACCACGAAGCGATCGATCGGCAGATCGCGACGGAGCTCGCGCTTCGCGTCCGCGTCGCGCTCGAGGATCGGCAGGATCGTGAGCGACTCCGGCTTCCACACCCGCTCGTGCCACGCCTCGAGGACGTCGATGAGCTCCGCCTTGAATGCCTCGGCGTCGACGTCGAGGACGCGGCGCAGGTAGTCGTTCCACTCCTCGTGGTCGGGATGGCAGGTGCGCAGGAACTCGGCGCGGGCATCCGGGTCCCCGCCCACTGCGGCGCGGATCACCGCGGCCGGCGTCATGCGACGCGTCTCGCGGGCGTAGAACTGGACGAGATGCAGCCGGATCTCGTCGGCATCGGTCCCGCGCAGGTGGTCGAGGAAGGCCGGGATGTCGCGGGGCGCCGGCGTGTCGTAGGCGAGCGCAACCAGGTGATGGAAGGTGTCCTCGTCGCCGAGCGAGATCTCGCGCGTCCGGGCCAACAGCGCGTCCCCGGCGCGGCTGCGGGCTTCCTGGACCCACTCCGGACCGATCTCGAACGTGTCGCTGTCGTCGAGGGTGACGACGATGACGTGCAGCAGCTCATAGGCGGGGGAGTGCTCGATGGTGAGCGTGGGCGAGGTCCCGGGACGACGGATGGGAGACATCTGGGCGTTCCTCTCCGCGATCGATCAAACGCCGTGGGGCAGGGTGCTGCGGCGGGCGGGCATCTCGACCCGCTCGCCGCTGATGGAGCTGCCGGCCGCGATGAGCGCGCGTCCGAGGCGGACCCGAAGGCCGGCCCCGGCCGCCCGACGCACCGCGTGGCGCGGGCGCAAACGCTGGTGGCGGTCCCGAATCATGGTATCCAGGACGCCAGGCCCGGGCAGGATCATCATCATCGTTCTACCGTGGTCCTTCCGTCCTAACCGTCTCTCTGTGTACGAAGTGGATCGTACAAGCAGCATCATACGATGCCGATGGAACGAAGTCAACACATATGGACGAAACTTCTCGTACGACAAATGACGTAGGCCGCGTGCCGCTACCATGCGTCGCGTGATCATCCTCGGCATCGACCCCGGCACGGCGATCTGCGGGTTCGGCGTCGTGTCGCTCGATGCGGGCCGGCTGCGGCTGGTGGACGCCGGCGTGGTGCGAACGCCCGCCGGCATGGGGGACGCGGAGCGGCTCAGTGAGCTCCATCGCGCGATCCGGAGCCTGCTGGAGCAGCACCGCCCGCAGCGAGTGGGGATCGAGCGCCTCTTCTTCCAGCGCAACGTCCAGACCGCCATGGCCGTGGGGCAGGCGCGGGGCGTGGCCCTGCTGGCGGTGGCCGAGGCCCGGCTGCCGGTCGACGAGCCGACACCGAACGAAGTCAAGCAGGCGGTCTGTGGGAACGGCGCGGCCGACAAGCAGCAGGTCGCCACCATGGTCGAGCGGCTGCTCGGACGCAGCCTGGCCGGCGTTCCTGACGATGCGACCGATGCGCTCGCGGTCGCCATCGGCTCGGCCTACCGCGCGGCCGCCACGCCGAAGGCGGTGATCGGATGATCGGCTCGGTGCGCGGTCGCGTCACGCACGTGGGCCTCGACCACGCGCTGGTCGAGGTGAACGGGATCGGCTATCGGGTGATCGCCGGCCCGGCCTTGCTGGGGAAGCTCCGGCCGGGGACCGAGGCATCGGTCTTCACCCATCACCTCGTGCGAGAGGACCTGCAGGCGCTGTTCGGATTCGCCACGACGGAGGAGCTCGCGTTCTTCGAGCTGCTCATGACCGTGTCGCAGGTTGGGCCGAGGCTGGCCCTGGCGATCACCTCGGCCCATCCGGTGACCCGCCTTCAGCTGGCCATCGTGACCGATGACGTCGACGTCTTCACCAGCGTCTCCGGCGTCGGCCGCAAGACCGCGCAGCGGATCATCCTGGAGCTCAAGGAGAAGGTGCACGCCGCCGGCATCGCCGCCGGCGGTGCGACGGCCACCGATTCGGACGTCGTCGCCGCCCTGGAGTCGCTGGGCTACTCGGCCGGCGAGGCCAGGAAGGCCGCCGGATCGGTCGCCGGCAGCGACGGCGGGCTGGACGCGCGCATCAAGGCGGCCCTCCAGGAGCTGGCTCGGAGCCGATGAACGAGGTCGGCGATCCGTGGAGCGACCCGAAGGTCGCCGAGCGCATCCTCCGCTCGTTTCGCGTCTGGGCGGTGGTCGGCGCCTCCTCCGACCCGTCGCGGCCGTCGAACGGCGTGATGCGCTACCTCCTCGCCCAGGGCTACGCGGTCGCCCCCGTCAACCCGAACGAGGAGATCGTCCACGGCAAGCTGGCCTATCCGGACCTCCGGTCGGTCCCGGTCGATCCGGGGCCGCCCATCGAGGTCGTCGACCTGTTCCGCCGGTCGGAGCTGGTCCTCCCGCACGTGGTCGAGGCGATCGAGATCGGCGCGAAGGCGGTCTGGATGCAGCTCGGGGTATGGAACCAGGAGGCGGCCGAGCTGGCTGCGCATGCCGGCCTGCTGGTGGTCATGAACCGATGCCCGGCCATCGACCACCCCCGCATGATCGGGAGCGGCGGCCGTGCGTGACCGCCCCGGGCGGCGGGGCTGGATGCTCGGCGCGGGCTGCGAGATCGTCGCTCCCGACGGCCGCCTGCTCCTGGTCGAGCAGGAGCGGCACGGTCGGATCGAGTGGTCCGGCGCAGGCGGCGCGCTCGAGGACGACGAGTCGATCACCGACGCCGCGCGCCGGGAGGCGCTGGAGGAGACCGGCCTCAGCGTGCGGCTCGAGCGGCTCATCGCGGTCAGCGAGTTCTGGGAGCGCGGCCATCTCACCGGGGTCGGCTTCCTGTTCCTCGCCACGCCGGACCCATGGCCCCAGGAGGTCAGCCTCCCCGCCGTGGACGGCATCACCCGCTTCCTCTCCCACCGGTGGCTCACGCGCGAGGAGACGGCCGCCCTCGAGCCACGCTGGCGGCACCACATCACCCGAACCGCGTGGCCGAGCGACATCGAGCAGCCGCTGTTCCTGCGGCTCGACACCGATCCGGCGGTCCGCATCCGGCGCGCCCGGCCGTCCGAGGCCGACGCGCTCACCGACCTGGCGCGGCGGTCGAAGGCGTACTGGGGCTACTCGCCGGAGCTGATGTCCGCATTCGTGCCGGACATCGTCATCAGCGCCGGTAACATCACCGAGCACGAGGTCTGGGTGCTGGAGAACGAGGATGGCCGGCTCATCGGCCTCCACCGCGTCGTGCCCGGCGAGCCGGCGTTGCTCGAGGACCTGTGGCTGGAGCCGGCGAGCATCGGCAGCGGGCACGGCCGACGCCTGTGGGACCACGCGGTCGCCATCGCCCGCTCGCTGGGCGCCACCGCGATCGAGCTCGACGCCGATCCGAACGCCGAGCCGTTCTACGCGCGGATGGGCGCGGTGCGGGTGGGAGAGACGCCCTCGACGCGCCTCCCGGGTCGCAGCCTGCCGCGGATGCGCTACGAGCTCTCCTGACCCGCGAGCCGGTTCAGCTCCGCCGCAGGACCAGGCCGATGTGTCCGTATGGCGGCCGCGGGTCCGCGTACGACTTGACCCGCTCGTCGTCGGGGGACTCGGCGGCGAGGTCCCACAGCCGGTTCTGGGCGTCGAAGCTCGCCTCGGACAGCTGCGGCCATCGGTCCAGCATGCGCGTCCCGATCTCGTTGACGAGGTGCTGGATCGAGAGGCTGACGAACTCGTGGAAGACGGCGTTGGCCAGGTCGGCCACCTGCTCGGCGGCCACGTAGCGCGCGGGATCCGCCAGCACGGCGTGTGACGCATCGGTGTAGCGCCAGCCGATGTTCAGCCAGATGTAGAGCGGACGATCGCGACGCTCCGGCAGGGTGGTGTGCTCGTCGCGCGCGAAGTCGGCGAAGGCGGAGCCGGTGATCTTGATGAGCTGGAGCTCCGCCCGGCCGCACTCGTGGTCGGTGACGCGGACCGAGCCCTCCTCGTCACGGGCCAGCTCGAGGCGGGCAGTGCCGTAGTCGCAGCGGTCCCGGCTGAACAGGCGGTCCGACGCGAGCCAGCCGTCGCTGTCGGGCGCCGGGACGACGGCAGCGGGGAAGGGGAGCGCCTTGCCGAGCATCGTCAGCCGCTCCATGTGCGGATACGTGTCGAGGAAGGCGGTGCCGATCTCCAGTAGCCATTCCTCCAGGCACCGGGCGCGGGCGCGCAGCGAGGTGGCGTGGATGAAGTTCTTCATCGTGTCGGTCGCCACGACGCGGCGGTTGTCGCCCTTCGTGTAGGCGTCGAGGAACTCGGTCCCGTGGACGACGACCTCGATCTCGGCGGCGGTGAGCACGTTGTCGCGCCCGGCGAACGGCGACTCGGGGATGGCCGTCACGTCGCTCAACGGCTCCGCGTAGGTGCGGTACACCTTGACGTCGGCCTTGCCGTAGCGGATGAGGTGCTGCATTCGCCGATGGTAGTCGCTGGCCGGCGGGTCGACCCATGGGAGCACGGACGTCTCCGATTCGCCCGCGCCGGTGGCGCCCCAGTCAGCGGCTCGGTCGATATTGACGTATTCGCCGACATCGCGGGCGAGGCGGCGGGACGACCAGGGCGGAACCTCACTCGCTGCGCAGCGTCGCCAGCCGGTCCGCGGCGATGTACACGACGTCATCGAGCCCTCGTCGCAGCTCGCTGATCCGCTCGTCGCGCAACGACGCCTCCAGGATCGGTGCGATCGCCGCGCGCGGGCGCCCGGCCACGAAGATGACGAACCGGAATCCGAAGATCCGCTCGTAGGCGTCGTTCAGGGCATCCAGCTCCTCGGCCAGCCACGGCTGGTCCGGCTCCGCCCCGGCCGAGTCGTCATAGCCCTGCTCCGCCCGAGAGAGGTCGGAGACCGCCGCCGGGTCGGCACCGATGCGTGGGTGCGCGGCGAGCAGCTCGATCTGCTCGTCCTCCGGCAGTCCGCGCGCCAGCTCGCGCGCCGCGCGCATGAGGCCGGCATCGTCGCCGAACGGGCGCGCGTCGGCCAGGCGCCGGAGGAAGCGGGGAGCGTCCTCGAACAGAGTTCGGAGCAGGAACGCGGCGCTCTCGGGCGGCAGCCGGTCGAGGTCCTCGATGCGGGGGAAGGCCTGGAAGGGCAGATCCTCGCCCGCGTCCGTCGGGAGCTCCAGCTCCACGTAGTCGCGGATCGGGATGCCGTTCCCCGGGTTGACGGCGGGGATCTGTGGCTTCAACGCGCGATCGGCCTCGACGGCGTTCGGATGCACCGCGACGACGCGCATGCCGCGCCGCAGGTACCAGCGGATGGCGGGCAGGTTGTCGTTGGTGGTCACCAGCCACAGCCGCGGTGCCTCCGACGCCACCGCCACCCGCAGCGCCGTCTCGAGGAGGCGGGATCCGGCACCGATGCCCTCGACCTCGCTGTGCAGGGTCAGCACCTCGAGGCCGCGCTCGGACTCGTGCACGGTCAAGAGCGCCACCGGGCGGCCGTCCCGCTCCGCGACGATGCCCTCGTGCTCGAGAGGATCGAGCAGCTCGCCAAGGCGCGCCATCTGCGGGATCCCACCGCCGGATTCGGACAGGAGGCGTGCCGCCCACGCGCGGTCGGCCGGGATGAAGTCGCGGACGTCCAGGGTCACGCCGCGCTCCCGGCGACGCTCCTCGCGGGGATCGGCACGGGCTGCGCCCGAACGGCCATCCGGATCAGCTGCCCCGGTAGGTGCTCATCCCGTACGGGCTGAGCAGCAGGGGCACGTGGTAGGACCGGCCGGCATCCGTCACGCGGAGCGCGACGGCGACGGACTGGAAGAAGGCGTCCGGGTCGTCGGCCTGGCCACCCACGTCGAAGGCGAGTTGATAGTCACCCTCGACCAGGGCGCCGCCGTCAAGGAGGTCCCGGATGCGACCGTCGCCATCGGTCTCCAGCTCGGAGAGCAGCTCGGGCGCTCCATTGGCGGCGAGCCTGAACAGCGCGACCGCGACGCCGGGGGCCGGCTCGCCGGTGGCGAGATCGAGGACGTGGGTGCTGATCGTGGGACGAGGGTCGGCCATGGATCCCTCCGCTATGCTCTGAGACCCATGATGACCGATGCACCGGTCGGCCGCTCGGCTCGCTTCGACCTGCTCCTGGAGGGCTCGCTTCGGCCGGGTGTTCGGAGCACCTGCACCCTGGTGCGCGACGGCATGCTGGTGGGCGTGATCGACCCGGGCCTGGCGCCGTCTCCCGCGGCGATCCTGGACCCGCTGCGCGCCCTCGGCGTCGCGCCCGAGGAGGTGACCGCCGTGATCCTCAGCCATCACCACCCGGACCACACCGTCAACGCTGCGCTGTTCTCGAAGGCCGCCGTGCACGATCACTGGGCCGTCTACCGTGGTGACACGTGGGACTCGCGCGAGTGCGAGGGAGCGGAGCTCTCCCCATCGGTCCGCCTGATCCGGACGCCAGGTCACTCCAACGAGGACCTGTCCACGGTGATCGGCACCGCCGACGGCGTCGTGGTGGCCACCCACCTGTGGTGGACGGCCGACGGCCCGGCGGACGATCCGTACGCGCCCGACCGAGATGCGCTCCGCCGTTCTCGAGAGCGCGTGCTCGAGCTGGCCGACCTCGTCATCCCCGGCCACGGCGCGCCGTTCGTGCCCGGTGACGCGACGCCCCGCTAGGCTGCGCCGGAGGTGGAGCGCGCTATGCTCCACGCCATGGCTGATCTGAACATCCGCGTCGGCGATCTCCGGTTCACGGCCGACTGGGCACCGGACGCGCCACGCACGCGTGCGGCCCTCGAGGCCTGGCTGCCGATCCGCGAGAAGCTGATCCACTGCCGATGGAGCGGGGAGTCGACCTGGATCCCCTTCGGCGACCGGCGGCCCGCCGTCGGCTACGAGAACCACACCTCGCACCCGGCGCCCGGTCAGCTGCTGATCTACACCGGCGATCTGTCGGAGTGCGAGATCCTGTTCCCGTACGGGGCCTGCATGTTCAGCTCGAAGCTCGGTCAGCTGGCCGGGAACCACTTCGCCACGCTGACCGGCGGCCAGGAGCTGCTTTCGGAGCTGGGTCGCCGGGTCCTCTGGGACGGTGCCCAGGAGATCGAGATCAGCGGCGCCTCCTAGGCCGTGACGGACCGGGTCGTGGCCGGCGGCACGGTCGTGACCGCCGCCGGCTCGGCGATCGCGGACGTCGCCATCGCGGATGGCCGGATCGAGGCCGTCGGCCCCGGCCTGGCGAGGCCGGGGGTCGAGACGATCGACGCGAGCGGGATGCTGGTGCTGCCCGGCGCCATCGACGTCCACACCCACCTTCGCCTCCCGGTCGCCGACCGTCCGGATCGCTTCCGGACCGATACGCTCGCGGCCGCTCGCGGTGGCACGACCACGCTTCTCAGCTTCAACAACCCGGGGACCGGCATCAGCGAGGCCGGCGCGCGATCCCTGTTGGGTGGGCTCGAGGAGTTCAGGGCTCGAACGGCGGGGGAGTCGGTCGTCGATTATGGCCTCAACGCCGTCGTCGGCAGTCATCAGGTCGATCCGCTGTCCGAGATTCCCGATCTCATCGCCGCCGGCGTGCCGACCTTCAAGGCCTTCATGGTCTACGACTTCGCGCTCGACGACGCGCGGATCGAGGCCGCGCTGGCCCTGGCGGCGCGCCAGGGCGGGATGCTGATGCTCCACTGCGAGGAGCCGGCGATCATCGATCCGCTGGTCGCGGACGCCCTCGACCGCGGTGACATCGGCCCGCGACACCACGCCCACACGCGCCCGCCCCGAGCCGAGGCGGCCGCCACTCGCAAGGCCATCGAGATGGCGCGCCGGGCAGAGGCGCCGCTGTACGTCGTGCATCTGTCGGCTGCCGGGGCGCTCGACGCGGTGGCCGAGGCGAAGTCCCGTGGCGAGCCGGTCTACGCCGAGACGTGCCCGCATTACCTGGCCTTCACCGACGAGCTGTATGCCCATCCGGACGACGCGGAGGTGCTGAAACGGCTGATCTCGCCACCGTTGCGTTCGCGCGCGGACGTGGAGGCGCTGTGGGACGGGCTGCGGGACGGCGTGCTCGACGTGGTGGCCAGCGACCACGTCCCCGACCGCCTGGACACCGAGAAGCGGCTGCCCCCGCCCCCCTTCCCCCAGATCAGCAACGGCGGGCCCGGGATCGAAACGCTGCTCAGCGTGCTCTACGGGCTGGGCGTGGCCACCGGGCGCATCGCCATCGAGCGCCTGGTCGCGCTCCTGGCGGCCAACCCGGCGCGGTTGTTCGGCCTGCCGGCGAAGGGCGCGGTCGAGCCCGGGCGGGACGCCGATCTCGTCGTCTGGGACCCGCACGTGCGGCGCGTCATCACGCAGGCCCATCTCCACCACAGCAGCGACTTCACGCCGTTCGAGGGGCTCGAGGTGGCCGGCGCCCCGGCGCGGGTCCTGCTGCGCGGCGAGCCGGCCGCTGCCGGCCGCGGACAGTTCCTCACCCGACGCCTGTGACGGAACCCGTGCCCGCCAGGGTGCGTCCAGCATCCATGCTCCGCCTCGCCCCGTTCCTGGCCCTCGTGCTGGTCGCCTGTGGTGGCGGCCAGGGAGCCGCTCCCGCGTCACCGAGCGCGACCGCGTTCGATCCCACCGGCGCCTGGGAGCTGCAGCGGGGAACGGCCGGTGAGGCTGCCATCCCGATCGTGGAGGACCATCGCATCACGCTCGAGGTCACCGGCTCGCGGATCGGCGGCACGGCAGCCTGCAACAGCTACGGTGGCCGGCTCGTGGCGCGAGACGGCGGGCTGGACATCGTGGAGCTGGGGACGACGGCCATGGCGTGCGTCGACCAAGGCGTCATGGAGTCCGAGGTGGCGTACGTGCGCGCGCTGGAGGCCGTGGACGCCATGGCCATGGACGGCGAGGAGCTCGTGCTTCGCGGTCCCGCGGTCGAGCTGCGGTTCGGTCGCCTCCACCCGCCCCCCACCGCCGACCTGGTCGGCACGACCTGGCGGCTCGAGACGCTGGTCGACGGCGACGTGGCGGCGGCCGCGGTCGGCGACCCGGCGACGCTGGAGCTGACCGCGGACGGGCGGCTCACCGGGTCGACGGGATGTCGGGGCTTCGATGGCTCCTGGATCGAGCAGGGGGACCAGATCGTGGCCACCTCGTTGGCCATGACCGACCAGGTGTGCCCGCCGGCCCTCGCGGACCAGGACAATCAGGTCGTGACCGTCATCGGCGACGGCTTCGTCCCCACCATCGAGGGTGAGCTGCTGACCCTCACCGATCGTGGGAGCGTCGGCCTGGTCTACCGCAGCGGCGACTGATCCGCGGGTAGCAGAACGCCCCGGCGGGAGCCGCCGGGGCGTATCGGTGCAGAGGTCGCTCGCCTAGCGGCGGAAGCAGTCGCTGCAGTACACCGGCTTCGAGCCGGTCGGTCGGAACGGGACGCGGGCTTCCTTGCCACAGCTGTCGCACGTGGTGGTGAACATCTCGCGCGGGCGGTCGCTGTAGCCGCCGCCGTAGCCACCACCACCGCCGCCGCCGTAGCTGTCACCATAGCCGCCCGAGCTCTCACCGCGGGCCGCCTTCTTGGCGGCGCGGCAGGCCGGACAGCGGCGCGGCTCGCTGAACTGGCGATCAGCGTAGAACTGCTGGTCGCGGGCGGTGAACATGAAGTCCATGCCGCAGTCAACGCAGTTCAGCGTCTTGTCTTCGTAGGTCAACAAAGGGAAAAGCTCCTTCTCGTGCGGCCAGAGCGAGCCATCTCGCCGTAAGACCGTGAGAGGAGCGTTCGTTGTGCCGCGGGTGTGGTGCCCGTCATCGGGCGGTTGTCGGGAATCAGTCTATCACGGACGCGGGGTCACGTCGGCAGGCTGCGTGCCGCCCAGGACCGCCACGCGCTCGAGCGGCAGGTAGCGGACGAACGCACGGCCGATGATGCGATCCTCCGGAATCGGTCCGAAGCGGCGGCTGTCGACGCTGTCCGTGCGGTTGTCGCCCAGCACGAAGACCGACCCCGCCGGCACGGTCCAGCGCGTCGGGCCGCTGCGTCCCAGCGGCAGGGTGAGCCCGGAGTCGGCGACGTACGGCTCGTCGAGCGGTGCGGGGGAGCCCCCGACCGGCGTAATCCAGAGGCGGCCGTTGAGGAGCTGCACCGTCTCGCCGGCGACCGCGACCACGCGCTTGACGTAGGGGATCCCGTCGTCGGCGAAGCCGTCGGGGGCGTCGAACACGACCAGGTCGCCGTGCTGGGGGTCGCTCCATGCCAGCGACAGCTTGTCGAGGAGGATGTGGTCTCCCGGCAACAGGGTCGGTTCCATGGAGGACATCTCGACCTCGTACGGCTGGGCCACGAAGGTCGTCACCACCGCGTACAGGAGCGCGGTCAGCAGCACGATCTGCACGACCTCGACCGCCCAGCGCCGCAGGTGGGTGGGCAGGCCGGGCACGAGGGGATCCAGGGGTCGGGTGTGCTCGGGCGGCGGGTGGATCACGCTGCTGATGGGACGCGACGGGACGCCCATCCGTTGCACCGCCCTGCGGCCTCGCCGCGCCGCTTGCGGGGGCGTCTAGACTTCGCCCATGGCGCGGGACGAGAAGATCGAACGTCTCAAGCGTGTCCCCCTGTTCGCGCGCATGGGCTCCCGCGAGCTGGAGCGCCTGGCCGAGCTCGCGGACGAGGTCGAGGTCGGCCTGGACGAGAACCTCACCCAGCAGGGCGAGCTGGCCCACGAGTTCTTCGTGGTGCTCGATGGCCGCCTGACGGTGCTCGACGGCCGGCGCCCCATCAACCAGCTCGGACCGGGCGACTTCTTCGGCGAGATCGCGCTGCTCGACGGGCACACCCGCACGGCCACCGTCCGGGCCGATGGGATCACCCGTCTGCTCGTCATCGGGCACCGCGAGTTCCACGCGCTCATGGACGAGTTCCCCAGTGTGCGCGCGGCCGTCCTGGCGGCACTCGCCGACCGGATCCGAACCGCCGAGGGCGGCTCCAGCAGCTGACGCGCTCCACCGGGCCCC
>DATAKU010000082.1:0-8574 GCA_036261425.1 Candidatus Limnocylindria bacterium | reverse complement strand
GTGGCCATGCTCGACGTCGTGGCCAACACCGATCCGAGTGGCAGCGGCGTGGCGAGCGTTCTCGCCGAGCTCCGCGGCACGCGGCCCGCCTTCGGCGGCGTGGATTGCGTCGGGCCGGACTGCCGGCCGATCGACGACCTCGGCAACCCCGTCGACGTCGACTTCGATGCCTCCATCGGCTACTGGTGGCCGCGCATCACCCTCACGTTCGTCCTTGTCTCGGCAGTTCTGACCGTCGCCTCGATGCGGCTGGTCGTGCCGGCCGGCATGCGCTGGGCGTTCCGGCGCCGACGCCGCGTCGCCTCGGGCGCGGCCTCACCGGTGAGGCCGCCGGCCGCCGACCCGGCGACGACGATCGAGGAGATGGAGCCGTGAGCGACCGCCTGGTGGCGCGCGCCATCGAGGAGCGCATCGGGCGCGACTCGCTCGCACGCCTGACGACCCTGCGCCGCCGGCTCTGGTGGCGACGGGCCCTGCGCGCCGGAGTGCTGGTACTGGCCGCGGCCCTCGTCGCGGTGGCGCTCGTCCAGCTGGTGGCCCGGGCCTTCCCGTTCGAGGCCGCGCTTGCCGTGCAGCTGGGCATCGGTGCGTGCGCCATCCTCGCCTGGATCGCGTTGGCGGTCCGGCGGCGACCATCCCTCGTCGAGGCCGCCCGGCTCGGGGACGAGGAGCTCGGGCTGCGACAGCGACTCGGCACGGCGTTGGAGCTGGTCCGCCACGAGACGGCCGACCCGCTGGTGGCGCGCCAGCTGGCCGATGCCCGCGCGCGGCTGAACGCGGCCGACGTGCGGGGCGCCTTCCGGCCGCGCCTGGCCCGACGGCCCCTGCTGGTGGCCGGTGGCGGCCTTGCCATGCTGCTGCTCCTGGTGGCCTGGCCGAACCCGCAGGACCAGGTCCTCGAGCAGCGACGGGCTTCGCGCCAGGCGGCCGAGGAGGTCGCCGAGCGCGTGGAGGACGTGGCCGACGAGCTGGGCGAGGAGAACGTCGAGAACCCCGATCCGCGCCGTGAGGAGCTGGAGCGCCAGCTCCGCGAGCTCGCCAGGCAGCTGCGGGAGCAGGGCGAGGACCGGGAGGCCGCGCTCGCTCGCATCGGGTCCGTGCAGGAGGCGCTGTCCCGCATGACCGATCCGCGGGCCGCGGAGCGCGACGCCGGACTGGCCCAGCTGGCGCGCGCCGCCTCGCGGGCCGCCACCGGGGACGAGGAGGCCAACGAGGAGGGCAATCCCGACGAGGCCGCGCGCGACCTCGAGGAGCTCGCGGAGCGGACGGACGGCCTCTCGACCGATGAGATGAGCGAACGAGCCGCGGAGCTCGCGCGCGCGGCCCAGTCGGGCGCGACGGCCCAGCCCGAGGCGGCACGAGCCCTGGCCGAAGCGGCGGACGCGCTGGCGGACGCGGCCCGAACCGGGTCTCAGCCGCAGCGCCAGGCCGCGGCCGAGGCGCTGGAGCGAGCGGCGGACGCTTTCCGGCAGGCCGAGCGCGACCGGCAGGTCCAGCGCGATGTTGCCCGCGCCCAGTCCGCCCTGCAGGAGGGCGCCCGCCAGGTAGCGCGGGCGGGACAGCCGACCGGGTCGACCTCCCAGCCGGGCAGCTCGGGGCAGCCGGGCGGATCGGGGCAGCCGGGGTCGTCGGGCCAGCCCGGCAGCTCAGGACAGCCGGGCGGATCCGGGCAACCTGGAGCATCTGGACAGCCGGGGGCGTCCGGCCAGCCCGGCGCATCCGGTCAGCCGGGTTCGGGCCAGCAGCCGGGGTCCGGGCAGCAGCCGGGCAGCGGCCAGCAGCCGGGGTCCGGGCAGCAGCCGGGCAGCGGCCAGCAGCCGGGGTCCGGGCAGCACCCGGGGTCGGGTCAGCAGCCGGGCTCCGGGGGCGGGACCAACGTCCGGCGCATCCCGGGCGGTGGCGTGCGCACCGGAAGCTTCGACGGCCCGACGCAGGGCAACCAGGACTACGAGGTCGACGACGACGAGGGCGTCCTGACCGACTTCGACCGATTCGGCCGCCCCGGCGACCCCGACTTCATCGCCGGCAGCGGTGGCAACGGCGGCAACGAACAGACCGGCAGCGGCACCGGCGCCGGCTTCGACAACGACGCGGTCGTCCCCTATCGGTCCGTCTTCGACCTCTTCCGCAACTACGCGCAGACCGCGCTCGACCGCCAGCAGATCCCGATCACCCTGAAGGACTTCGTCCGCGACTACTTCTCCCGCCTCGAACCAACGGAGTGAGCACGAACCGATGACCGAGCCGACCGCCGCACCGTCCAGCGAGCTCATGAGCCCCGAGCGGTTCAGCGAGCTGGCGATCCGCATCGAGTCCGAGGTCGGCGCGTTCATCGTCGGCCAGCAGCAGCTGGTGCGGCAGACCCTCATCACGCTCATCGCCGGCTCGCACGCGCTCCTCGAGGGCGTCCCCGGCCTCGGCAAGACGATGCTCGTCCGGACCCTGTCCGAGGCCCTCGACCTGGGGTTCAGCCGCATCCAGTTCACGCCGGACCTCATGCCGGCGGACATCGTGGGGACGAACATCATCGTCGAGGAGGGCGGCGAGCGGCGGTTCCGCTTCCAGCCCGGACCGATCTTCAGCAACCTGGTCCTCGCCGACGAGATCAACCGCGCCACCCCGAAGACCCAGTCGGCGCTCCTCGAGGCCATGCAGGAGCACCGGGTGACGGTGGCCAAGCAGCAGTACACGCTGACGGAGCCGTTCTTCGTGCTCGCCACCCAGAACCCGTTGGAGATGGAGGGCACCTATCCCCTGCCGGAGGCGCAGCTGGATCGGTTCTTCTTCAAGATCGACGTGCCGTTCCCGTCCGAGGAGGACCTGGTCCGGATCATGGAGCGCACGACCGGCGTCGAGCAGCCATCGGTCGGGAAGGCAGCCACCGGGGAGGAGGTGCTCGCCATGCAGCGACTCGCGCGTGACGTGCCGATCGCCTCGCACGTGATGGCCTATGCGATCCGGCTGCTGCGCGGGACGCATCCCGACACCGATGGCGTACCGGAGATCGTGCGCTCCTACGTGCGCTACGGCGCCTCGCCACGCGGCGCCCAGGCCATGGTGCTGGGTGCGAAGATCCACGCCCTGCTCGACGGCCGGTACAACGTGGCCTACGCCGACGTCCAGGCGGTGGCGGCGCCGGCCCTGCGGCATCGGATCATCCTGAACTTCGAGGGCGAGGCGGAGGGCATCAGCACCGATTCGGTGGTGCGCGCCATCATCGCCGAAACGGCCACCGAGCCGGCCGAGTAGGTTCGGCCAGCGATCGTATATCGCATATATACGATCCGAACCGATGACGACCTCCCAGCGAGCTCCGTTCTTCGACGAGGCGTTCCTGCGCCGCCTGGAGCAGCTCGAGCTCGCGTCGCGGCGCCTGACGGCCGGCCGGATGAAGGGCGAGCGACGAAGTGTGCGCCGCGGCCAGAGCGTCGAGTTCGCCGACTACCGCAACTACACCGCGGGGGACGACCTCCGCCAGCTCGACTGGAACGCCTACGCTCGGCTCGAGAAGCTGTTCGTCAAGCTCTTCGTCGAGGAGGAGGACGTCACGGTCCACGTCCTGGTCGACGCCAGCCGGAGCATGGACTACGGCGAGCCGAACAAGCTGGACGCCGCCCGGCGTGCCGCGGCCGCGCTCGGCTACCTGGGCCTGGCCAGCATGGATCGAGTCAGCGTCGCGTTCCTGGGTGACGGCGAGGCGGCGCAGCTCCGACCCATCCGCGGCAAGCAGCGCACGATGGAGCTGTTCCGCTTCCTGGCCGCGCCGCGCCACGAGCGGCTCACCGGCCTCGCCTCGGCGGCCCGAGCCTATGCCGCCCGCATGCGCAGCACCGGGCCGCTCCTGCTCATCAGCGACCTGATGGACCCCGGCTACCTCGACGCGCTGCGCGACCTGGCCGGCACGCGCGGCCAGCTCAGCGTCCTCCACCTCCTGGCGCCCGACGAGCTCGAGCCGGACGTCCCGCCCGACGCGCGGCTCATCGACAACGAGACCGGCCAGGGCGTGGAGGTGAGCGGCGACGACGACCTGGTCGAGCGGTACCGAGTGCGCCTGGCAGAGTGGCAGGCGGAGATCGGCTCGTTCGTCGCCAAGCGCGGTGGAGCCTACGTGGTCGTCCCGTCCGACACCGACCTGGCCGACCTGCTGTTCGACGTCCTCCGGCGCCGGCGGGTGGTCGAGTGATGATCGCCCCGCTGGCGCTCATCGGCCTGCTGGCGCTGCCGGTGATCGTCGCCTTCTACATGCTGCGGCTGCGGCGCCGTGACGTCCCGATCGGGTCGACCTTCCTGTGGCAGCAGCTCATCCGCGACGTCGAGGCCAACGCGCCGTGGCAGAAGCTGCGCTTCAGCTGGCTCCTCCTCGTCCAGCTGCTGATCGCCCTCCTCGTCGTGCTCGCGGCCGCCCGGCCGTTCACGCCGATCGCGTCGGACCTGGCGGCCAACGTCGTGCTCATCGTCGACACGAGCGCCTCGATGGCCACCAGGACGGCGGACGAGGACCGCATGGCAGAGGCCCGCGCCCGAGCGCACGACGTCGTCGAGCGGCTGCCGGTCGGCGGCCGGATCACGGTGGTGGCCGCATCCGACACCGCGCACGTGCTGGCCAGCGAGACCGATGACCGCCAGGCGGCGCACGAGGCGGTCGACACGATCACCGCCACCCAGCTTCCCGGCGACCTGACCGACTCGTTCGCCCTGGCCGCGGCGCTCGCCGCCCGCGACGCCGACTCGACCATCGTCGTGGTGAGCGACGCCGGCGGCGGCGACCTGCCGGAGCTGGGCATTGGCGCGCCGGTTCGCGTCGAGCGCGTGGGCACGACCGATGCGAACCAGGCGGTGGCCGCGCTGTCCGCGCTGCGCCGCGCCGGCGGCGCCCAGCTCGATCTGTTCGTGGCCGTCACCAACCCGGCCGGGGGCGACGTGACCCGGCGGCTCGAGATCTACGCCGACGGCGAGCTGGTCGACGCACGCGACCTGGCGATTCCCGCCGGGCAACGCTCCGAGGCGCTCATCAGCACGGTGCCGGCAGGCGCCCGCACCATCGAGGCGCGCCTGGCCGGGGAGGATGCGCTGGCCACCGACGATCGCGCCTTCGCCGTGGTGCCGGCCGAGGGGACGACCCGCGCGCTGCTGGTGGGCGACGGCAACGCGTACCTGGAGAACGCCCTGGCGCTGCTCCCGCGCCTCGAGCTGTACGCCGTCGGCGAGGCGGGCTACGCCGATGCCCTGGCCGCGGCCGACGAGGCGGGGACGCCGTACGGGCTGGTCGTGTTCGACGGCGTCGTCCCCGACGAGATGCCCGGCGCGGCGAGCCTGTACGTCGATCCGGACGCGGACGGACCGTACGGCACCGTGGCCAGCGCTCGGATCGACAACCCGGCGCTGGACCGGGTCGACCCGGACGAGCCGATCCTGCGCTTCGTGGACACCTCCAGCGTCCACGTGGGTCGGGCGCGGTCGATCGAGCCGGGCGAGGGGATGCGGACGGTGATCGGCACGCGCGCCGGGTCGCCGCTGGTCGCCGTCGGCGAGGTCGACGGTGATCGGCTGGCGGTCATCGGCTTCGACCTCGCCGAGTCCGACCTTCCACTCCAGGTCGCCTTCCCGCTGCTCATGAGCAACCTGGTCGACTACCTCCTGCCCGCCGGCGACGGGATCCTGCCGTCGTCGATGAGCCTGGGGCAGTCGGCCACGGTCAGCGTCGACCCGCGGATCGAGCGGGCGGCGGTCGTCACCGAGGGCGCCGAGGGCCTGTCCGGCTCGGCCGACGCCACGGTCGAGGTGGCCGTGACCGGTGGCCAACTCGCCATCCCGGCCGCGTCCAGCGTCGGCATCCGCGAGGTCCGCGCCATCAGCGAGGAAGCGGGCCTGGACGGGACGGTCCTGGGTCGCACCGCCGTCAGCCTGTTCGACGCGGACGAGTCGGACGTGGCGCCCGGGGACCCGATGCGCATCGTCGACATGGGCCGCTTCCCGTCGGAGGGCGAGACGCCGTCGGAGACGACGCGGGCGGAATGGTGGTGGCCGCTGGCGCTGGTGGCCCTGGCGCTGCTGGCGGTCGAGTGGCTGCTCTTCCACCGGCCGACCCGTCGTGCGCTGCTGCGGTCCTTCGGCCGCCGACCGGAACCGCTCGGCGGACCGATGCGATGAGCCTCCCGCTCGGCTTCTCGGATCCGGTCTGGCTGTGGCTGCTCGTCCCGGCCGTGGGGGTGGTCGTGGTCGGCTGGCTGGCCGCCGCGCGGCACCTGCCGGCCGGACGGCGCGTCGCGTCGCTGGTCATCCGGCTGGCCCTGGTCGACTGCCTGGTCCTGGCGCTGGCCGGCGTGCGGCTGGCACTGCCATCCGATCGGCTGAGCGTGGTCTTTCTGCTCGACGCCTCGGCCTCGATGCTCGACGCCACCCGCGAGGAGCTGGTGGAGTGGGCGCGAGCCGCCGTGGGCGAGATGCCGCAGGGCGACACGGCCGGCGTGGTCGTGTTCGGCGCCAACGCCCTGGTCGATCGGCTTCCGTCCGAGCTCGACGAGCTGAGCGATCCCGCCTCGGAGCCGGTGGCCGGCGCCACCGACGTGGCGGCCGCCGTCCGCCTGGCGGCCGCCGTCTTCCCGGCCGGGACGCAGCAGCGGATCGTGCTGCTGTCCGACGGCAACGACACGTCCGGGGAGGCGGAGGAGGCCATCGCCGCGGCGGCGGCCCGCGGCATCCGACTGGACGTTGCGCTGCCGGCCGACGAATCGGCCGCGGAGGCGCTCGTCGACGCGGTCGACGGGCCGGCCGGTGCGCGGGTCGGCGAGACGATCGATCTCGTCGTGCGCCTGCGCTCGACGATCGCGACGACCGCCACGCTCCGCCTCCTCGCCGATGGGGCGACGGTGGCCACCCGCGAGCTGGAGCTGGAGCCGGGCATCACCACCATCCCGCTGGCGGTGAGCGCCGACGAGCCCGGGTTTCACGTCTTCCGGGCAGTGCTGGAGCCGGAGGACGACCGGTTCACGGAGAACAACGCCGCCGAGACGTACGTCCTCGTCACGGGCGAGCCACAGGTGCTCCTGGCGACCGATGATGCGACGCGCGCCGCGGATCTCGTCGCCAGCCTGGGAGAGGGCAGCCTGGAGGTGACCGTCGTGGGCTCGCGTGGCGTGCCCTCGTCGCTGGCCACGCTGGCCGGGTACGACGCGGTGGTGCTCGACAACGTGGAGGCCGATGCGCTGGGCGAGGCTGCCATGGCCTCGCTCCAGGTGTACGTGCGCGACCTCGGCAAGGGCCTGGTCATGCTCGGCGGGCGCGGCAGCTACGGCGCCGGCGGCTACCTCAACACCCCGCTCGAGGAGGCGCTGCCGGTGTACATGACCGTCCGCGACCGCGAGCGCAGCCCCGACGTGGCCATGGTGGCGGTGGTGGACAAGTCGGGGAGCATGGCCGACTGCCACTGCACCGGTGACCGCCGCGACCAGGCCAACCCGTCGGGCACGCGCGGCTTCGAGAAGGTGGACATCGCGCGGGAGGCGATCCTCCGTGCCGCCGAGGCCATGGCACCGACCGATCAGCTGGGCGTGGTCACCTTCGATGCCAACGCGCACTGGGCGGTGCGCACCGCGCCGATCGACTTCGGGGCGCTCGACGCGGGGCTCGGGTTCCCCGCCGATGGCAACACGAACATCTATGCCGGCCTGAAGGCGGCCTACGACGACCTGGTGAACAACCCGGCCAGCCTGCGCCACGTCATCCTCATCACCGATGGATGGTCGACCCACGGCGCGTACGACGAGCTGATCGAGGACATGAAGGCGGCGGGCATCACGCTGTCCACCATCGGCACCGGCGGCGGATCGGCCGGGCTGCTGGAGCGGCTGGCCGAGGAGGCCGGTGGCCGGTACTACGACGCCGCCGATGCGACGACCATCCCCGACATCTTCCTGCGCGAGACGATCCGGACCGCCGGCGAGCAGATCGTCGAGGAGACCTTCCAGCCGATCCCCTCGGCGCCGTCGGAGATCCTCGACGGGCTGGATGCGGGGCGCCTGCCGCAGTTGCTCGGCTACAACGCCACCACCGCCAAGGGGAGCGCCACCGTCGCCCTCCTCACCGGCCGGGAGGACCCGCTCCTGGCGCAGTGGCAGTACGGGCTGGGGCGGGCGGTGGCCTGGACCTCGGACGCGCGTCAGCAGTGGGCGACGCCCTGGATCGGCACGGCCGAGTTCGGCACGCTGACCGCGCAGCTGGTGGCGTGGACCCTGCCGCCGCAGGACGCGGAGGGGATCGACGTCCGCTTCACCCCCGGCGAGCGGGGCGACCTCGACGTGGAGGTCACCTCGTTCGACGACGATGGGGCACCGCGCAACTTCTACCGGACCGTCCTGCGCCTCGTCTCGCCGGACCTCGAGCCGGCTCAGACGGTGCTGGAGCAGGTGGGCCCCGGCCGCTACCGCGGATCGGTGCGCGCCGAGGACCCGGGCGCCTACCTGGTGCGGGTGGCCCAGACGCGGAGCGACGAGAGTGGCAGCGACGCCGCCAGCCGGACCCTCGGCATCGTCTCCCCCGCCGCAGAGGAGTACCGTCGCCTCGGCGTCGACGGCG
>DATAKU010000079.1:0-29457 GCA_036261425.1 Candidatus Limnocylindria bacterium | reverse complement strand
AACCAGTGGCTGCGCTATGGCCGCGACGGGTACCGGCTGGTGTTGGACCGCCAGGCGCGCGCCCGGAGCCGTGAGCGATGAGCGGCGACCTGCGCGTCGCGCTGCCGAACAAGGGTCGGCTGGCGGAGCCGGCCGTGGCGCTCATGCAGTCGGCCGGGCTGGAGTTCGAGCTCTCCACGCGCCGGTTGAGCGCGCCGGTGGCCAACGCCGACGTCGAGCTGCTCTTCGTCCGCACCGAGGACGTGGCCGAGTACGTGGCCGACGGCCTGGTCGAGCTGGGCATCACCGGCGCCGACCTCATGGCCGAGCACGGCGGCGCGCTGGTCAGCCTCCTGCCCCTCGGGTTCGGGGCGTGCTCGCTGGTGCTGGCGGTGCCACGCGAGCGGGAGCTCGACGGCGACCTGACCGCCCTGTCGGGCGCGCGGATCGCCACCTCGTTCCCGCGCGTCACGGGTCGCTTCCTGGAGCGCGAGGGCATCGACGCCCAGGTCGTGGAGGTGCGTGGCGCGGTGGAGGTCACCCCGCAGCTCGGCGTCGCCGATGCGGTCGTCGACCTGGTGGCGTCGGGCAGCACGCTGCGCATGAACGGGCTGCGGCCGGTCGCGACGCTGCTCGCCTCCGAGGCCGTGCTGATCGCGCGCGACGGGGAGATTCCGGACGAGCGGGTCGCCGGCCTGGTCGACATGCTGCGCAGCGTCATCGACGCCCGTGGCCGCGAGTACATGATGATGAACGCCCCTGCCACCGCCCTCGCCCGCATCCGTGAGCTCATTCCCGGCCTGTCCGGCCCGACCGTGATGCCGCTGGCCGACCCGTCGCTCATCGCGGTCCACTCGGTCGTCGAGCGCAGCCAGCTCTGGCGCCTGGTGCCTGCCCTGAAGCAGGCCGGCGCCCGCGACATCCTGGTCGTGCCGATCGAGAAGGTGATCCGATGAGCGTCCTGCGGCGGGTCCGCTGGGCCGACCTCGACGCGAACGCCCGGGATCGCTGGCTCACGGCGCTGCGGCCCGACGAGCCCGATGCCGACGTCGCCGACATCCTGTCCGCGGTGCGCGAGCGCGGCGATGCCGCCCTGCGCGAGCTGACGGCCCGCTTCGACGGGGTCGACCTGGCCGATCCGTGGGTGGCGCTCGCCGATCGCGACGCCGCCAGCGTCGAGCCAGACCTCGAGGCCGCGCTCGAGCGAGCCGCGGACGCCATTCGCCGATATCACGCCGACCAGCGTGACGCGCTCCGCGTCGATCGACCGGTCAGGACCACGGTCGGCGTCACGGCCTGGCGCCGCTGGACCGCGATCGAGCGAGTCGGCGCCTACGTCCCCGGCGGCCGAGCGTCCTACGCCAGCAGCGTCCTGATGCTCGGCATCCCCGCGGCGCTGGCCGGTGTCGACGAGGTCATCCTCGTCACCCCGCCGGACCGCGAGGGCCGCGTCGCACCGGCGATCCTCGTCGCGGCCCGGATCGCGGGGATCGAGCGGATCCTGCGCGCCGGCGGCGCCCAGGCGGTCGCGGCGCTGGCGTACGGGACGGCATCGGTCGCCGCCGTCGACAAGATCTTCGGGGCCGGCAACGCCTGGGTCACCGCGGCGAAGCGAGCGGTCGCCGGACGGGTGGCCATCGACCTGCCGGCGGGTCCATCGGAGTGCGTGGTCGTCGCCGATGCATCGGCCGATCCGGAGCTGGTGGCTCTCGACCTGCTGGCCCAGGCGGAGCACGGCCCGGACTCGGTCGCCATCCTGGTCTCGACCGATCCGGCGCTCCTCGACGCCGTCGAGGCCGCCCTGCCCGTGGCCGCCTCCGGCCTCGCCACCGGGGACGCCGCGCTGGGGACGATCCGAACGCGTGGCGCAGCGATCCTCGTCGCCGATCCCGACGAGGCGCGGGTCGTCACCGATGCCATAGCCGCCGAGCACGTCAGCCTGCAGCTGGCCCATGCCGACCGGCTCGCGGCCGAGATCCGGCATGCCGGGGCGGTCTTCATCGGTCCGTGGTCGCCCATCGCCGCCGGCGACTACGCCACCGGCACGAATCACGTGCTTCCCACCGGCCGGGCCGCGCGAGCCTGGAGCGGGGTCGGCATCGAGGCCTTCGGCCGCTGGATCGAGGTTCAGCGCCTGACGCCGGCCGGAGCGCGGCGCGTGGCTCCGACGGTCCAGGCGATCGCGGCCGCCGAGGGCCTGCCCGCGCACGCCGCCAGCGTCCGGGCCCGCGCCGAGCGCGCGGCGGCGGGTTCGGCGCAGACCGACGATCCGGTCGGACTCCTGCGTCGGCCGCAGCCGGTGGCCGCCTACCCGGCCGAGCCGTCGGACGAGGAGCTGGCGGCCAGCGTCGGCCTGCCGGTCGATCGGATCGTGCGCGCCGACATGAACACGCTCGCCGGCGGCGCCCTGCGGGGCGTCTCAGACGCGCTGGCCGCGTTCGACGCCGGCCGCATGGTCGAGTACGGCGACCTCGCCTACGCGCGGCTGCGCGCGTGCCTGGCGGCGCGTCACGCGGTCCAGCCGAAGCGGATCGTGCCGGGCGCCGGCGCCGACGAGCTCATCCGCCTGGTCACCACCGCCGTCGTGGGCGAGGGGGACGCGGTCCTGGTGCCGACCCCGACCTTCGCCATGTTCGCGGTCGAGGCCCGGCTGGCCGGCGCGCGGGTGGTGGAGCTGCCACGGACCGATCCCGCAGTCCGCCAGGACGTGGGCGACGTGCGCCGGGAGGTCGCGGCCAGCGCCGCGCGCCTGGTGTGGCTGTGCACGCCGAACAACCCGACAGGCGACCTGTGGCCCCTCGCCGAGATCCGCGCGATCGCCGAGGATCTGCCCGCCGTCGTGGTCGTCGACGAGGTGTACCTCGATTTCGCCGAGGATGCGCCCTCCGCCGTGGAGCTCCAGGACGCGATGCCGAACGTCCTGGTGCTGCGGTCGCTGGCGAAGTCGCACGGACTGGCGGGCGGGCGCCTGGGCTACCTCGTCGTGCCGGACGGGCTAGCTGACCGGTTCGACGCCATCCGGCTGCCGCTGTCGGTGAGCGCGGCCACCGAGGCGGCCGCGCTCGGGGCGCTCGGCGACGAGGACTCGGCCCGCGAGCGCCGCCGCCTGGTGCGCGAGGCCACCCGACGGCTGGCGGAGACGCTCGAGGCGACCGACAGCCGCGTCCTGCCCTCGGTCACCAACTTCGTCACGTTCCGGCCTCCTCGCGACGCGGCGACCGTCGACGCCCAGCTCCTCGCTCGCGGCGTGGCGGTCCGACGCTACGACACCGGTCCGGTCGCCGGCTGGCTGCGGGTCACCGCCCGCCTTGGCGCCGAGGAAGAGCAGACGCTGGCCGCGTTGCGGGAGGTGTTGGCGTGACTCGCATCGGCGCCGTCGAGCGCACCACGGCGGAGACATCAGTCCGTGTTCGGATCGACCTCGACGGGACGGGGACGGTGACGCTCGACACGCCGATCGGCTTCCTCGACCACCTCCTGACCCTCTTCGCGCGCCATGCCCTGGTCGACCTCGAGGTGACCGCGTCCGGCGACGTCCACGTCGACGAGCACCACACCGTCGAGGACGTGGCCCTGGTCCTGGGGCGCGCCATCGACGCGGGCCTCGGCGATCGCGCCGGGATCCGCCGCTACGGCGACGTCCGCCTGCCGATGGACGAGGCGCTGGCCCTCGCCGCGGTCGACCTCGGTGGGCGCGGGTACGCCGATGTGGAGCCGCGTCCCGATCCGCTGCGGGGCAGGAACCCGTGGCTCGAGCTCTGGCCGCACTTCGTCGAGACGCTCGCGCGCGAGGCGCGCGCATCGGTCCACCTGGAGGTGCGCAGGGCGCGGAGCGTGCATCACCTCGTGGAGGGCGGAACCAAGGCGCTGGCCCGCGCGCTGCGGGCCGCCTGGGAGCCAGATCCACGCCTGGGTGACGCGCTCCCGAGCAGCAAGGAGTCCCTGCGGTGATCGGCGTGGTGGACTTCGGCGCCGGGAACACCCGATCGGTGCTGCGGGCGCTGGCGGCGGTCGGCGCTGACGCGCGCCTGGTGGCCACGCCGGAGGGACTCGGCGCCAGCGACCGCCTGGTCCTGCCCGGCGTCGGTGCCGCGCCGAGCGCGGTCGATGCACTCACCGCCCGCGGGCTGTGGGAGCCCCTCCGGCGTTGGGGGACGGACGGTCGTCCGCTGCTCGGCGTGTGCCTCGGTGCCCAGCTCCTCCTGTCGGGCTCCGACGAGGGCGACGCGCCGGGATTGGGGCTGATCGAGGGCCGCTGCCTGGCCTTCCCGACGCCGGCGGACGGTGGCCCGCAGCTGGTGCCGCACATCGGCTGGAACGCGGTCGCGACGCGCGCCGGCGCCACCTTCGACGCCTACTTCGTGCACGGCTACTGGACCGATGCCTCCGAGGCCGCGGTGCGTGGCTGGACGACGGTGGACGGCTTTTGCTTCCCGTCGGTGGTCCGCGTCGGATCGGTGAGCGGCGTGCAGTTCCACCCCGAGAAGAGCGGTCCCACCGGGCGGGCGCTGCTGGCCGCCTTTGCCCAGGGTCGCCTGGACGCCGCGCCCGGGGTGGCGCCGGAGGCCGTGCGGGCGTGGAGCTGATCTGCGCGGTCGACCTCCTCGACGGCGCGGCGGTGCGGTTGATCCAGGGCGACTACGACCGCCGCGTCAGCGCAGGCGTCACGGCGCCCGACCTGGCGCGCCGCTTCGTCGCCGCCGGCTGCCGCCGCGTCCACGTGGTGGACCTGGCCGGGGCGCGGGCTGGCTACCCGGTCCAGGCGCCGCTCCTCGCCGCAGTGGCGGAGGCAGCCCGGTCGGAGGCGCCGGACTGTGTCATCGAGGCCACCGGCGGCCTGCGACGTCCGGCCGACGTGGATGCCGTGCTGGCCGTGGCCGACGAGGCGATCCTCGGCACGGCGGCCATCGCCGATCCCGGTTTCGTCACGGCCTGCGCGACTGCTCACCCCGGGCGGATCGGGGTGGCGCTCGACCTGCGCGGGAGGCGGGCGACGCTCGACGGTTGGCGGCGCGACGGCGGGGCGGTCGACGCGGTGGCCCTGGCACGCACCCTGGTGGACGCGGGCGCCGGCAGGCTGGTGGTGACCGATACGCGGCGCGACGGCACCCTGGCCGGGCCGAACCTCGGCCTGCTGGCCGAGCTGCGGGCGGCACTCCCCACGGCGACCCTGGTGGCGGCGGGCGGCGTGGGTTCGCTGGTCGACCTGGCGGCGCTGCGCGAGTTGGGCGTCGACGGCGCCGTCGTCGGACTTGCGCTCCTCACCGGCGCCATCGATCCGGCCGAGGCGCTGCAGGTGGCCGCCGGATGACCCTCCGGAAGCGGATCATCGCCTGTCTCGACGTGACCGATGGCCGCGTCGTGAAGGGCACGCGCTTCGTCGACCTCGTGGACGCCGGGGATCCGGTCGAGCTGGCCGCACGATACGCGGCCGAGGGCGCGGACGAGATCACGATCCTGGACATCGGGGCGACCGCCGGCTCTCGTCCCGCGCTGCTGGAGCTGATCGGTCGAGCTGCCGCCGCGCTCGACGTTCCGCTGGCCGTCGGCGGTGGCGTGCGCTCGCTCGACGACGCGGCGGCGCTCCTCGACGCGGGGGCCGACAAGGTGGCGGTCAACAGCGCGGCGTTGCGCGACCCGGCGCTCATCGGCCGGCTCGCGGAGCGACTCGGCTCGCAGTCGGTCGTCGTCGCCATCGACGCGCTGGCGCGTGGCCCCGGGACCTGGGGCGTGCGTGCCATGGCCGCCACCCGCGACGCCGGTCGCGACGCGGTGGGCTGGGCCCGCGAGGCGGTGGAGCGTGGCGCCGGCGAGCTGCTCCTGACCTCCATCGACCGTGACGGCACCCGCTCCGGCTACGACCTGGCCCTGACCCGTGCGGTCGCCGACGGGGTCCGCGTGCCGGTCATCGCGTCTGGCGGCGCCGGGTCGGCGGCGGACGTGGCGGCAGTCCTCGCCGAGGGCCGGGCCGCTGCCGCCCTGCTCGCCTCGACGCTGCATTTCGGCCTGCTCACCATCCCCGGCCTCAAGGCCCAGCTCGCCGCACTGGGCATCCCGGTCCGCGAGCCGGCGGCCCCGCCGTCGCCCGTGGAGGTCGCCGCATGGCTTGGCTGAGCGACCGCCGGCCGGACTGGGCCCGCGGCGCCCTCCTGCCGGTGGTCGTCACCGATGCCGGCGACGGGACGCTGCTCATGCTGGCCTGGGCGAACGCCGCTGCCGTGGCCGCCACCGAGGCGACCGGCCAGGCCCACTTCTGGTCGCGGAGCCGCGACGAGCTGTGGCGAAAGGGCGCCACCAGCGGCCACACGATGGAGATCGTCTCCATGGCCGCGGACTGCGACGCGGACGCCATCCATTACCGGGTCCGCCCGGCCGGCCCGGCCTGCCATACCGGGACGCGTTCCTGCTTCGAGGACGAGCCGCGCTTCGACCTGACCGCGCTGGCCGGGGTGATCGCTGCCCGGCGCGCCGCTGATCCGGAGACGTCGTACACCGCGCGGCTGCTGGCCGGCGGCGCGCGGCGTCCGGCCGAGAAGGTGACCGAGGAGGCGGGGGAGCTGTCCGCCGCCGCGCTGGCCGGGAGCGACGACGAGGTGGTGGGCGAGGCGGCGGACCTGCTGTACCACGCGCTCGTGTTGCTGGAGGCGCGGGGGATCCCCCTCGCCGACGTCGAAGCGGAGCTGGAGCGCCGCCACCTCAGCGGCTGAGCGCCGCCACCTCAGCGGCTGAGCGCCGCCTCGGCGGTGACCACCTCGACCGGGCCGAAGGCGGCTGCCTCGAGGTCGTCGCGGATGCGCGCCGCGTCGCCGGCGAGCAGGATGAGCGCCTCGTCGGGACGCACCAGCTCCAGCGCGGCGCGATGGACCGCCGCCGGGTCGACGGCCTCGAGGTTCTCTCGATATTCCCGCCACCAGTGGTCGGGCAGCCCGTAGACGGCCAGCGGCTCGATGGCCGCCGCGATGCCGCCGGTCGTCTCGAAGCGCAGCGGGAAGACGCCGACCAGGAAGTTGCGCACCTCGGCCAGCTCGTCGGGCTCCGGCGGCGCCTCGCGCACGCGCGCCAGCTGGCCGAGCAGCTCGCGGATGGCGTCGACGGTCACCTCGGTCTGGACGGCGGCGTTCGCGGTGAACGGCCCGACGGCACGCCGCGGATCGAAGGCGCAGCGCGCGCCGTACGTGTAGCCGAGCTCCTCGCGAAGCCGCCGGTTCAGGCGGCTCCCGAAGACGCCGCCGAGGAGCGCCGCCATGACCAGGGCCGGGAAGTAGCGCGGGTCGTGGCGATCGATGCCCGGGTGGCCGACGCGCAGCTCGCTCTGGACCGACCCCGGCCGATCAACGACGACGACGCGACGGCCGCCGCGGGCGGTGGTGGTGAAGGATCGATGGCCCGGCGCCTCACCGCTCCAGTCGCCGAGGTGCCGCTCCACGGCAGCCAGGGCCGCGTCGCGGTCGAGGGCGCCGGCCAGGATGAGGTGCGCGACGTTCGGCGCATAGCGGGTGGCGTGGAACCGCTGGACGTCGGTCGCGCCCAGCGCCCCGACCGTCTCCGGCGTCCCGGCCGACAGCCGCCCGTACGGCACGTCGGCGGCGAAGACGTGACGCAGGAAGCTCTCGTCGGCCAGCCGTCCCGGATCGGCGCGTGCCTGGAGGATGTCGTTGAGTCGCTCCGCCCGGATGCGCTCGAACTCCCGCTCGTCCAGGCGCGGGGTCCGAATCATCTCGGCCAGCAGGCCCAGGCCGGCGTCGAGATGAGCCGAGAGCGCCTGGAACGCCGCCCGCGCGCTGTCCCAGTTCGACTCGCTGCTCACCTCGATCCCGAGGCGCTCGGTCGTGCCGGCGAAGGCGGCCGCGTCCAGCCGCCGCGTGCCGGTGACCAGCAGCTGGGCGGTGAGTGCGGCGACGCCGGCCTGCGCCTCGTCCTCGGCGGCCGCGCCGGCATCGGACAGGAGGTGGACGTTGACCAGCTCGCGCTCGGGGAGCGGGACCAGCCAGACGGTCAGGCCATTCGGCAGGACGTGGCGCTCGAAATCGGGGAAGCGGTAGGTTCGCGGTGCCCCCGCAGCCGGTCGCGGCGCGGTCACGACTGCGCCTCCGCCGGCACGTACGTCAGGGTGACGCGGTTGTCCGCCCGGATCCACTCCCGCAGCGCCTCACTGACGCGGCCGGCGTCGACGCCGTCGTACCGCGTCACCTCGGCGTTCACGCGCTCCGGCTCGTCGAACAGGCACGTGTACATCGACAGCCGGTCGGCACGCTCGCTGATGCGCTCCAGGCTGCTGGCGTGATGCGACCCGTGGAGGTTGCGCACCCGCTCGAGGTCCGCGTCGGACGGACCCTCGGCCGCCAGCCGATCGATCTCCGCCAGGAGCGCGGCTTCGAGCTTCTCCGGCGCCACGCCCGGCCGGGCGGTGACCCAGGTCGAGAACATGCTCGCGCCGCCGACGATGGGGAAGACGAAGACGGTCGCGTCTTGGGCCAGGCGCTGCTCACGGACCAGGCTGCCGTACAGCCGAGAGGCGCGGCCCGAGGCGAGCACGTCGGAGGCGACCTCCAGGGCGTCGAAGGCATCGGTCCCGAACGGCGGAATGCGGTGGGCAAGGTAGAGGCGGGGGAGCGGCACGCGATCGGGAACCGTCTCGCGCACCTCCTCGCCGATGCTCGGCTCCACCGTCATGTCGGGCGGGGACGGCAGGTCCGGGTTGGCGGGAATCGGTCCGAAGTGGCGCTCGACCATGGCCAGGGCCGCATCGGTCTCGAAGTCACCGGCGACGGTCAGGACCGCGTTGTTCGGCGCGTAGAAGGTCGCGAAGAACTCCCGGACGTCATCGAGTGATGCCGCCGACAGGTCCTCCATCGAGCCGATGGTCGAGTGGTGGTACGGGTGCGCCTCGGGGTAGACGAGCGCCTGGATCCGCTCGTCCCAGTCGCCGTACGGCTGGTTGTCGACGCTCCAGCGGCGCTCGTTCTTGACGACGTCGCGCTGGTTGTCGAGCTTCTCCTGGGTCATGGCCGGCAGCAGGCTGGCCATGCGGTCGGCCTCGAGCCACAGCGCCAGCTCCAGCTCGTGGGCGGGGAGCGTCTCGAAGTAGTTGGTTCGGTCGAGCCAGGTGCTGGCGTTCAGGGTTCCGCCGGCGGCCTGGACCAGGCTGAAGTGCTGCCCCTTCTCCACGTTCGCGGAGCCCTGGAACATCATGTGCTCGAACAGGTGGGCGAACCCGGTCTTGCCCGGTCGCTCGTGCTTGCTGCCGACGTCGTACCACAGGTTCACGGCCACCGCCGGGGCACGTGGATCGCGCGACAGCACCACCCGCAGCCCGTTGTCGAGCACGCGCCGTTCGATGGGGACCTGCGCCACTCGCGTTCCCTCCGGTGAGGACCGATGCCGCGCGCGGTGCGCGATCGATGGTGGATACGCAAAACGGGCGCCGTGGACGGGCCCGTTGCGGTCGTCGTGCGTCGGTGATGGTGAGCGCCCGGGGATTCGAACCCCGAACCTAGTGATTAAGAGTCACTTGCTCTGCCGTTGAGCTAGGCGCCCGCCGAGATTCTCGCGCAGCCGGCTGGACCGGTCAACCGCGTGCCCGGCGGACGCGACGCGTCAGACCGATGGAGGCCCGGGCCCGCCGTTCGGCTCCGGCGACCGCCCGTAGTGCTCGCGGGCGAACTCGTCGATGGCGCCGAGGTCGACCTGGTCGAGCTCGAGCAGGTTGCGCCACGCGGTCACCACGATCGGCGCGTCCAGCGGATCGGCGCCGTCCCACGGCGAGAGCATGAACTTGAAGCGGCCACTGATGCCGGCGGAGACCTGGCGCGTCACGTACTGGGCCAGCTCATCGACCTGCGCGGCATCGAGCGCCTCGGGGTCGTACCAGATGATGATCCCGCCGTGCTCCAGGTTGTGGATCACCTGCGACTCGTTCTGCGGCGTCGCGTACACGCCCCAATTGGCCGGGTTGTTCCAGTGTGGGCCGGACGTCCCGGGCGTGGACGAGTACGGGTTGCCCTCGACGCCGCAGGAGGCGGGGTCGGACCGGCAGGTGGCGCCGTCGGTGATGTGGGTGGTGCCGTCGTCGGGCTGCGTCGTGCCGGCGTTCGCGTTCGGCCCCGACGAGAAGAGCAGGACCAGGATCACCAGGATGACGCCGGCCAGCAGCACGCCGCCGATCGCCAGGATCCGCCAGTCGGGGAGGCCGGCGCTCGGCGCATCGAGCCGCTGGCTCATCGCCTCGGCGCTCGCACGCTCGCGTCGCTGGATCCCGGTCGTCCGTCGCTTCGCCATCAGCGCGGAAGGATAGCCGAAGGCCGATGACCTGTCGTGGCACCCCGCTTGCTCGTTGCTAGAATCGTCGAGCCGCGTCCCCAGAGGCGCGCACCACCCTGACCCGCTCTCCCCGGAGGTGCCATGACCACTGGCGACGCGCCTCGCCGCCGCGAGAATGCCTTCACCCTGGTGAAGCGTCTCGTCTCGGGCGGCGTGAACCTGGCCAAGCTGGAGGTCCGGCACGCCAGGGAGGAGATGGCACGCAACCTCGGTGAGCTGCGGGGTGGGATCGTGCTCGTCGCCATCGCGGTGGCCCTGGTGCTCGTCTTCCTGATCGCGCTGGTCGCGTTCCTCATCGCGGTCCTGGTGGTCATCGGTCTGTGGTGGGTGGCGCTGATCATCCTGGTGCTGCTCCTCGCCCTGGCGGGGTTGCTCGGCTGGCAGGGCGTCAAGCGCATCACGAGCACGAGCTTCACGCCTGAGGAGACGATGGCGTCGGTGAAGGAGGAGATCGAGTGGGCCAAGACACGGTTGCTGAGACGCGGCTAGCCATCGCCGCCCAGCGCACGGAGCTCGAGCGCACCGCCGATCAGCTGCGTGACGCGCTCAACCTCAAGGACCGCTTCCAGGAGAATCCGGCCCTCTTCGTGGGCGTCGGTGCCGGCGCCGTCTTCCTGCTGGCCGGCGGGCCGGTCCGGGTGGCGAAGCTCGTCCGGCGCCGCCTGTTCCGCACCGACCCGGAGAAGGCGTACGACGCGCTTCCCAAGCCGATGCAGTCGTGGGTCGACCACATGACCTCGACCCTCGGCCCGCGCGCGAACGAGGCCCGCGAGTCGCTGAGCCACGAGTTGCTCCTCTGGCGCCACGACCCGCGCAAGCACGGCAAGGTCAGCAAGAAGCTCGCGAAGCAGATCGCCGAGGGACCGCCCGGCCCGCAGCGCGCGGCATGGCAGGCCCTGGAGGCCGGCGCCGCCATCCTCACCGCCGCCCTGGCGCGCAAGGCGGTGGAGCGGTTCCTCTCGGGGGAGCCGCCCAGCGGTCATCCGACGCTCGATGCGATCGGCACGACCGGCGGTGCTGCCGAGCCGGATCCGGATCATGCGAAGAACGACATCACGCGGCGGCCAGCCGAGCGCGCCGCCGCGGCTCGCCAGGACTACTCCGGCATCAGCTCCCGCGACCGCTGACCGACCCTTCCCGTACCTGTCGAAATTCCCCGTCACCAGTCGTCGCGTAGGTAAGCGCGGTCCGTCGGGTCCGCCACCGCACCAGGGAGCAGTCGTGGCCGAGTACCTCATCTACTTCAACCAGCAGTGGGTCGGCGAGCACTCCACGGAGTGGTTCCGCTCGCGCGCGGCACCTTCCATGGCGGTCGTGAACGAGATGAAGGCGGCCGGCGTGTACGTCTTCGCCGGGGGACTGGAGGAGGAGGACGGGCCGGTCTACAGCGCCGATCCCACCGGCGACGAACCGATCATCACCGATGGGCCGTACGTCGAGACCAAGGAGTTCCTGGGTGGGTTCGCCATCGTGGACGTGCCCGACGACGAGACCGCGACGATGTGGGCGGCGAAGGTCGCGGAGGCGTGCGGCTGGCCGCACGAGGTGCGGCGCTTCAAACCGCACCCTCCGAGCGAGTCAGTCCCGACGGGCTCATAGCGGGAGCCCGGGCGAAGCCCCGTCGGGACCTCAGGCGTGCGGTCCGGCGACGAACCAGCCGGGGCGGTCGAGCCACCCATCGAAGCGCAGTCCCGCCTCCTCGAGCAGGGCGTCGAGCTGCGCTTCGGAGAGAACCCGGGCGGTGAAGGGCTGCACCCACTCGTGGCCATCGACCCCGTAGCGGACCTCGGCGCTGAGCAGGTCGCCGTTCATCCGGGCGCTCGTCAGGGTGACGGTGGCGTCCCCGAGATGTCGCTCCTGGCCCACGTTCGCCAGCGGGTCCCAGCCAGGCGGGTACGTCTCACCGATGACGATCCCGTCAGGCGCCACGTGCGCGGCCGCCGTCCGTGCGAAGGCGAGGCCGTCCTCGGGGTCGTCCACCAGGTGGCTGGCCATGAGCACGGCGTCGAACCGGCGCCCGAGGCGGATGGTCGTCGCATCGCCGACGATCCCCTCGACGCCCGCGGGCAGCGCCGTGATCATCCCGATTCCGTTGTCGATGCCCGTGACCCGGTGGCCGAGCGCCACCAGCGGCCCCGCGATCCGTCCCGGCCCGCATCCGAGGTCGAGGATGCTCGCACTCGGCGGGACGAGGCCATGGATCAGCTCAGGCTCACCGGTGGCCGGCAGCCGCGTGTAGAAGGCGACGGGGCTGCCGTCGGGTGCGACGTCCATGGCGGCACCATAGCCCGGGGAGGCCGCGGCTTCACCTTGCGCCCGGTGCACACCAGGAGTGCGAGCCGTCCGCTCACCTGACCGGATGTGGCCGGCAGTGGCCAGCGCGTCTCCTGGACTGACGATCTGCCACCGCGCGAGTGCACCGGATCAGGCGACCGGACCGAATGCACGCTCGGCGTGCTGATGAGCGTGGCCGAAGGCGGTCGCGTCGGTCCATTGGTAGACTCAGCGCCGAACCGCCAGCACAACCGATTCGGGCGAGTGGCGGAACGGCAGACGCGCCGGCCTTAGGAGCCGGTGTCGCAAGACGTGCGAGTTCGAATCTCGCCTCGCCCACCACCTTCGTCCGCGCCATTACGACAGCAACGGGAGCTGACTTGGTCAACGTATCGACGCGACCCGAACCGGGTTCGAAGATGGTCCTCGAGATCGAGGTCCCACCCGCCGAGGTCGACAAGCACTTCGCCACCGCCTACCGCCACGTGGCGGAGCGGACTCGCGTGCCCGGCTTCCGGCCGGGGAAGGCGCCGCGTGCCGTGATCGATCGGTTCGTCGGGCGCGGCTCGGTCCTGGCCGAGGTCATCGACCACCTGGTGAGCGACTCATACGAGGCCGCCCTGAACCAGACCGACGTCATCCCCATCGACCAGCCCGACGTCGACATCGACCCCGCCAACCTGACCGAGGGCCAGGCGATCACGTTCACCGCCACGGTCCCGGTCCGTCCAGACGTGCAGCTGGGCGCGTACACCGATTACCCGTTCACGCTGGAGGTGCCCGAGGTCACCGACGAGCAGGTGGAGCAGGTCATCGCGGAGCTCCGTGAGCAGCAGGCAACGCTGCGCCCCGTCGACGGCCGGGCGGCGCGGGAGGGGGACATCGCCAGCGTGAAGTTCGTGGGCACCGTCGGCGGCGAGCCGTTCGAGGGCGGCAGCGCGGACCAGCTGCCGGTCGTCATCGGCGAGAACCGGATGATCCCCGGCTGGGAGGAGCACCTCGTCGGGATGGAGATCGGCGCGACGAAGGGCTTCGACATCACCTTCCCGGACGACTACCGCGTCGAGGACCTTCGCGGCAAGGAGGCGCACTTCGAGGTCGAGCTGCTCGACCTGCGCGAGAAGCTCCTTCCCGAAGTGACCGACGACTTCGCCAGGAGCGTCGGCGACGTGCAGACCGTCGACGAGCTGCGCGCCGAGATCCGTGACGCCATGACCAAGCGTGCCGACGCGGAGTCGCGCCACCAGTTCGGCGACCGGATCATCGACTTCGCCGTGAGCAACGCCACCGTCGAGCTGCCCGAGGTCATGGTCGCGAACGAGATCGAGATCATGCGCGATGAGCTGCGCACCCGCCTGGCCCAGCAGCGCATCGGCATGGAGCAGTACCTGGCCCTGGCCAAGCAGACGCCCGAGGAGCTCGCCACCGAGCTCCGGGAGCCCGCCAGTCGCCGGGTGAAGACCCTGCTGGTGCTGTCGGCCATCGCCGAGAAGGAGGGCGTCGACGCCACCGACACCGAGGTGGACGCCGAGATCGCGCAGCAGCTGGCCATGTACGACAACGACCCCAAGCTGACCGAGTACCTGACCTCGCGCCGCGGGCGGAGCTACCTGCGGATGACGCTGCGCAACCGTAAACTGGTCGACACGCTCATGGACCGGGCGCTCGGGACCGATGCGTCCGCGTCCGAGGCGTCCCCGGAGGGAGCGGCCGCCGAAGCCGAGCCCACCGAGACCGAGAACACCGAGAACACCGAGACCACCGAAGGCACCGATACCGAGCCGGCCGCAACGGCCGAGGAGCAGGACTGACCGATGCTCGTCCCCATGGTCATCGAGTCGAGCGCTCGCGGGGAGCGCGCGTTCGACATCTACTCGCGGCTCCTCAAGGACCGCATCATCTTCCTGGGTGATGCGATCGAGGACAACGTCGCCAACCTCATCATCGCCCAGCTCCTCTTCCTCGAGTCCGAGGACCCCGAAAAGGACATCCAGCTCTACATCAATTCGCCCGGGGGCGTGGTGACGAGCGGGATGGCGATCTACGACACGATGCAGTACCTCCGCGCGCCCGTGAGCACGATCTGCATCGGCCAGGCCGCGTCGATGGGGGCGGTGCTGCTGGCGGCCGGGGCGAAGGGGAAGCGCTACGCGCTGCCGAACAGCCGAATCATGATCCATCAGGGCTCCGGCGGCTTCCGCGGCAACACCCCGGACGTCGAGATCCAGATGCGCGAGATGATGCATCTCACCGATCGGCTCATGCAGATCCTGGCCGACCACACCGGGCAGGACTTCGAGAAGGTGAAGCGCGACAGCGAGCGCGACAAGTTCATGAGCGCCGACGAGGCCAAGGAGTACGGCCTCATCGATGAGGTCTTCACCGGCAACACCGAGTCGCTGATCAGCCTGGCCCAGAAGGCCGGCGGCGAGATGCCGACCGCGGAGGAGGCCGCCGAGGCCGACAAGGCCGGCAAGTAGTCGCGCGCGTCTCGAAGGCTGCACTCACCCAGGGGCAGCTTGCGAGTAGCGGGTCCGCAACTTGAAATGTGCTGCCCATGCGGGACGTTAGCGACGGTTGGCTTGTCCGCCGGCACCGATCCGTGCTCAGCTGACGAACGGCGGCACCGCTCCTCGCGCATAACGTCCCGAGACGGGGACAATCTTCGAGTCGCGCCTGCCGCGTGGCGAACAGTCAGCTTTCGCGGCCGCGCGCACGGCCTGCCTCCGCCTCCAGAAGACGGCGCTTGAGCCGATGGTCGCCGCCCCACCCGGACCAGCCGTCCGATGCGCGCACGACCCGGTGGCAGGGCACGGCGGGGAACAGCGGGCAGCGCGCCATCGCGCCGCCGACCGCCCGCGCCGCCCCCGGTGACCCGACGAGCGCCGCCAGCTCGCCGTACGTCATCGTCTCGCCGGGCGGGATCGTGCGCACGGCCCGGTAGACGCGGGCGTCGAACGCGGTCAGGCCATGCAGGTCGACCGCTGGAAGCGCGCCGCCGCCCAGCGCCTCGACCAGCCACCGCCCGTCCAGGTCGGCCGGCTCGGGCTCCACCCCTGAGAACCGCCGTCGCAGCTCCGCCAGGAATCCCGCCAGCTCATCCGCAGAGGCCACCGCGGTTACCCCGCGGTCCGTTTCGGCGACCAGCCGTGGACCGATCGGCGAGTCGACGCGCGCGAAGCGCAGCGGCGGCATCGGTGCGGGCATCGCCGCATCCTACGACCAATGGGGGATGGGGGCCGCGCTCCGTGCCCGTGCTACCCTAGATCGCGATGACCACGAAGTCGAAGGTCCCGTACCGCTGCAGCTTCTGCGGCAAGAGCCAGGAGCAGGTCCGCAAGCTCATCGCGGGCCAGGGCGTCTACATCTGCGACGAGTGCATCAACCTCTGCCAGGAGATCATCGAGGAGGAGATGCTCGACGCCCCCCGCACGAACGGGAAGGCGCAGCAGACCCCGCTCCCCAGCCCTCGCAAGATCAAGGACCAGCTCGACGCGTACGTCATCAGCCAGGAGCAGGCGAAGAAGGTCCTCTCCGTGGCGGTCTACAACCACTACAAGCGTGTGAACGCGGGCCAGACCGTCGACGACGTCGAGCTCGGTAAGTCCAACGTCCTCCTCGTCGGACCCACCGGCAGCGGCAAGACGCTCCTGGCCCAGACGCTGGCCAAGGTCCTCGACGTGCCGTTCTGCATCGCCGATGCGACGAGCCTGACGGAGGCCGGCTACGTCGGCGAGGACGTGGAGAACATCCTGCTGCGCCTCATCCAGGCCGCCGACTTCGACGTCCAGCGCGCGCAGCGCGGGATCATCTACATCGACGAGATCGACAAGATCGCCCGCAAGACCGATAACCCGTCCATCACCCGCGACGTCTCGGGCGAGGGCGTCCAGCAGGCGCTGCTGAAGATCCTGGAGGGCACGGTCGCCAACGTGCCCCCGCAGGGCGGCCGCAAGCATCCGCACCAGGACTTCATCCAGATCGACACGACGAACATCCTGTTCATCTGCGGTGGGGCGTTCGAGGGCCTCGAGAAGATCATCGAGGAGCGGGTCGGCAAGCGGAGCATCGGCTTCGGGTCCGCTGCGGCGCGCCAGACGAAGGACGAGCGGCGCCAGGCGCTGTTCGACAAGCTGATGCCGGAGGACCTGCTGAAGTACGGGCTCATCCCGGAGTTCGTCGGCCGGCTGCCGGTCGTCGTCAGCCTGGCCGCCCTGGCGCGCGAGGATCTCGTGAAGGTTCTCACCGAGCCGAAGAACGCGGTCACCCGCCAGTTCACGAAGTTCCTGTCGCTCGACAAGGTGGAGCTTGTCTTCACGCCCGATGCGCTCGAGGCCACCGCCAAGCTGGCCATCGACCGCAAGACCGGCGCGCGCGCGCTGCGCACGATCGTCGAGGAGGCGCTGCTCGACGTCATGTACGACATCCCTGAGCGGACCGATGTGAAGAAGGTCGTCATCACCGCCGAGACGATCGAGCACGGCCAGCCCCCCATGCGGGTCACCGAGACCGATGACGCCGAGCCCCGTCGCCGCGGCCGCGGTCGCTCGAGCCGCTCCGAGGAGCCGGAGGAAGAGACCGCCTGACGGTCGGGCTTCTGGCCCGCGCAGGCGTCGCACCCGCGATTCACGCACGGGCTCAGCGCCTGAGCGCGCTCGACGAGCCCCTGGAGGCGCCCCGCCTACCGATGAATCGAAGGCGCCTAGCCCCACACGCCCCTTCCGACGAACCGCCGATTCACCGAAGGGACCCCATTCGGGGAACCCTCACTCCTCCGCGGGAGCCTCGGCCGGCGCCGCTCCGGTCCCCGCCGGCGCGCCGGAGTCCGAGCCACCCGCGCCTCCGCGGCTCACCACGACGCGGTGCGGGAACGGAATCTCGATCCCGGCCCGCGTGAACGCTGCGAGGATGCGCTTCCGGAGCTCCCCGCCGACAGCCCACTGCTCCGCCGCACGGACCTGCCCGAGCACCTTCAGCGTCACCGCGGAGTCGGCCAGCGCGTCGACGCGGACGACCTTCGGCGCCTCCAGCATCCGCGAGCCCCAGTCGGAATCGGTCTGCAGGTCCTCGCCGACGCGATCGATGATCTCCGTGGCACGGTCGATATCGGTGTCGTAGGCGACGCCGATGTCCAGGTTCACCCGGGCCCACAGGCGCGTCATGTTCGACGCGACCGTGATCTGCCCGTTCGGCACGGTGTGAACCGTCCCGTCCAGGTCGCGAAGGGAGGTGCGTCGCAGGCTGAAGTCCTCGACGACCCCGTCGACGCCGGCGATGCGCACGATGTCGCCCTGGCTGTACTGGTTCTCCAGCACGATGAAGATCCCGGCCAGCCAGTCCTTGATGAGCGTCTGCGCCCCGAACCCCACGGCGATCCCCACCACACCGAGCCCGGCCACCGCCGGACCGATGTTCATGCCGAACAGATCGAGCACCATCAGCGAGGCGATGACCACGATCACCCCACCCAGGATGCGGACGATCAGGCGGCCGATGGTGTTGACCCGCCGCTCGAGCTCGACGGCCGGCAGCACGTCCGCGCCAGAAGCGTCCCGCCGCTCGACCAGCTGACGCACCCCCAGCCGGACCACCGTCCGCAGCAGGACGAAGGCGGCGCCGGCGGCCAGCGCGATGACCGCGATCCGCAGACCGACCCAGACGGGTGGCGGCAGGACGAGCTGGTCGAGCATGGCCGGCATGGTAGCAATCGGCGCCGGGGTACCCGGGTCCCGGTGGTCGTGGTACTTCAGGTGTCTGCGGGCCGCCGGCCTTGGGACGCTAGGATGTGGACTCGGCGCACCACCCCGCGTGGCGCTGAGGACGAAGAGGAGCACCAGCACCGATGACCGCCAACCGTCGACCGGGCTTTCGGCTGCCGTGGTCGTCCGACCTGGATGCGGAAGCGGACGGCAGCCACCGGCCAATGGCCGAGGGTGCCGGATCCGCCTCCGATCAGCCGTCCGCGGACCAGACCGGCGAGACGGCCCTGACCGCCGCGCCACCGGAACACCCAGCCGCCGAGCCGGCGCCCGCCGCATCCGATTCGGCGGAGGCGTCCGCCGCCGCCGTCCCGCCGTCCCAGGCGCCGGCCGCCCCGGTCGCCGAGCCCGCCTCCGGTTCACCGAACTTCATGCGCGACCTGGTCGAGGCGATGCGGCGGGTTGCCGAAGAGGCGCGCGACACGACGCTGGCCGACATCCACGCTCGCGCGGACGAGCAGGTCCATCACCTGCAGGAGGAGGCCGAGCGCCGTCGCGCCGATCTCCATGAGCGCGCGGAGGCCGACATCGCCGCGGTCGACGAATGGGTGGCCGCGGAGACGCAGCGCATCCGCGCCGAGGCGGAGCGCCGCGTGGCCACGCGCCGCACGCAGCTCGAGGAGCAGCTCGCGGGGGAGGCCGGCCGCTCCGACGAGGCGGCCCGGCTGGTTCGGGAGCGCGTCGCCGCCTACGAGCGCGAGCTGGAGGCATATCACGCGCGACTGGCCGAGATCGCCGACCCCGCGGCCTTCGCCGATGCCGCGAAGCGCGTTCCGGCGCCGCCGTCGCTCGAGGTGAGCCTCTCGGCGATGCCGGCCTCGCGTCCCGCCGACCCCACACCGGCGACGGCCGTTGAGGCGCCGGCCTCCACCCAGCCGCCCGCAGCGGCGCCGGAGACGGAAGCCGCCAGCCAGCCGGCACCTCGACCGGCGGCGGCCCCTGAGCCGCCCGCGGCGGAGATGGAGACCGTCCCCGCGTCGGTGGCCATCCACCCCGACGAGGAGCCGGTCCTCAACATCCAGGGCAACGGCGTCCACGCCGAGCCCGCCGCCACCAGTGCGGCGGACGCCCCACGGCCGGAGCCGGTCACCACTGACGTCATCGTCAAGGGGCTGGGCAGCTTCGGAGCCATTACCGGCTTCCGCCAGACGCTGGCCGGCGTGGACGGCATCGACGGCGTGGCTCTCAGCCTGGGCCAGACCGGCGAGTTCGTGTTCCGTGCCACGCATCGCCCGGAGTTCGACGTCGCCGCAGCCATTCGCGGCCTCGAGGGCGAGAACGCCACCGTCGAGCCGAAGGCCGATGGCGTGCTGGCGGTGACGCTCGACCGCACGCGCTGACCAAGGGCGGCTGGCGGACTCCGCCTCTGGATCGGGGAGCCGGCCGATGCTAGACTGCCCTGCACGGCGCTGACCGTGAGGAGTACCCCTCCATCGGCCTGCAGAGAGGCCGGGCCATCGGCTGAGAGCCCGACCGGACACGAGAGGGGGAAGGTCGCACGCGAGCCGGCCGGGTCCGCCCGATAGCGCGGAAGCGAGGCGATCGCCACGAGCCAGCCATGGCACGGCGGTCGCGAACGAAGGTGGTACCACGGCCCGTTCGTCCTTCGACGAGCGGGCGTTTTGTTTGGCGCAACACAGAGGTGACGGACCGATGACGACGGCGCGACGCGAGCTGAGCCGACGCTACGACGCCGCCGTGGTCGAGCCGGCGATCTACGAGCGCTGGATGGCGGCCGGCGCCTTCCGTCCCTCGGACCAGCCGCCGGCCGGGGCGGAGCCGTTCGTCATCATCCAGCCGCCGCCGAACATCACCGGCGCGCTGCACATCGGCCACGCGCTGACCGCCACGGTGGAGGACGTCCTCATTCGGTACCACCGCATGCGCGGCGACGACACGCTGTGGCTGCCCGGCGTGGATCACGCCAGCATCGCCGCGCAGTTCGTGCTCGACCGGATCCTGGCCGAGGAGGGGGAGAGCCGCGCCTCGCTCGGTCGGGAGAAGTACCTCGAGCGGATGTGGCAGTTCATGGGCGAGACGCGCAGCGTCATCGGTGAGCAGCACCGGCGGCTGGGCGCCAGCGCCGATTGGGAGCGCGAGCGGTTCACCATGGACGCCGGCAGCGCCCGCGCGGTGCGCGTCGCCTTCAAGCGCCTGTGGGACGCGGGGCTCGTCTATCGCGGCGAGGCCCTCGTCAACTGGTGCCCGCGCTGCCTGACGACCATCAGCGACCTGGAGAATATCCACCGCGACGAGGCCGGCACGCTGTGGACGATCCGCTACCACCTCGAGCGCGAGGACGGCACGCCCGATCCTGAGCGCTGGGTCAGCGTCGCCACCACGCGGCCGGAGACGCTCCTGGGCGACACCGCGGTCGCCGTCCATCCCGAGGACGACCGCTATCGGGACCTCGTCGGCCGCCACGCCATCCTGCCGTTCCTCGGCCGCCGGCTCCCCATCCTGGCCGATGAGCACGTCGATCGCGGCTTCGGCACCGGCGCGGTGAAGATCACGCCGGCCCACGACGCCGACGACTACGAGCTGGCGAAGCGGCACGGCCTGCCGGCCATCACGATCCTGGACGAGCAGGCGCGCATCAACGAGGCCGGCGGTGAGTTCGTCGGGCTGGACCGCTACGCGGCCCGCAAGGAGATCCTCGCCCGCCTGGCGGCCTCTGGCGACCTTGAGGACGAGAAGCCGCACCAGATGGTGGTCGGACACTGCGACCGGTGCGGGACCGTGGTCGAGCCGCGGCTATCGGTCCAGTGGTTCGTCCACGTCAAGCCGCTCGCAGAGCGCGCCCTGGCATCGGTGCGGGAGGGCCGGACCCGGATCCTGCCGGCGCACTTCGAGAAGGTGTACGCCCATTGGATGGAGAACATCCACGACTGGGCCGTCGGCCGCCAGCTGTGGTGGGGCCACCGCATCCCGGCCTGGTACTGCCCGGACGATCACATCACCGTCTCCGACGCCGAGGACGGTCCCGACGCCTGCGCCGAGTGCGGCCGTCCGGCCGCGGAACTGCGCCAGGAGACCGACATCTTCGACACCTGGTTCAGCTCCGGCCTGTGGCCCTTCAGCACACTCGGCTGGCCGGACGAGACGCCGGACTATCGGCGCTTCTACCCGACCAGTGTCATGGAGACCGGCTACGACATCCTGTTCTTCTGGGTCGCCCGAATGATGATGCTCGGGCTCTTCTGCACCGATGCCGAGCCGTTCCACACCGTCTACCTGCACGGGATGATCCGCGCCGAGGGCGGCGCGAAGATGAGCAAGACGAAGGGCAACACCGTCGACCCGCTCGGCATGGTGGACGAGATCGGCGCGGATGGCCTTCGCTTCGCCCTCGTCTCCGGCTCTGCACCGGGCAGCGACGCGCGCCTGACGCGCGCGAAGCTCGACGGCGGCCGCAACTTCACGAACAAGCTCTGGAATGCTGCCCGGTTCGTCCTCGGCAGCCGGCCGGCTGGCGCCGGAGCCCGCGGGGCGGGCGATCGGGACGAGCCGTCGCTGGCCGTGCGCTGGATCGAATCGGCGCTGGCGGAGGCCGTCCAGCGCGCCACCCGCCAGCTGGATGCGCTGGACCTCGGCGGATACGCGGCGACCGTCTACGACGTGGCCTGGAGCGACTACTGCGACTGGTTCCTGGAGATGGCCAAGGTCGACCTCCGGCGCGACGGGGCGACGGACGCGGAGCGGGCGGCCACCTGGGACGGCGCGGCCCGCGCGCTGGCCACCCTGCTGAGACTGCTGCATCCGCTCATGCCGTTCGTGACCGAGGAGATCTGGCAGGTGCTCCGCGAAGAGGCGCCCGCGGCGACCGGCGACGAGCCGCTGCTCATCCGCGCTCCGTGGCCGACGGCAGGCGAGCGCGATCGGGCGGCCGAGCGGGCGTTCGAGGACCTGGCCGCGCTCGTCCGCGGCGTGCGGAACCTCAGGACCGAGGCGGCGGCGCCGGCCGCGGCCTGGCTGCCACTGGTGGTGGCCGCGACGAGCGTGGAGTCCGCAGCCGCGCTCGAGGCCGGCCGCGCCTACGTCGAGGCCCTGGCTCGCGTCCGCCCCATCGAGCTGCGGCCGGACGCCCAGCGGCCCGAGCTCATCGCCACCAGCCCGCTGGGAGCGGCGTGGCTGGGTGTCGACGCCGCGGCGCGCGAGGCGGCGGCCGAGCGGCGCCGGGCGCAGATCGAGGAGCTGGACCGGAACATCTCCCGAGTCCGGGACCTGCTCGCCAACGCGTCGTTCGCGGAGAAGGCGCCCGCGACCGTCGTCGAGCGGGAGCGGGATCGGCTGGCGGCCCTCGAGGAGGAGCGACGCCAGCTCGCCCATGCCGGCTAGGGTCCGATCCGGGGCGGCCGGCCGCGCGGGCATCCCCCGATCGGGCCATGGCGACCGGGCACCGGGTCGCTGCTAGAATCGGCGCCGCTGTCAAACCCGCAGGGGTCGTCCAAGTCCCATGTCGTTCCTGAGGCGCAAGAAGCAGGAGGCGCCGCCTCCGCCACCGACCCCGATGTACGAGGAGGTGAAGGCGCAGGAGTACTCGCTGCGCATCTCCTTCGTCGCGCGCAGCAGCGACGGCCTGCGGCTGCGCGCCGACCAGAGCGTGGCCTCGGCCATCCCCTCGATCGTGGAGCCGCTCAGCCAGACGCCGGTCGAGGTGATCGCGCCCCTGCCGCTCGAGTACTCCGATGCGTCGCCGGCCATCGAGCGCTTCAACGAGGTCCAGCAGTGGGTCCTGGCGCGGCGGGACGTGAGCCCCATCGGGCGCCACGGCCTCTACGTGCTGGAGATGACCGATGCGCTCGACATGACCGTGGACACCTTCTTCTGCGGCCTGCTGCATGGCGAGACCGATACGAGTGGCTATCCCGAGTACAACGCCATCGTCGGGGGCCTCGCGTCGCACTGGGACGAGCTGTCCGGCGAGCTCATCGTCCGGTCGGTGGTCGGTTGGGGCGGTAAGGGGCTGCGGGGCGACACGGAGCGCATCGGTCAGAAGATCCTGAGCTCGCTGTACCAGCAGGTCCTCGCCTCCGGCTACAGCCTGGGCGAGGCCGAGTCGGCGCGGCTGCCAACCATCGGTGGGGGATCGGGGCTCACCTGCGCGCACTGCGGGTTCGAGGCCGGCAACGCCGGCGCCTTCTACTGCCCGAAGTGCGGCATGCGGATGGTGCGCTCCTAGGCGACCGGTACTTTCGGGGTGGGCCCTAGCCGGCCCGAGTCCCATTGCCCGGCGCCCTGGTGGCGCGGAGACTCGGAGCGGTCCGTCACCGCACCGAACCACTCCACCGCAAGGGAAGGGCAATGGAGCGACCCACCGTCCTGCTCGCCGTCGACGGCGACGCCGCAACCTACGCCCAGGCGCTCGAGCGCGCCGGATTCGACCCGGTTCTGGCCGGCACCGATCCGGCCCGCACGCCGGACCTGGCGGTCCTCGACTGCGACCTCGACGCCGACTCGGTGACGTCCGCGTACGCGGCGCTGGCCGGCGCCGGCAGCCATCCGACCCTGCTGCTCGTCGGCGAGCGGACCGAGCTGCCCTCCGGCGTCGGGGGTTCGTCCGACGAGGTGGCGCTCAAGCCCCTGCCGCCCGACGCGCTCGTCTATCGGCTCCAGGCGCTGCTCATTCGGTCGGGTCGCAGCCTGCCGGCGGAGTCGGGCCAGTGGGCCGGGGGCGACGAGCTGAACGCCGCGCCGATCGCCGGCGAGGGACACGTGATCAGCGTCTTCGCGCCCAAGGGCGGCGTGGGCAAGACCACGGTGGCGGTGAACATGGCCGTCGCTCTGCGCCAGCAGACCCGCTCCGAGGTCCTGCTCTTCGACGCCGACGTCGGCGTCGGCAACGTCACCTCCGTCCTGGATGTGCCCTACCGGATGGGCCTGGCCGACCTGGCCGACAGCCCGGTGGAGGAATGGACCGATGCGGCCTTCGACCAGCTGACCTGCGTCCACCCCGACAGCGGCGTCCGGGTGCTGACGTGGGGCAACGACCCGGCGCAGTCGGAGCGCGTCAGCGTCGACCTTCTCCTGGCGGCCCTGCGCTGGGCACGCAACCACCACTCGTACGTGATCGTCGACAACCACCCCGGCTACGACGATCGGACGATGGCCATGCTCGCCGTGGCGGCCGAGATCTTCCTGGTCGTGACCCCGGAGGTCGGCGCGCTGCGCAACAGCGCCCAGTTCCTGGAGCTGGCCCGCGAGCTGGGACTGGCCAGCGTGGTGCGGGTGATCGTGAACCGCGCGAACCATGGGATCCGACTGCAGGACATCGGCGAGTCGCTCGGGCTTCCCGTGGCCGCGACGATCGTGAGCAACGGCCCGAAGGCCGTCATCGCCTCGAACGAGGGCAAGCCGATCATCACGAAGTACCCGCGCGAGCGGATCTCCGACGACCTCCACCGCGTCGCCCGGCTGGTCAGCGAGCCACGCATCGCGACCATGGCCGCGACGGCCTCGACCCGTCCGTGGTGGGCGCGGCTGGGCGTCCGAACCTCCCAGGCCTGACGCTCACGCCGGTCGCCGGCGGGCACCCGCCGTCGCTCGCGCTCCGTTGCGCGATGGCGCGTGCGCTGCCATCATTCCGGCGCCGTGCCGACGTATGACTACCAGTGCCGCAGCTGCGGCACGATCACCGAAGTGATCCACTCGATGCTCGAGGATGGTCCCTCCATCTGCGAGCGCTGTGGTGGCGAGCTGCGCCGGGTGCTGTATCCCACCGGCATCATCTTCAAGGGCCCGGGCTTCTACAGCACCGATTCCCGGAACGGGTCGTCGTCGAGCTCGCGGTCGAGCTCGACCAGCACGGGTGACAAGCCCGGGGCGGCCTCGACCTCCGGCGAGACGCCGAGCCCGTCGAAGGCGTCGAAGCCCTCGGAGTCGTCCTCGAGCAGTTGAGCACGGCTCCGACACGTCCATCCGGAGGCGGCGCGCGCGCCGGTCGCTAGGCCGATCGCGCCTGTCGGGTGCCGCAGCGGCGGCAGAATCGCGCGTTGGCCGACAGCGACAGACCGCACTCCCCGCAGCTCTGGACGCCGATGTTGGCGGGAGCGCTGGCCACCTCGCGAGCCGAGGCCTCCCAGAACCCGGTCCCCTGCACCGGCGCCGCGGCTCCGCGAGAGCGATAGGGAAGCACCGCCGGCCGCTGCGGCGTGACGGGACCCTCGCCGGGATCGCCCAGGCCCAACAGGTCGAGCTGAGCGCGTCGCGCGGCGACGTCGGGCGACTCGTCCTCGGCCGCGAGGGGCGTCGGCTCCGGTTGGGTGGATGGCGCGCTTGGAGCGGTCCGCTCCGACGGGAAGCGCAGGATCGTCTCGCTGATCGGCGCGATGCGCGGTGGCCGTGGCGCGACCGAGGCGTCTGCCCCGGCGGTGGGCGGGGGCTCGACGGCAGCCGCTGCAGGCTCGTTTTCGACAACCTCGGCGACGATCGGCTCCGGCTCAGGCTCGGCCTCGGCCACCATCGGCTCGGGCTCGGCATCGGCCTCGATCGGCTCGGGCTCGGCCTCGGCCTTGATCGGCTCGGGCTGGGTGAGCTCGAGCGCCGCATCCTCGTCCCACGCGACGACGTGGAGCAGCCGAGGCGGCTCGGCCACGGTGGCCTCCTCCTCGGCTTCGAGGGCGACCGGCTCCCAGGCCAGAACCGGTTCGGGCTCCGGTTCCATCGCCTCCGCCAGCACGGGCTCGGGCTCTGGCGCGGCCTCGGCGGTCTGCTCGGGCTCCGGTTCCATGGCCTCCACCAGCACGGGCTCCGGCTCGGGCTCGGCCTCGGCCACCATCGGCTCTGGCTCGAGCTCGGGCTCCGGCGCGGCCTCGGCCGTCACGGGCTCCAGCTCGTGTTCCGGAGTCGGCTCCGCCGCCGGTTCGGCCAGCGGTCGCTCGAACTCGGTCGGGGACGGTGTGCGATCGGTGCTGGCATACGGTGAGGTGGTGACGTCGACCTCCGGCCACGCGACCTGGGCGCGGGCATCGGCGACGGCCGGTTCGGGCAGGTCGGAGGTCGGCCAGGCCTCGAGGCCGAGCCGGCGCTGCAGGTCGGCGGCCTCGAGCGCCGCGAGGTCCGGCTGGGTCGCGATCGCCTCGACGGGCGTCGCGCCGGCGGCGGCCGCGGCAAGGCGCTCGGCCAGGTCGTCGGTCCCCGCGACCGGGGCGCAGGTGCGGCAGCGTCCCGCTTCGTCGTTCCAGCAGTTCAGGCAGGTGTACTGCCGGCACTCGATGCAGAAGTTGAACGACTCGTGGAAGGCTTCGAGCTGCGCGGCGGCCAGCGCGTCCTCCTCCGAGCGCATCGCATCTCCGATGGCGTCGCCGAGGTCGTCCTGGCTGGTGAGGTAGTTCTTCAGCCCGCCGAACAGCCCCCGCGTCTTGCGCAGGGGGTTCAGGCGGGTCGGCGCCTTGAACTCGTAGCGCGTCCCGCAGCGTTCGCAGAATGATTCGGTGAGCGTCTCGGCCAACGGCGGTCTCGTTCCTCCCGGCAGCCCGGAGTCGGGTCCCGAAGTATAGCCACGGGGTCCAGCGGGCCCCTATGGGCGCATCGGTGGGGGCCGACGGGCCGTTCGTACCCCGCATGCTAGGATCGGCCGCGATGGGGATCCTCTCACGCGTCGAGTCGTTTCTCGAGCGCTTTCTCGAGGCTCCGGCTGGCCGGCTTGGCGCTTCGATCCAGCCGGTGAGCCTTGCCAAGCGGATCGAGCGGGCGATGGACACCAACAAGACCTACGGCGACGTCGGCGTCATCGTGCCGAACCAGTACGACCTGCACCTGCATCCCGCCGACTACGCCGCGTTCGCCTCGTATCGCACCTCGCTCGAGGACGACCTGGCCCACGGTGTCCTGGCGCGAGCCCGGCACGAGCGCTACACCCTGGTCGCCCGGCCCCGGGTGCGGATCCTCTCCGACGAGGAGACTCGACGCGGCGAGATCCGCGTGGCGGCCAACGTGGTCGACGAGCGCGGCGACCGCCACCTCGAGGCGACGCCCATGCCCCGCAGCTCCGACACGATGGTCTTCTCGCGGCCGGCGGCGGAGGGAGCGCCCGACTCGGCGCGGCGTGCCTATCTGCTGGTGAGCACGCGGGGCAGCCGACCGGTCCAGTTCGACCTCGGCGGTCACGTCATCGGCATCGGTCGCGCAAGCGACAACGACGTCATCGTCGACGACCCGATGGTGAGCCGGCACCACTGCCAGCTGAAGCTCCAGCACGGGGCATACAGCTTCACGGACCTCGGCAGCCGCAACGGCTCCACCGTCAACGGTCAGCCGGTGAGCCAGATCGCGCTCGGGCCGGGGGACGTCATCGACATCGGCGATACCCGGATCGAGTTCCAGGTCCGATGACCGGCGACATCCTGCGCCTGCTGTTGCTGGTGCTGCAGCTCGGCTTCACCGCGCTGCTCTTCTTCATCCTGGCTCGCTTCGCCGGTGCGCTGCTGCGGGACCTGCGCAGCGCGGAGCAGGCGCAGCTCGCGTCGCGCTCGGGCATCGGCCGGCTCAGCGTCCTCGAGTCGCCGGAGGACGAGCCGGCGGCCGGCTCGACCATCGCGCTGGGGCCGATCAACTCGATCGGGCGGAACGTGAACAACACGATCTACGTGGAGGACGATTTCGTCAGTACCAACCACGCGATGCTCACCTTCCGCGGCCGCAGCTGGTTCATCGAGGACCAGGGCAGCACCAACGGAACGTACGTGAACGGCCACCGCATCGAGCGACCCGTCGCCCTGAGCTTCGGCGACGAGATCACCGTCGGTCGGGTGCGCATGCGGCTCGACCGGTGACCGAGGCCTGATGCGTCTCACCTGGCGAGGCACGGAGCTGCGCCTGCTCGTGCCGATCCTGGTGCTCGTGCCGCTCGGGTTCTTCATCACCCACGTGGCGCGAACGGGCGTGCTCGAGCCCGGCCCGATGGAGGTGGCCATCGGCTTCGTGGCCGTCATCCTCGGCGCTCACCTGGCCCTGGTTGCGCTGCGCCATCGGAGCGACCAGGTGCTGCTGCCGGCGGTGGCTGCGATGGGCGCCATCGGCATCGTCATGCTCAATCGGCTGCCGCAGGAGCTGGCGGGGACCGCGGCGCTCGGGTTCGAGCTCGGCATGGCATCGACCCAGCTGCTCTGGTTCGGGGTCGGGGCCATCGCCATGGTGGCGATCGCCGTCGGCCTGCGTGATGACGGCATCCTTCGCCACTACAAGTATTCGTGGGGCGCCATCGGCGTCCTGCTGCTGGTGGCGACGTTCCTGTTCGGGTACGAGGTCAACGGCGCGAGGCTGTGGATCGACCTGGGACCGATCAGCATCCAGCCCGGCGAGCTGCTGAAGATCGTGCTGGTCGTGTTCCTGGCGGGCTACTTGGCGGAGACTCGAACGCTGCTGACCAGCGCGCGCATGCGCATCGGGTTCCTCGCGATCCCGCCCCTCCCGTACTTCCTGCCGATGCTGGCCCTGTTCGCGGTGGTGATGCTGGTCGTGGTCGGGCTCAACGACCTCGGCACCGCGCTCCTCTTCTACGGGACCTTCCTGACCATGCTGTTCGTGGCCACCGGCCGCCGCAGCTACGTGCTCATCGGCCTGATCCTGTTCGCCGTCGGCTTCTTCGTGGCGTACCAGCTGTTCGGGCACGTGCAGGCCCGCGTCAACGTCTGGATCGACCCGTTTGCCGACCCGCTGGGTGCCGGGTTCCAGCCGGTGCGGGCGCTGTATGCGCTGGGCAGGGGCGGCATCTTCGGCGAGGGCCTCGGACAGGGCCTCGTCTCGCTGGCCGGCGGCCTGACGATCCCGTACGTTCACACCGACTTCATCTTCACCGCGGTGGCCGAGGAGCTCGGCCTGCTGGGGGCCACCGCGTTGCTGGCGTATGCGGCCATGCTGGTCTTCCGCGGCCTGCGCATCGCCGCACTGGCACGCGACGACTTCGGCGCCCTGCTGGCCGTGGGCCTGACGACGAGCCTGGGGCTCCAGACGCTCATCATCATCGCCGGCAATACGAAGGTCATCCCGCTGACCGGCATCACCCTGCCGTTCGTCAGCTACGGCGGGTCGAGCGTGCTGGCCAGCTTCCTGATGATCGGCATCCTCCTGGCCATCAGTCATCGGCGCGCCCTCGGCACCGACGTGGAGCCGGCGACGTGATCGC
>DATAKU010000076.1:0-4534 GCA_036261425.1 Candidatus Limnocylindria bacterium | reverse complement strand
GGGCCCAGCGCCGGGACGCTGGCGCCGACGCTGGAGATGACCGACGTGGATGGCGTTCCGGTAGCGTTCCAGGCGGACATGCCCGTGCCGAGCTTCGGATGGCAGCCGCGGCCGCGCATCGACCTCGACGGACCGTGGCGGATGGAGCGACAGGACCTCGACCCGGCGCTCACCATGAGCGACCGCGAGGCGACGCTCGAGGCGATCGAGGCGGAGGCCGGCGGACGCCAGCTGCCCGACCACGACGACGGGGCGTGGGTCACCCTGGCGGTTCCGGGGACCTTCAACCCACCGCCAGATGGCGCCGAGGGAGGCGCATGGTATCGGCGCGCCGTTGACGTCCCCTCCGACTGGGCCGGGCAGTCGGTGACCCTTCGATTCGGGGCGGTCAACTACGTGGCTGACGTGTGGCTGAATGGGGCGTGGCTGGGCCATCACGAGGGCGGCGCGACGCCCTTCGCCTTCGACGTCGGGCCAGTCCTGCGCCCTGGGGAGCAGAACACCGTGGCCGTCCGCGCTCACGCCATCCCCATCGGCACGCGCTCGGACGTCGTCCCCTGGGCGCTGGTGGACTGGTGGAACTACGGGGGCATCACCGGATCGGTGTGGCTGGAGGCGGCGCCTCCGGTGCACGTGGCCCGCGCCGACGTGCGGCCACACCTGGACGCGCTGGAGATCGGCGTGGTGCTGTGGCAGGCCGACCAGCTCGCCGGCCGGACCAACCCGACCGCCCCGATCGAGGACGCCGAGGCCACGGCCAGCCTGCGGGCCTCCATCCTGCCCGCGCAGGTCACCGATGCGAACCTGCTCGAGCCCGATCCGCGGGCGCTTGTGGCGCCCGGCACGGAGCCGTTCATCACCACCGAGCAGGACGTCGTCTTCCCGGACCCGGGGGAGGCGCGCGCCGCGAGCTTCTCGATCGCGTTCCGGGACGCCGACCTGTGGACGCCCGCGACGCCGGCGCTCTACGTCCTGCGCATCGAGCTGCGGCCGACCGACCGGCCCCTCGACGCCCGCGAGGCGCGCCAGTCCGACACGTATTGGGCGACGTTCGGGATCCGCCACGTCTCGGTCGACCCGCTCCGTCCGCGGGTGCTGCTCAACGGGGAGGGCGCCTTCTTCCGCGGCGTCGGCATCCACGCCGAGACGCTCGGCTTCGACGCCACCGGGGCCCTGGTGTCCGGCACGCCCTATCAGGCACCGCGCGACGTCCTTGCAGAACTGCGCCAGGCACGCGCCGTCGGTGCCGATCTCCTTCGCACCGGCCATCAGCCGGGCGATCCGACGATGCTGATGCTGGCCGACCGCCTCGGGTTCGCGGTGTGGGAGGAGATCCCGCTGTACCACGCCACGCCGGTCATCTTCGAGCGCACCATGGAACGCGGGATTCCGCAGCAGATGGTCCGCGAGATGGCGCTGCGTGACATGAATCACCCCGCGGTGCTCTTCCACGGATTCGCCAACGAGTCGACCGGGACCGATGAGCGCGCCGATGCCCTGGCCGAGCTCCACGAGGTCGACCGCGAGATCGACGGCACGCGCCTGACCGGCCAGGCCGCGTACGGGTGGCAGCCCGACGATCCGACCCACGAGCCGCTCGACGTCGCCGGCTACACGATGTACCACGGCGTCTTCTACGGCGACGACGCCGGGCCGGACACGCGCCGCGCGCTGCGCGAGGCGCACGAGGCCCATCCCGACAAGCCGATCCTGGCCCTCGAGTTCGGGCGCTGGGCCGACGCGCCCATCGACGAGGCCCGTCAGCGGGCGATCTTCGAGGACACCTATGCTGCCCTCGAGCATTACCGCGCCGATCGCCCCTCCGGGTTCGTGAGCGCAGCAACGTGGTGGACCCTGCATGACTTCGCGACGCAGCTCCCCGGCATCGGGGTCGAGGACTTCGGCCTCTTCCGCCCCGACGGTGGCCTGCGCGCGGCGGGGATGCTCGCCGCGCGCTCGTTCGATGCGCCGGCCGGCGGGGGAGCGGAGCAGGCGCTGGAGCCGGAGCTCGAGCGGCCCCGCGTCCTGCCGCAACCGGAGGTGGGCGACTGGACGCTGGCGCTGTACCTCGCCTACGGCCTCGGTTTCGCGGTCGCCACGATGAGCCTGGCCCTCGTCGTCCTCACCCGTCGCGGCGGGCGCGCGCTGGGGCGCGCTCGATGAGGCTCGTCCGCGGTCGCCTGGCCGGCATATCGGTCGCCGCCTCGTTCCGGGCGGGCGCCTGGGTCGGCGCGACGATCGGCCTGGTCATCGGTGCCGTCCTCGGCGCCTTGCTCGCCTGGTTCGCCGGGACGGCGCTGGAGTGGCAGCGCAGCCTGGCGTTCACGCTCGGCGTGGCGCGGGCGCTCCTGCCGCTGGGCGAGCAGGTCGCCGCCCTCCGCTGGCTGTCGAGCACCTGGTACGTCGTCATCCCGGCCGCCGCATTGATCGTGGCGGCGTTCACCGGCCTGGTGGGCGGGATCATCGGCGCGCTGATGGCGGCGGCGTACAACCGGTCCCCTCGCCACGCGGCGGTGGTCGTGGAGCTGCCGGACGACGCGGACGCGCCTTCGGGCGCCGCCGCGTCGCTGCCAGCGCCCGAGGCGGTGATCTTCGACCTGGATGGCACCCTGGTCGACACGGTGCCGGCCCGCATCGGTGCCTGGGAGGCCGTCTTCGCGGAGCGCGGGATCTCGGTCACGGCCGAGGAGCTGGCGCCGCTGATCGGCATCGATGGGCGTCGCCTGGCCCGCGACGTGGCCGAGGCGGCCGGGCTGCCGCTCACCCCCGGGGACGACGAGGCCATCGACCACCGCGCCGGGCACCTCTTCGACGAACGCAACCGATCTCCACGGCCGCTGCCCGGGGCCCGGGAAGCCCTCGAGCGGCTGTCGCGAGCGGGGGTGACGTGGGCAATCGCGACCTCGTCACGCGCCGAGCAGGTGGCCGTCTCGGTCGACGCCCTGCAGCTCGACGACCGGCCGCGGATCGTGGATGGCAGCCGGGTCGAGCACGCCAAGCCGGCGCCGGACCTCCTGCTGCTGGCGGCCGAGGAGCTTGGCGTGGCGCCGGAGCGCTGCTGGTACGTCGGCGACTCGACGTGGGACATGCGCGCGGCGGTGGCGGCGGGCATGGTGGCCGTCGGCGTGCTGGCAGGCGCCGCGGTGGATGCCGAGGCGCTCCGTGGAGCAGGGGCGGCGATCGTCGTCGAGACGCTCGACGAGCTGCCGCAACCCGGCTGACGGCGAGACCGATGCCACTCGACGAGTACCGGCGCAAGCGCGACTTCGCCGGCACGCCCGAGCCAGCTCCCAGCGACGTCGTCGAGCGCAGCGGCCGATTCACGATCCAGCGTCACCGGGCCACCGCACTCCACTACGACGTTCGCCTCGAGATCGAAGGCGTCCTCGTCAGCTGGGCCGTGCCGAAGGGTCCGACCCTGGACCCGGCCGAGCGGCGACTCGCCATGCGCACGGAGGACCATCCGATCGAGTACCTCGACTTCGAGGGGGTGATCCCGGCCGGCCATTACGGCGCGGGCGACGTGATCGTCTGGGACTGGGGCATCTTCGAGCCGGAGGCGGACACCCCGGACCCTGCGAAGGCGCTGCGCGACGGCGAGATCAAGTTCGTCCTCCACGGCGAGAAGGTCCGCGGCCGGTTCGTCATCGTCCGGACCGATGGTCGCCGCCGGCGGCGCGGCGGCGGCGGTGACGACGAGCGCGAGCAGTGGCTGCTCATCCACAAGCGGGACGGCGCAGCGGTCGACGGCTGGGACGCGGAGGATCATCCGCGGAGCGCGAAGACCGGCCGCACCAACGACGAGGTGCGCGAGGGCCGCAATCCGCGCTTCACCGCTTCGCCGCCCCGACCGGTGGGGGAGATCGACCTGTCGGCGGCCAGCGACGCACCGATGCCGGACTTCATCGAGCCGATGCGCGCCACGCTCGCCGACCATCCCTTCGACGACCCCGACTGGCTGTTCGAGGTCAAGTGGGACGGGTACCGGGTCGAGGCGGTGGTGCGCGACCGAGCCGCGCGGCTCTGGACGCGGAATCGCCAGGACGCGGCGCGCTACTTCCCGGACCTGGCCGGACCGGCCACCTGGATCGACGCGCGCGAGGCGATCATCGACGGCGAGGTGGTGGCCCTCGACGAACAGGGCCGTCCCCGCTTCAGCCTGCTCCAGGACCGGACCGGCATCCGGACCGGACGCGCGCCGGGGAGCCGCAGGCCCGGCGAGCCGGCACCGATCGTCTACCAGGCCTTCGACCTGCTCCACCTCGATGGACGGTCGCTCCTCGGCGTGCCCCTCGAGGAGCGCAAGCGCCTGCTCCGGAGCCGCCTGCGCGAGCACCCGCTCGTCCGCTACGCCGGCCACGTCGTCGCCGACGGGGAGGCCTTCTTTGCCGCGGCTCGGCAGCAGGAGCTGGAGGGCATCGTGGCCAAGCTGCGCCGCTCGCCGTACGAGCCGGGTGCGCGCAGCCGGGCGTGGCTGAAGCTCAAGGCGCGCCGCGAGCAGGAGGCGGTGGTCGTCGGCTGGCTGCAGGGCCAG
>DATAKU010000065.1:0-3270 GCA_036261425.1 Candidatus Limnocylindria bacterium | reverse complement strand
CCGATCCGGCGCGCCACGTCGAGCTGCTCGAAGAGGCCGGGGTCGAGACGACCGACGAGGACTTCGCGGCCGTGGCCGACGAGCTCGGCATGGGTGGGGCCGTCCGCGCCTTTGCCTGGGCCGATGCGCTGGCCGAAGCCGAGGTCGAGGGTGCCCCGACCGCCGAGGAGATCGCCGAGCTGTTCGCCGACACGCCCGGCTGGGGTCGTCTGGCGAAGGAGCTCGACCCCGACGGCGAGTACGGCCTGCATCCTGGCATCGGCTGGATCATGCGCGGCGCCGATGCCGAGGACGACGAGGAGCTCGTCGTGGAGAGCGGCGCGGTGATCACCGACGCCGAGGGCGATGACGACGGCGACGCCGGGGACGCCACGGCCGCAGGCCGACCGGAAAACCCGGGCCAGCAGGGGCGTGACAAGGCCGCACAGGCACGCGAGAACGCTGGCAACGGCCAGGGGAAGGCACACGGCAAGAACAAGCCATAGGCCGTCTTCCTCCCTCCAATGGCGAAGGAGCCCGGCCCACTGCCGGGCTCCTTCGCTATCGTGCGCGGCCATGATCGAGTTCGACGACTTCCTCAAGGTCGACATGCGCGTCGGGCGCGTGCTGAGCGTCGACCCGTTTCCCGAGGCTCGCAAGCCCTCGGTCAAGTTGCGCATCGACTTCGGGCCCGAGCTCGGGGAGCGGGTGAGCTCGGCCCAGCTCACGGTGACTTACCCCGATCCATCGGTGCTCGTCGGGCGCCAGGTCGTGGCCGTCATGAACTTCCCGCCGCGACGCATTGCGGGCTTCAAGAGCGAGGTCCTCGTCCTCGGCGCCATGGGCCCGGCCGGGGAGGTCTTCCTGCTGGCGCCCGAGCCGGCCTGCGCGGAGGGGCTGCGCATCGGGTGATCCAGCGTGCGCATCGGCCCGTAGAGGTAGACAAACCCTCTACACCACAGTCCAGGAGACCAACACACCGATGCGCAGCGCCTCCCGACTCGTCGGCATTCTTGCCGGCACGGCCCTCGTGGCCGCCATGGCGGTCCCGGTGGCCGCTGACTCGCACGACGCAATGGTCCGCGTGGTTCATGCCTCGCCCGACGCGCCAAACGTCGACGTCTGGGTCAACGGCGAGACCGTCCTGACGGACGTTCCCTTCACCGCGGTCAGCGACTACCTGACCGTTCCGGCCGGCGACTACGAGATCGCGGTCTCGGCGACCGGCGACACCACCCCGGTCATCGGCCCGGTCGACCTGACCTTCGAGGCGGGCACCCGGACCACCATCGCCGCCCATGGCCTGCTGGCCGACATCACCGCCGCGGTCTTCACCGATGACGGCACCATCGCCGACGGCGAGGCCAGGCTCCGCGCCATCCACCTCTCGCCGAGTGCCCCTGCCGACGTCGACATCGCGGTGCAGGACGGCGACGTGGTCGTCCCCGGCCTCGCCTACCCCGAGGCGAGCGGCTACCTGACCCTCGACGCGGGCGACTACCCGCTCGAGATCCGCGCTGCCGGTGACACGGCCGCCGCCCTCCAGTTCGACGTCACGCTGGCGGAGAACACGAACTACACCGCCTTCGCCATGGACGCCGACGACGGCGTGCAGGTGATCGCGGCGGTCGACGCGACCGGTGCGGCCATGCCGGACACCGCCATGACGCAGCCGGCGGGCACCTCACCGGCGCTGCTCGCGGGCCTGATCCTGGTCGGCGTGGCGATCCTGGGTGGCATCCGCGCCCTGGCCCCGGGCCGGACCCGCTGATCCTCCTCCCTCCCGTGGCACGGGCCGTCGCCGGTGATCGGCGGCGGCCCGTTTGCCGTGTCCGGCCGCGCCGGGGATACTCGACCCCGATGAACGATCAGACCGCGACCGCGCCGCTCGTCGGGTCGGCGCCGGATGGGATGCCGGACCCGACCCTCGCGCCGCCCCAGATCGCGCGCAGCGGAGACCCGTTCGCGGCCTTGCGGATCGTGCACTTCCTCTCCCGCGTCCGCCGCAACGCCACGCTCCAGCTGCGCGACGTGGTGGCCGCGCTCAACGCCGAGTTCCTCGACTGGTACTTCAGCGAGAAGGTCGTGCTGGCGGAGCTCGTCCAGCTCCAGGCCAACTGGTCGATCAGCTTCCACGGCGACGATCGGATCGTGCTCGACCGCAACGAGCGCGGCCACACGCTGCTCGTGACCGACTCCACGAAGATGAGCTCGTTCCTGGTCAACGAGGCGCGCCGCCTGGCCGAGGCCTGCAACGAGGAGCTTCGCCGCTTCACGCTCGGCGACGGGGTCAGCCCCGACAACTGACCGGGGGTTCGGAGTCAGCCGCGCAGCTGGTCGAGCTTGTCGTCGCGGCCGATGAGGATGAGCTCGTCGCCCTCGCTGATGCGCTCCTCGCGGGTGGGGTTCACGAAGACCTGCTTTCCGCGCCGGAGCGCGATCGGCGTGAGTCCCAATCGGCCCTTGAGGTCGAGATCGCCGAGGGTCTTGCCGATGAACGACTTCGGCGGCCGGATCTTCTCGATCCCGAAGCTCGGGGCGACGTCGAGGTAGTCGATCACGTTGGGGACGTTGAACGAGTGGGCCAGCCGTAGCCCGGTCTCTCGCTCGGGCAGCACCACCCGGTCGGCTCCGACGCGAGCCAGGATCTCCCCGTGGAGCTGGCTGCCGGCCTTGGCGATGACGTTGTCCACGCCGAGGCGCTTGAGGACCATGGTGGCGAAGATCGACGGCTCCGCGTCGCTGCTGATGGCCACGATGGCGGTGGGGAAGTCGCCGGCCCCGGCGGAACGCAGCGCGTCCTCCTCGGCCGCATCGAGCTGCAGGGCGTGGGTCACGTCCGGCGCGATCTCGTTCACGCGCTGCTCGCTGCGATCGATGGCGAGCACCTGGTGGCCGAGTCGCTCCAGCTCACGGGCGACCGCCGACCCGAAGCGGCCGAGACCGATCACGACCACCTGTTGTCCCGCCATCACGCCTCCTGTCGTTGGTGCATCGGTGAGCCTAGCCGATACGGACCTGCTCGACCGCCGGCCGGAACGCGACCGGGTGTGCCCGGGCGGCCAGCGCCAGCACCAGGGTGAGCGGCCCGAGACGTCCGACGAACATGGCCACCGCGGTGATCAGGCGCGCCGGGTCGGTCAGGTCGGGCGTGATGCCGGTGCTGGCGCCGACCGTCCCGAAGGCGGAGACCGCCTCGAACAGGGTCTGCACGAAGGTCGCCTCGGTGGTGAGCGTCAGGCCGACGCCGATGGTGAACACGAACAGGGCCGCGAGCAACCCGACGGCCAG
>DATAKU010000064.1:0-6156 GCA_036261425.1 Candidatus Limnocylindria bacterium | reverse complement strand
GTGGCCGTGACGATCGGCGCGACCGGCGACGTGCTGGCCGCGCTGTCCGGCACCGAGCTCGCCGCCATCGTCGACGTCAGCGGACTCGGGCCCGGCCAGCACTCGGTCGAGCCGGTGATCAGCGGCCTTCCCGACGGGTTCGAGATTCGCGGCATCAGCCCGACCAGCGTGCCGGTCACCCTGGTGGCACCCGCGACGCCGGCGCCCACGCCGACGCCGGCGCCCTAGATGGGCCGACGCTTCGGCACCGACGGCATCCGTGGTCCCGTCGGCACCGACCTCGACGCGGAGCTGGCCCTCCGACTGGGCCGCGCGGTCGGGGAGCGCTTCGGGGGCCGCGGTCGCGCGGTGGTGCTCGGACGCGATCCGCGCCGCTCGGGGGAGATGCTGGTCGCGTCGCTGGCGGCGGGCGTCCTGGCCAGCGGCACCGACGTGGTCGACCTGGGCATCGTCACCACGCCCTGCCTGGTGCACGCCAGCGCCGGCGACGACTTCGCCGCGGGCGTCATGGTGTCGGCCTCCCACAACCCCGCGCCGGACAACGGGCTGAAGGTGGTCGTTGCCGGGCGCAAGGCCGCCGATGCGGAGGAGCGGGAGCTGGAGGGGCTCATCGACGACCCGTCGGACCTTCCGGCGCTCCCGAACGACGACCTCGGGCGGCGGCGGCCCGAGCGCGACGAGGTGGAGGCCTACGCCCGGCACCTGGCCGACGCGGCCCGCGATGCCTTCGACGGCCTCCGGATCGGGATCGACTGCGCCAATGGATCGGCCAGTGTCATCGCGCCTGAGCTCTTCCGTGGCCTCGGCGCGGAGGTGACGGTCCTCTTCGCCGCGCCGGACGGCCTGAACATCAACGAGGGATGCGGCTCCACCCATCCCGAGCGCCTTGCCGAGACGGTGGCGGCGGCCGGCCTGGACCTGGGGCTCGCGTTCGACGGCGACGCGGATCGGCTCATCGCGGTCGACGAGAACGGCGAGCTCGTCGACGGGGACGCCATCATGGGCATCTGCGCGCTCGAGCGCCTCGCCTCCGGCTCGCTCCGCAACAACCTGCTGGTGACGACCGTCATGAGCAACGGCGGGCTGGAGCGCGCCATCACGCAGGCAGGAGGCCGGATGATTCGGACGCCGGTTGGAGATCGACACGTCTTCGAGGCCATGGAGCGCGAGGACGCGGTGCTCGGCGGCGAGCAGTCCGGCCACATCATCTTCCGTGATCGGGCCACCACCGGCGACGGCCTGCTGACCGCCATCGAGCTGGTTCGATCGGTCCGCGCCGCCGGCGAGCCCCTCTCGCAGCTGGCCGCCCGCATCTCGAGGCTCCCCCAGGTGGTGATAAACTCAGCCGTCCGCCGCCGGGACGACTGGCAGGAGGACGCGGCGTTCCGAACCGCCGTGGAGCGCGCCACCGAGCGCCTCGGAGACCGCGGACGCGTGCTCGTCCGCCCATCCGGCACCGAGCTCAAGATCAGGATCATGGTCGAGGGTGACGATGCCGCCGAGATCGAAGGAATCGCCCGCGAGCTGGCCACGCTCGCCGAGGCCCGATTGAACTAGCGCCGGCTTGGCCGGCGAGGAGGAATGCATGTGCGGCATCGTCGGCTACGTCGGGCCGCGTGACGCGGCTCCCATCCTGCTCGATGGGCTCCGTCGCCTGGAGTACCGCGGCTACGACTCGGCCGGGATCGCCGTCATGACGGAGAACGGCGAGGTCTTCGTCGAGAAGAAGGCCGGCAAGCTGACCAACCTCACCGACCACCTGAACGGTGACACGCCGGCCGGCCACCCCGGCATCGGTCACACGCGCTGGGCGACCCACGGACCGCCGACCGACACGAACGCCCACCCGCATACCGACTGCACCGGCCACCTTGCCCTCATCCACAACGGCATCATCGAGAACTACGCCGAGATCAAGCAGCGCCTCGCCGCCGCCGGCCATCGCTTCAACTCGGACACCGACACCGAGGTCCTGGCCCACCTCATCGAGAGCACGTACGCCGGCGACCTGGTCGAGGCGGTTCGGACGGCGCTCGGGGAAGTCCGGGGTGCCTACGCCATCGGCGTCATGCACACCGAGCATCCGAACCGGATCGTCGGCGCGCGCATGAACGTGCCGCTCATCGTGGGCCTCGGCGACGGCGAGGGCTTCCTGGCCAGCGACGTGCCGGCCATCCTGGAGCACACGAAGAACGTCGTGATCCTGCACGAGGGCGACATCGCCGACGTGACGCCGGAGGGAACGCGGATCCTGTCGCTCGACGGCTCCGAGGTCCAGCGCGAGGTGACCGAGATCCATTGGACCCTCGACGCGGCGGAGAAGGGCGGCTTTGCGCACTTCACGTTGAAGGAGATCTACGAGCAGCCGCACGCCATCCAGGAGTCGCTCCGGGGCCGCGTCCTGCCCAGCGGAGCGATCACGCTCCCCGAGCTCGCCGCGATCGAGGACAAGCTGCGCGCGGCGGAACGGGTGTACCTGGTCGGCTGCGGGACGGCGAGCTACGCGGCCCACGTGGCGGCGTATCTCATCCAGGAGTGGGTCGGCATCCCGGCCACCATGCAGGTGGGCTCCGAGATGCGGTACAGCCCGCCGCCCATCGACGATCGGACGCTGGTCATCGGTGTCAGCCAGTCGGGCGAGACGGCGGACACGCTCGCCCCGCTGAAGCTCGCCGCGGAGCGCGGCGCGACGGTCCTGGCCGTGACGAACGTCGTGGGCAGCGCCATCACCCGAGGCGTCGACGCGGTCGCCTACCTGCAGGCCGGGCCGGAGATCGCCGTGGCCAGCACCAAGGCCTTCGTCACCCAGGTGCTCGTGCTGCAGATGATCGCGCTGCACCTGGCCCAGCTGCGCGGGACGATGTCCGACAATCGGCTGCGCATCTTCGGCCAGGCGCTCCGGACCCTCCCACGCCTGTCGGCCGAGACGCTCAAGCTGGCGCAGCGCATCAAGAAGTTGGCGCGCCGCTACGCCAACGCCCGAGACTTCATCTACATCGGACGTGGGGTCGGCTTCCCGATCGCCATGGAGGGAGCCCTGAAGCTCAAGGAGCTCAGCTACATCCATGCCGAGGGCTATGCCGCCGGCGAGCTCAAGCACGGACCGATCGCGCTGCTCGACGAGGACACGCCGCTGGTGGCCATCGCCACCCGGGGGGCGGTGTACGAGAAGATCGTGAGCAACGTGGCCGAGGCCCGGGCGCGCTCGGCGCCGATCCTGGCGATCGCCACCGAGGGGGACGATCACATCGACCACTACGCCGATGACGTCCTGCACGTCCCCGAGACCCCCGAGGCGATCAGCCCGGTGATCGCGGTGCTGCCGCTCCAGCTGCTTGCCTACGAGATCGCGGTGGCCCGCGGTACCGACGTCGACCAGCCCAGGAACCTCGCGAAGTCGGTGACGGTCGAGTAGCGCGGCGTCCGCTACGCTGCGCGCATGAGCCGGCACGAGATCGGGATCGACCTCATCGACATCGGGCGCATCGTGGCGGTCCTCGAGCGCTTCCCGGACCGATTCCGGACGCGGGTCCTGACCGATGATGAGCAGCGCTACTGCGGTCGCAGGGTGGAGCGCATCGCCGGTCGCTGGGCGGCAAAGGAGGCCATCAGCAAGGTCCTCGGGCTCGGTGTCCGCGGCGTCGGCTGGCGAGAGATCGAGATTCTGCCGAACCGGGCCGGCGCGCCGCAGGTCCTCCTCCATCGCCGCGCCGCGCGCCGCGCCGCGAGCCTCGGCCTCGAGGAGCTGACCGTCTCGATCTCGCACGAGCGCCAGATGGCGGTGGCGGTCGCCGTCGCCCACCTGGCCGTGGATTGAGCGCGATGGCCCTCGTGAGCACCATCACGCCGGGCTGGGTCGCCTCTCGCCTCCCGCCTCGCCCGGCACGAGCCCACAAGGGTGACTTCGGCCGGGTGCTGGTGGTGGGCGGATCGATCGACTACCCCGGCGCCCCGCTCCTGGTCGGCCTGGGTGCCATGCGAGCGGGGGCTGGCCTCGTCCGCGTGGCGGCGGCCGACGCGGTGGTCGGCCACATCGCCGGCAGCGTGCCCGAGCTCACCTGGCTCTCACTCGACGAGGAGGCTCCGGGGCTCATCGCGCCCGGCGGCTGGCGCCGGATCGCCACCGAAGCCAGCCATGTTGACGCGCTGGTGATCGGCCCGGGCCTCGGACGGCAGCCGGCAACCCTCCGCCGCGTGCGCCAGCTGATCCCGACGCTCCGGCGGCCCGCCGTCATCGACGCCGATGGGCTCACTGCCCTGTCCGAGACGGACCGCTGGTGGCGCGGCCTGTCGCCGTCCCTCGTCCTCACGCCGCATCCCGGCGAGTTCGCCCGCCTGACCGGCAGATCCGCGCCGGACAGCGACGATGACGAGGCCCGCGCCGAGGCCGCGGCCGAGGCGGCGGCGAGCTGGGGACTGACCGTCGTGCTCAAGGGCGCGAACACCGTGGTCGCCGTGCCCGACGGCACGGTGCTGCGCTCTCCCGTCGCCTCGCCCGCGCTCGCGACCGCCGGGAGCGGCGACATCCTGGCCGGAGTCATCGGCGCGCTACTGGCCGGTGGGGCCGACCCGCTGGCGGCGGCGGTGTGCGGGGTCGCCATTCACGGCGGCGCCGGCCTGTTGGCCGAGCAGCGCATCGGGCGCACGGGCGTCGTGGCCCGCGACATTGCCGCGCTGCTGCCCGAGGTGATCGAGGGGCTGCGGAGCCAGCCGGCCTCGTGACCGCGCACCGGAGCCCGCACCGGGCCTGGATCGAGATCGACCACGCGGCGCTGCGCCACAACCTCGAGGTCGTGCGCAGGTTGGCCCCGGGTGCCGGGGTCATCGCCGTGGTCAAGGCCAACGCGTACGGCCACGGCGATGTCGCGGTGTCCCGCACGCTGGTGGCATCGGGCGTCGAGCGGTTGGCGGTGGCGACCGTCTCGGAAGCGCAGCGGCTGCGGGCCGAGGGCATCGGCGCGCCGATCGTGCTGCTGTGGGCGATCGGACCGGCGGAGGCGGATGAGGCCGCGCGCCTGGACCTGGAGCCGATCCTGTATGACGCCCGCAGCGTCGAGCTGCTCGAAGCCGCGGCTCATCGGCACGGAAGCCGGATCGGCGTCCACCTCAAGGTCGACACGGGGCTCGGCCGACAGGGGGCGACGCCCGAGGAGGCGGTCGAGGTGGCGGCGCGGGTGGCGCGCAGCCCCGAGCTGCGGCTGACCGGGACGATGACGCACTTCGCGGTCGCCGGGGAGGACGATGCCTACACCGACGTGCAGCTCATGCGCTTCGCGCGGGTCCTCGACACCATGCGCTCGGCCGGGATCGATCCCGGAATGGTGCACACCAGCGCGACCAGCGGGATCCTGGCCGGCGCGACGGGAGCCGACGCGGTGCGCCCCGGGTTGGCACTCTACGGCCTGCGGCCGGCGTGGGCGGTCGACCGCGGGACGGACCTCCGCCCGATTTTGAGCCTGAAGGCGCGCCCGCTGCGCATCTTCGACCTGCCCGCAGGCGACGCGATCGGCTATGGGCTTCGCTTCCGGGCCAGCGCGCCGACGCGCATCGCGACGCTGGGCATCGGCTACGGCGACGGGTGGCCGCGGCTGCATGCGAACAACGGCGCGGTCCTGGTCCGGGGGCGCCGAGCACCGATCGTCGGCGCGATCAGCATGGACGGGCTGACCGTCGATGTCGGCGGAATCGGTGGTGTAACCTACGACGACGAGTTCGTCCTCATCGGCGAGCAGGCGGGGGAGCGGATCACCGCGGACGAGGTCGCCGGCGAGCGACGGACGATCAACTACGAAGTGACGACCGCGCTGCGCGAACGTCTGCCGCGGCTCCACCTCGGAGCGGACTGACGCGCCACCGGTCGACGGCGGGACCATGGCTGCACCGATCGAGATCGACGTCTGGCAGGGGGAGATCGCGGAGCTCGAGGTTGACGCCATCGTGGTGTCCGCCAACGAGTCGCTCTTCATGAACGCCGGCCCGGCTGCTGCCGTGATGCGTCGGGGTGGCGAGGAGATCGAGCGCGCCGCCGTGGATCAGGGTCCCGTTGCGGTCGGAAGCGCCGTGGTCACCGGTGGCGGGTCGCTGGCGGCGCCCTACGTCATCCATGCGGTGGGGGTCGGCCACGACCGCGTCGCCGACCTCGATCGCCTGACGGCG
>DATAKU010000057.1:0-10774 GCA_036261425.1 Candidatus Limnocylindria bacterium | reverse complement strand
CTCAGCCGCCTGAGGTCGCCCCCGACTCGCGGAGGCTGGTGGCGAGGATGCGCTCCAACCCCTCGAGGAGGAGGTCGAGGCCGAAGGCGAACGCCCCCTCGTCGTCCGGAGGCCGCTCGTCGAAGTGCTGCTCGATGTGCTCGATGAGGTATGGAAAGACCGTCGGATCCAGCGACGCCTTGAAGCGCTCGGCCAGGTCCGGGAGCGTCTCGGGATCCAGGTCCATCTGAACCTGCCACAGCGTGAAGCCGGAGATGTGGGCCTCGTAGGCGTGGTACGCGCGGTCGGTCATCGTCGGCGACAGACCGGCACCTCGGAGGGTGCGCAGGACCGCCTCCATGTATCGCAGGCGCGCATCGCTGACGGTCCCTGGTGACAGCATGAGCGACGCCGCCCAGCGGTGACGCAGGAGCACGTCGTGCGCGGAGACGGCCGTCCGGCGCAGCGCCGCGCGCCATGGGGCATTCGGATCCGGGAGCTCGAACTCGCCGATCACGCGGTCGACGATCCCGGACAGGATCTCGTCCTTGTTCGCGACGTGGTAGTAGAGGGTCATGGCCTCGACCCCCAGCTCACCGGCCAGGCGGCGCATCGTAAGGGCGCCGATGCCCTCCGCGTCGGCCAGTGCGATGGCGGCATCGAGGACGGCCTCGCGATTGAGCGGCGTGCGCCCCAGCGACTCCCGCGCCGGCGTCGTCATCGGTCCTCCGGGATTAGGGCTTGACTGATCTTACGCTGTAAGAGTAGGCTCGTCTTACAGCGTAAGGCAGCATAGCAGAAGGGGCGGATCCCATGGCAGAGACCGCGACGACTCCACGGGCGACGATGTGGGCGGTCGGCTATGACCGCTACGGTCCGCCAGCCGAAGTCCTGCGCGTCAGCGAGGTGCCGAAGCCCGAGCCGGCGCCCAACGAGGTGCTCGTGCGGGTCCGGGCGGCGTCGGTCAACCCGCTCGACTGGCACATGATCCGAGGGGAGCCGCTCCTCGTGCGCTCCTCGGAGGGCTGGAGGCGGCCGAAGCGGACCATTCCCGGGGTCGACGTGGCCGGCGTGGTCGAGGCCGTGGGCCGCGACGTGACGCGGTTCCGGCCCGGCGACGAGGTGTGGGGTCACAAGGGTCGCGCCATGGCCGAGTACGTCTGCGCGCGGGAGACGCTCTTCCTCACGCGACCCCGTCGGCTGAGCCTGGAACAGGCGGCCGCCATCCCTGCCGCGGCGCTCACGGCGCTCCAGGCGCTCCGCGACGCAGGGGCGATTCGCGCCGCATGCCGGGTGCTGATCAACGGCTCATCCGGTGGCGTGGGAACGTTCGCCGTCCAGCTGGCCAGGCACTTCGGAGCCGATGTGACGGCCGTCACCAGCACCCCCAACGTCGTGCTCGTTCAGGAGCTCGGCGCGGATCGGGTGATCGACTACACGGCCGAGGACTTCACCTCCACCGGCGAGCGCTACGACATCGTCATGGACAACGTGGGCAACCGGTCGCTGTTCGCCCTGCGCCGGCTCGTCGCGCCCGGCGGCGTGGCCGTCATGGTCGGCGCGATGCCGAGCAAGTGGCTGGCGCCCATCCCCCGTATCGCCGGCGGCGTGGTGCTCTCCCGGCTTGGCGGTCGCCGGCTGCGGTGGATGCTGGCGCACAGCGACGACGAGGACATGGCGGTCCTTGCCGATCTCGTCGAGTCGGGCGCCATCACTCCGGTGATCGACCGCTGCTATCCGATGGAGCGCGCCGGCGAGGCGCTGGCGTACCTCGAGACGCTGCGCGCGCGGGGCAAGGTCGTCCTCACCGTCTGACGGGCTACGCTTGCGTCCATGGGCAAGTCAGGGACTGACCACGAGCTCCTGGCGCTCGCGATCGAGCAGGCACGGATCGGTCGAGACGAGGGCGGCATCCCCATCGGTGCCGCGCTGGTGGCCTCCGATGGTCGGGTCCTGGGCGCCGGTCGGAACCGGCGCCTCCAGGACGGCAGTGCCATTCGCCACGGCGAGACGGATGCGCTCGAGAACGCCGGGCGCCAGCCCGCATCGGTCTACCGGCGCGCCACCATGGTCACCACCCTGTCGCCGTGTGACATGTGCACCGGCGCGATCCTGCTCTACGGGATCCCGCGCGTCGTCATCGGCGAGAACCGCACCTTCCTGGGGGGCGAAGAGTTGTTGCGGGACCGAGGCGTTGAGGTGGTGAACCTCGACTCCGCCGAGTGTGTCGAACTCATGCGCGAGTTCATCGCCGCCCGGCCCGAGGTCTGGAACGAGGACATCGGCGAGGAGTGACGCGCCGATCCGTCAATCCTGGGTCGGATCCGCGAGACGCCCGAGCCCACCCTCGGTGGCGGGCTGAGTCGCTTCACGCGCCGATCGGCCCGAGCCGGCTGGCACGTCGAGCCGACGCAGCGCGGCAACGACCCCCGCGACGACGAGCAGCGGAAGGGCCACGAGGGCTGGGTCGTAGTGCGAGCCACCGTTCGGGAAGGACAGCCAGCTCACGTTGTCAGTGGCGTGGAAGGCGATGACCGCGAACAGGCTCCCGCCGGTGCCGTTGTGGATCCAGACGATGAGCACCCGGATAGCGATCCCCGCCAGCCGCTGCCAGGCGATCCAGTCCAGCGCGCGGCCACCCTGGAGATCGGCGACGACATGGAAGGCGGCCCACGCGACACCGATGACGACGGCGGCGCGCGGCGGACCGATGCGGGACTGGATCGGTCCCAGAGCGTAGCCGGTCCAGCCGACCTCCTCGAAGAAGGCGGTGACCAGGAACAGACCGATGAGCACGACCAGTGAGCCCCACGCCAGCTCTGGATCCGGCAACGTCCGACCGATCGCCAGCTGCGCAAGGTACGAGAGCAGGTAGGCGGCCGGCAGGAGGAGGAGCACCGGCGCCCACCAGGTGGGCGGGCGGACCGTGCGCACATCCAGCGCGCGGCGGAGGAGCCGGCCGACGGCCGCCGGTCCCTCGTCGCGCCACACGAGGATGACGGCCGCCGTGAACGGCGCCAGGAACTGGAGCGCGGAGAGCGGCAGCGGAACCGGCGCGTCCTCGGGCGTGGGCACCATGGCGCCCAGCACCCAGAACGGCGCCGCCAGCGCGAAGGCGAGGGCGAAGAAGACGAAGGGTCGCCGGCCGGAGGCGGTCACCGGATCAGGCGGTGCCGTGCGCCTCCATCGGTGCCGTCGCGGGAGTCGCCCGTGAGGCCAGCATTGCCGCCAGCGAGGCGATGATCCCGCCGCCGAGGAGGAACGCGATGCTCAGCGCCGGATCCCAGCCTCCCGACACTGCGGCGACGGTCGGCCCGATGACGAGCATCAGCCCGACGACCATGCCAATCGGCGTCCCGATTCCCCGGCCGAGGTGGACGGCCCGGGCGGCGAAGGCGGCGCCCACCGCGAAGGCCAGCGAGACGAGGCCCATGCCGACCATGACCATGATGGCGGCCGCACCCAGCGACGGACCCAGGTGGGCAGCTGCCGCCATCCCGATGAACGGCGAGGCAAGTGCAAACGCGCCTGTCCCGACGGCGGTGGCGCCCAGCAGGAGGACGGCGGCCAAAGCCGCCGTGGAGCGGGTCGATGCGTTCATGGCACCAGCGTGCCGAGTCGTGCCGACCCCCGGCATCGGCTGAGTGTCGCGCCCCCGCTGCGACGTCCGCGGAGACGTCACGCCTGCGAGGCGATCTGGATGAGGTTGCCGCAGGTGTCGTCGAAGACGGCGGTCGTCACCGGTCCCATCTCGGCCGGCTCCTGCACGAAGGCGACGCCGAGACCGCGAAGGCGGTCGAACTCGGACCGGACGTCGTCCACGGCGAATGACGTGAACGGGATGCCATCGGCGACGAGCGCCTCCTTGTAGGTCTTTGCCGCCGGATGGCCGGTCGGCTCGAGGAGCAGCTCCACGCCATCGGGCTGCTCCGGCGAGACGACGGTGAGCCAGCGATACTCGCCGGCCGGGACATCGGTCTTCTTCACGAAGCCCAGAACGTCGGTGTAGAAGCGGAGCGCCTTGTCCTGGTCGTCGACGTAGACGCTGCTGACGGTGATCCTCATCGGTTGGTCTCCTTCGTTGCGGACGGCATCGGCCAGCGCTCGCTGATCTCCTCCAGCGGCGCCGTGTCGAGGTGGTGGAACTTGTACCGGCCCGAGCGTTCGGTCCTGACCAGGCCGGCCGCTTCGAGCACATCCAGGTGCTGCGAAATCGCCTGCCGTGATGCGCCGATGTTGTGCTTCATCGCCAGGCGAGTGCAGATCTCGAACAGCGTCTGGCCGTCGCGATCGGCCAGCTCGTCGAGGATCGTTCGCCGGGTGGCGTCGGCCAGGGCTCGGTACAGCAGATCTCCCATGCGGCCGTCACAATAGGCAAGTCCGTACTTGCATGTCAAGGACGGCGACCTGTGCAGCGGGCCGCGCATCGGGACATCTGCCGTCATGGCGGGCATCAGCCTGGAATCCAGGGCGACAGCGCCGCTGACAGCGCTCATGATCCGGCCGACGGCCGGAGCTGGAAGACCGGCCGGCCGTCGGCGGCCTCGACGGGTCGGTTGACGTCCACCCCGTCGACGACGCGGATGAACGACACGCCGAGTGGGACGCTTCGCGCCAGCGGAGCAAGGATGTCCCGGAAGAACCCGACGCGCTCATCTGCGTCGAGTTCCACGGCCCGGACCTCCTCGCGGGCGCCGCGGACGGTGACGGTGGCCTGACCGGCGACGCGCAGGTTGCGCACCCAGTGCACCTCCCCCCAGGGCGCCCAGACCCAGCGGCGGCCATCGACGCTGATGATCGCCACCGGCGTCGTGCGGGGTTCCCCGGTCTTCCTGCCGCGGACGGTGATGAGCCCGTTGGGGCCCAGGGGGACGCGCGCCGCCAGGAGGAACCTGGCCAGCGGATTGAACAATCTCACGTGCCGCGGAGCGCGGCCCCCGGTCCGGGTGGATGCGGTCATCGGTGCTCCTCTCATGGGTGATCGAGAGGAAGAACCCATGAGAGCTGACCGATGTGACGAAGCAGCCGGGACGCGATCCTCAGCCGGCGAGGGCGGAGAGGTCCAGGCGAGTCAGTCGCTCCGGATCGGACAAGATGTCGATCTCGACGATCCTCCGGCCCCGCACGGTGATCGATATCACGGCGAACGGCGTGCCGTCCGGCTGCCACGCGACACCGCCGGGCGTCCCGTTGACCAACGCCCGCGTCGCGGTCTCGGCGAACCGATGGAAGGTCATGGCGCGCCCCGCCACCGCCTGAGCTCCGCGCACGAGGGCCGTCAGGCCCGGGCGGGCGCTGCCGCCGTCGGATCGCACGACGACATCGGGATCGAGGACCGAGACGAGACGCCCGAAGTCGCCGTCGCGCGCCGCCGCCAGGAACGCCTCCACGACCGTCCAGTGGGCCTCGCGGTCGGCGTCCGGGACCGGCGCACCACGCACGCGGCGGCGGGCGCGGCTGGCGAGCTGGCGCGTCGCCGTCGCCGTGCGCCCGAGGATGGACGCGATCTCGTCGAACGGAACGGCGAAGACGTCATGGAGCACGAAGGCGACGCGTTCGGCCGGTGTCAGCGAGTCGAGTACCACCAGCATGGCGAGCCCCACGGAGTCGGCCTGGAGGGCTTCGTGCTCCGGGTCCGAGCCGTCGGCCGCGGTCACGATCGGGTCGGGCACGTGGACCTCCAGCGGCGATTCGCGACGCGTCCCCCGCGAGCGCAGCATGTTGAGGCACACCCGCGCGACCACGGTCGTGAGCCATGCCCGCAGGTCCTGGATCTGGTCGGCGCCGGAGCGGCTCAGGCGGATCCACGCCTCCTGCACGGCGTCATCGGCCTCGGCAAAGGAGCCGAGCATGCGGTACGCCACGGCCCTGAGGTGCGATCGGTGCCCCTCGAAGCGCTCAGCCAGCACGTCCTGGTCGTTCATGGGTCCTCCCGAGCCCGCCCCCGAAGTCTCGGCGACCGCACGGAGCCACGCAAGCAGCGGTTGACCGGGAGGCGCACGATACCGATGGAGCCGGCGCGCCGCGCCGGCCGCGTTCGCACCCGAGGAGGGACGAAGATGGGCGACAAGGGCCCGGGCTCGAAGAGCAAGGACAAGAAGAAAAAGAAGAAGGCTGCGAAGGACAAGTAACCCTCCACGGGTCTCGTGCCCGGCGGCATGGTCGGTAGCATGCCCGCGTGACGCCGCCACTCCCCGGGCGCCTCTCGGCGCGGACCCTCGTCCGCGGCTTCTCCGCCGAGCTGCCGGCGAACTTCTGGAAGCTGTGGGCCTCGAGCGCGGCGGCGAACCTTGCGGACGGTGTCCTCCTGGTCGCGCTGCCGCTCATCGCGGTACGACTGACCAGCTCCCCCGCCGAGCTGGCCGGCGTGACGGTCGCCTTTCAGCTGCCGATGGTTGCGCTCAACCTGGTGGCCGGCGGATTGGCGGATCGGCTCGACCGGCGGTACACGATGCTCGCCGTGCAGGTCCTGAGGGTCGGTGTGCTTGCGACGCTCACCGCCCTTGCGCTCGCCGATGCCCTGAGCATGGCGGCACTCTACGTCGCCGCGTTCGCCGTCGGGGCGGGCGAGGCGTTCTTCGACACGAATGCCACGTCGATCCTGCCGTCGGTCGTCGGGCGCGACCGCCTCGTCGCGGCGAACGGACGACTCTTCGCGGCGGAGACGGTGATGAACACGTTCGTCGGCCCACCGCTGGGCGGCGTGCTCGTCGCAGCATCGGTCCCGCTCGCCCTGTCGGGGGCCAGTGTTGGCTTCGGGCTCGCCGCGGCCGGCCTGCTGCTCATGTCCGGCCGGTTCCGCGCGGATCGAGTCGGCCCGCCTCGCGGCCTGGTCGCCGAGATCGGCGAGGGCATCGGCTTCCTGGTGCGCCATCGGCTGCTGCTCGCTCTGAGCGCCATGGTCGCCCTCGGCCGCCTGGGATCGGCTGGCTTCTTCGCGCTCTTCGCGCTCTACGCGGTGGCGCCCGGCCCGATGGGTCTCGACGATCCGGCATACGGGCTCCTCATGGTGACGCTCGGCGCTGGGAGCGTGGTCGGCTCCTTCTTCGTCGGCACGGCGGTGCGCCTCCTCGGGCGACGCGGGGTGCTCATGCTGTCGACCTCGCTGTTCGCCGCCGGCATCGCTCTGCCCGCCATGACGGCCGATGTCGTCGTCGTGGCGGTCGGACTGTTCGCCGCCGGCATCGCCGTGATGAGCTGGAACGTGACGAACGTGTCTCTCCGCCAGTCGCTCCTGCCTGCCGAGCTCATGGGTCGCGTCCACGCGTCGCATGGGTTCTTCGCGACGCTCAGCGGGCTCATCGGCGCGGTTGCGGCGGGGGCCGTGGGCGAGATCTTCGGCCTCCGCGTCGTCTTCGGGCTGGGGGCGGTGGTCGTGCTCGCGGGGCTGTTGGGGGGCTTGATCGTCACCGAGCAGCGCATCGGAAACGCCGAGTCAGCCGCGACCCGACGCGCGTCGACCTGAGGTCCGCGCTCCCATGCTGCGGGTGGCGCATCACCGGTCGGGGCGCCGGATCACGAAGACGTACTCACCGCTTCGCGCCTGATCCAGCATGATCGGCGAGACGTCGATGCCCATGACGGGCCGACCGATCGCCTGCGCCACGGGCACCGCCACGCGGCCGTTGCCGACCGCCAGCTCGACGATCGGCCCGTCGCCGGCCTGGCGGGCCAGCTCCACGTAGAACGGCACGTCCTCGGTCATGTGGGCGGACCACTCGTCGTAGCGGGTCGCGTAGGCCTCGTCCCACGTCGTCATCGGTCCATCCTACGGCGGCGAGGAAGGCGCAATGGCACTGGCGCACGCCGCGTAGCATCGGTCCATGGACGATGGACGGTTGGAGGTCAAGGTCCGCGAGCTGGCCGAGGAGCTCGGAATCCCCGGCGTCGCCGTCGGGATCTTCGCCGATGGCGCGGAGCGGTTCGCATTCCATGGGGTGACCAGCGTCGAGAACCCGCTCCCGGTCGACGAGGGGACGCTCTTCCAGTTCGGCTCGACGGGCAAGACCTTCACCGCGGTCGCCGTCCTGCGGTTGGTGGAGCAGGGCCGGGTCGACCCGGACGCCCCGGTGCGGACCTACGTCCCCGAGCTGCGGCTGCGCGACCGCCACGCGGCCGAGACGGTGACCGTCCTCCAGCTCTTCAACCACAGCGCCGGCTGGGACGGCGACTTCTTCGAGGACACCGGCGACGGCGACGACGCCCTGGCGCGCTACGTGGAGCGCATGACGACGCTCCAGCAGATCACCCCGCCCGGGTTCATCGTCTCGTACAACAACGCCGCGGTCTGCCTGGCCGGTCGGTTGATCGAGAAGGTCACCGGTCAGCCATTCGAGACGGCGCTGCGGGAGCTGGTGCTGGAGCCCGTCGGCCTGGACATGACGTTCTTCTTCCCGAACGACGTCATGACGCGCCGATTCGTGGTCGGGCATCGGCGCGAGGAGGACGGAAGCATCCGCGTCCTGCGGCCGTGGACCATGCCGCGCAGCGGCAACCCGGCGGGCGGCATGGCGGCCACCGCCGGCGACCAGGTCCGATGGGCGCGCTTCCACCTCGATCACGGCCGGACCCCGGACGGGAGGCAGGTGGTGGCCTCCGAGCTGATCGCACGGATGCAGGAGCCGACCATCGAGTCACCGGGCTGCGACTTCGCCGATGCCATCGGCATCTCCTGGCTGCTCACCGATCTCGATGGCGAGCGGGTCGTCGCCCACGGTGGCTCGACCAACGGCCAGTACTCCGGCTTCGCCATGGTGCCGTCCCGTCGATTCGCGGTGGTGTCGATGACGAACGCGGAGCCGAACGGGCCGCTCTTCAACCGGCGCATCCGGCACTGGGCGTTCGAGACGTACCTCGGCCTGCGGGCGACGGAACCCGTCCCAGAGCCCCGAACGGCCGAGGCGCTGGCCGAGTTCGCCGGCACCTACGAGACCGTGGCGGTCGTTATGAAGGTCACGGTCGAGGACGATCACCTCCGCATGGAGGTCGAGCCGAAGCCGGAGTTCATCGCGGCGCTCGGCGACGACCAGGACCACGTCGAGCCACCGATGCCGCTCGGCATGCTGCCCGGCACGGATCGCTATGTCGTGCCCTCGGGGCCGTACGCCGGGTCGAAGGGATTCTTCACGCGCGACGACGCCGGCCGCATCAGCGGCGTCCACGAGCACGGCCGCTACGCGCCCCGGATCGACTGAGACGTGCGTTGACACTGACGGGGCGGGGTGCTTCCCTGCGCGGATGGAGCCGATCCGTTTCGCCGCCACGATCCGCTACTGGAGCCCCGAGCGGGCGAGCGGGCTTGCCGTGGCCGACGTTCCCGACTCTGCGATCCCGGCTCTCGGCGGTCTGAAGCAGCAGCGCGTCGCCGGGACGCTCGGCGGAGTCGACTTCAGCTCCAACGTGATGCCGGCGGGCGGCGGGCATCTGGCCATCAGCGTCAGCAGGGCGATGATGAAGGCCTCCGGCGTCGCCGTCGGCGACAAGGCGGCGTTCGAGATCACCCGCGTAGGACGAGACTGAAGGGCGCGCGATTCCGCGTCAGGGCAGGTAGCTCGCCGACTCGTCGAGCCAGTGGCGGTGACGCCAGTCCTCGATCACGGTCCGCGCCGGCTCGTCGGCCAGCGCCTCCGGAATCGTCTGGCGGGGCATCTGGCTGAGCGCACGGCGCAGCTGATCCTCGAGCTCCTCCCACTGGTGTTCGGTCGGGTAACGGGACAGCGTCGGAGCGATAATAGAACGGATGTTCACTTTGGCAGTGTACCGACGCGGACCGGCCGATGGAAGCCCCACGTCAGTCGAAAACTGCCGCGCAGCAGCGACAATCAGCGACTCGCCGCCCTCCGACTCGAACCTGACGCGCTGACCGAAGATGAGGCGCAGTTCGGGAGCGGCCGACGCCCTACCCACGCTCGGAGAGGCGCGTGGCTGATCGCGCGATCTCGCTAACGTCACGCATGCGACGCAGATTGCGGGTCGCGGACGCCTGCAGTCAGCCCTCGAAGCGGATGACGACGAGGCGGTCGGCGGCCGATTCCGCCCCCCACACCTCGCCCGGCCGACCCAGCAGCTGCCGCACCTCTGCCGGCTGGCTGTCGGCCGGGAAGCTGGCGAAGGTCTCTCGCTCGGGGTCGAAGCGGACGATCGCGTTGGCGCCGAAGTCGGTGAGCCAGACCGCGTCGGTCTCATCGACGTAGACCGCGTATGCCTGCGGTGCGTCGCCCGGGAGGCGCCACTCGCGCCAGGCATCGGTCTCCGGGTCGAAGACGGCCACCTGTCCGGCGTTCCACTCGCTGGTCCAGATGCGTCCCTGCGAGTCGGACCAGGCGCGTCGGAGCCCGGCTCCGGGCGTCGGCGGCTCGATGACCCGAACCTCATCGGTCTCCCGGTCGATCCAGCCGAGGTAGCTGCCGGCCAGCGAGCTGAACACCACCTCGCCGCCCGGGGTGGCGGTGATGCCGTACGGTCCGACCCCGAGTGGAGCGGGAAAGGCGGCGACCTCGCCGGTGGCAGGGTCCAGGCGCCCATACCAACCGGCCTGGCCGGTGAACCAGAGGATGCCGTCGCCGTCGAAGGCCGCGGTGTTGAGGTTCACGTTCGGGACCGATGCGGGCAGCGGGAAAGCCCGGACCTCGAGCGAGTCGGGTTCCACCCGCACGATGGCGTTCAGCCCGGAGTCGGTGACCCACGCCGCGCCGTCCGGTCCGACGATGACGCCGTGCGGCGCCGATCCCGCTCCCAGCGCGACCTCGCGGATCTCCTCGCCGTCGGGGCTCAGCCAGCCGAGCTCGCCGCTCGC
>DATAKU010000053.1:0-5588 GCA_036261425.1 Candidatus Limnocylindria bacterium | reverse complement strand
GGGCCGATGAGGCCGCCCTGGAGCTCTCGGGCCCCCTGGCGCCGGGCGTCATCCGCGGGGTCGGCAAGGACGACTACGTCCACGTCATCATGCCGGTGCGGACCGCGTCGTAGCGGCGCCGATGGCGCTCCGCGCGCCGCGTCCCGCCGCGAGCGCCGGCACCATGGAGCTGACGCGGCTGTCGCTGGAGAGCTTCCGCAGCTATGCGGCGGCCGAGCTGCGGCCCGATCCAGGGCTGACGGTGGTCACCGCCCCCAACGGCGCCGGCAAGACGAACCTGCTCGAGGCGGTCCACGTGGCCGTCACCGGGCGCTCGCACCGGGCGGGGGTCGACGCCGAGCTGGTCCGGCACGGAGCCGGCTTCGGTCGCGTGCGGCTCGAGCTCGACGGCGGCACGCCGGCCGGCGGCGCCACGGTCGAGCTGATCCTCCCGGGCCAGGAGCCGCCGGCGGGGGTGCGCAAGCGGCTGACCGTGAACGGGGTGCCGCGTCGGGCCACGTCGCTGAGCGAGACGGTGCGCGTGGTCCTCTTCCGCCCCGAGGAGATGCTCCTCCTGGTCGGCTCGCCCACGGACCGGCGCCGGTTCCTCGACAGCATCGTGGCGCAGCGGGATCGCCGCGCGGCCCGGGACCTCAACGAGCTGCAGCGCGTGCTGACCCAGCGCAACGCCCTGCTGCGGGCGGTCCGCGCCGAGGAGGCATCCATCGAGAGCCTGGCCTTCTGGGACGAGCAGCTGGCGGTCATCGGCGCCCGCGTGATGCGCGCCCGGCTGGAGGTCGTCCGCGAGCTCGGCGAGCGGATCGGTCCGCTCCACGACGCCGTGGCCAGTCCGGCCGAGCGCGTCTCGTCGGTGCGGCTCGCCTACCTCGACGGCCTGAAGGAGGCCTGGCCGGAGCGCCGCGATCCCGCCGAGGGCATCCCGGCCGACGACGAGCTGTCCCGCGCGTACCGGCGGCGCATCGCCGAGGTCCGCCAGCGCGAGGCGTGGAACGGCGTGAGCCTGGTGGGTCCGCAGCGCGACGACCTGCGGGCCGAGCTGTCGGGCCGCGAGGTGGCCGCGCACGCCAGCCGAGGCCAGCAGCGGACGATCATCCTGGCCCTGAAGCTGGCCGAGACCGACGTCCTGGGCGCCGATGGCCCACGGCCCATCGTCCTGCTCGACGACGTGTTCAGCGAGCTGGACCCCGAGCGCGCCAGCCGGGTGTCCGACCTGCTCGCCGGACGCGGCCAGGTGATCGTGACGACGGCGGACCCGGGGACCCTGGACGCGGCACGGAGCCGCGGAGCGGCCGTGTGGCGCATCGTCGACGGCGGGCTGGTGCCGGAGGCATGAGCGGCCGCGAGGAGGCCGGAGCGGCCGTCCAGCGCGCCCTGAACGCGTGCATGGGCCCGGGCGCCGCGGAGCAGCTGGCGCTGGCGCAGGTCCGGCTGGCCTGGACCGAGGTGGTCACCGATGCGCGCCTCGAGCGCGGGCCGCTGGCCAGCCGCGTCACCCGCGTGACCGGCGGCACCGCCCATGTCGCCGCCTCCGACCCGATGCTCGCCCAGGAGCTCTCCCTGCGCTCGGAGGCGCTGGTGTGGGCGGTGAACGAACGGATGCGCGGCCGGCCGGGGGCGACCATCGTGGTGCGCGGACTGGCCGTATCGGTGGGTCGTGTGGGGGACTGACCCGAACCTATAATCGGGTGACCGAACGCACCACGAGCTGGCCCGGCGCACCGATGTCGAACCGTCTTGTCACGAGGATCGGGCTGCCGTCCATGGAGGAGCGGCCGGCCGACGCGCTGGACGTCGTCGCCTTCCACGAGCCGGCCGTCGGCGCCCTGGCCCGCACCAAGGGCAGCTTGTTCCTCCTCGCCCAGCTCACCGGCGGCACGCCGCAGCTGGCCCGCGCCGCGCGCGAGGCACTCGCGGCCATCGAGCACGATTACTACTACGACCTGTCGGCAGGCGTGACGGTGGCGCTGGTCAAGGCGCTGAAAAACGCGAACCGGCGCCTCTACCACCAGCGCCGCCGCCTGGGCATCCCCCGCCGCTCCGGGGTGAGCGTCGTCGCCCTGGTGGTGCGCGGCCGCGAGGCGCACGTCGTGAAGCTGGGGCCGGCCAGCGGCGTCGTCGTGCGCGAGGGGCGGATGTACGAGGTGCCGCCCCCGCCCGCAGTGGAGGAGGTCGACCCGCGGGTGCGGCAGCGCCGCGTGGCCGGCACGCTCGGCGAGGCGCTCGAGGTCGAGCCGTACACCTGGCAGGGGGCCGTGGCCGCCGACGATCGCATCGCCTTGGTGAGCCGGAACTTCGCCCACGCCGTCGGCGTGGAGGAGCTGAAGCGAACTCTGGCCACCATGCGTCCGGCCCAGGCTGTCGATCACCTGCAGCAGGTCTTCGCCATCCGCGGCGGTTCCGGCTCGGACGGGGTGCTGGCCCTCGAGATCGCGGAGCTGCCCGCCACCGCCACCACCCACCACCTCGAGCCGGTCCGTCCGGCAGAGCCGTTCGCCGGCCTGCCGGATCAGAGCCCCGTGCCACTGGCCGATGCCATCGGCCGCTCGATGCACCGCGCCGGCGACGCGGCCGAGGCGGCCAAGACGGCGCTTGGTCGCGCCATCCTGACCGTCCTGTCCTGGATCCTCGCCTTCGTCCCGCGCCGCCGCCCGGAGTACCCGCGCACCATCCCGCGCACCGCCGAGGTCGAGCAGGGCCGCCGCCGACGCCTTGGACTGGCGGGCATGGTCTTCGTCGCCGCCCTCATGGCGGCCGGCACCACCGTCGCGTCCCTTCCGTCGGCGCGACCGACCGATGCCATCCCCCGCGCGACCGTGGCGCGCGAGGCCATCGCCGAGGCCGCCGAGCTGATCGCCACCGTGGAGGAGCGGGTCGACGGCGCCGACCTGGTCGACCGCGACCCCGAGCGCGCCACCGGGCTCCTGGACGAGGCGCACGCAGCGCTCGGGCTTGCCGTTGCCGCCGGCGTCCCCGATGCCCAGCTCTCCCGGCTGCGCGGGCGCATCGACGACCGCCTGGACGCGGTCTACCGCGTCGCCCGCGTGGACGAGCCGGGCCTCGTCGCCGACCTGGGAACCCTGCTGGACGACGTCGACGCGAGCGACATGGTGGCGGCCAGCGACGGCTCGCTGTGGGTCCTCGAGACCGGCCGCGGCCGCGTGGTGCGCGTGGACCCGGCCGATGGCAGCGCCGAGGTGGTGCTGCGCGCCGGACAGGCCCTGGAGTCAGGCGCCGTGCCGGGCGATCCATGGCTGATCGCCACCGCGGCCACCGACGTCGTCGTCCTCGACCGAGAGCGGACCGCATGGCGGATGGACCTGGCCGAGCGCGTCCCGCGCGTCATGGCGCTCAACGGGGTGGAGACGCTGAGCGCGAGCACGACGCTGCTCGGAGCGCTCCAGCACCGGCCGCCGCTCGAGATCTTCAACCTCTACGCCGTGGACGGCGCGACCGGCCAGGTCCAGCGCTGGAGCCCGCCAGCGGTGATCCCGGTCACCTACCCCGACCCGCCGGAGCCGTTCCTGACCGATGAGCCCGACCTCGACCCGCGCCGCGCCCGCGACCTGCGCGTCGACGTCAACGCCTGGCTGCTCCACGCCGACACCGTGACGCGGGTCGACTTCGGCTCGCCGCGCGACCAGGCGGAGTACTCCCTCGACCGGCCGCCCGACGCCGCCGTCCGAGCGGAGCTCGACTACCGCCTGCTCGACGGCGCGACGGTCGGGGACCGCGAGCTGCTCTACGTCTACGACGCCGCCAACCGGCGGCTCATCGCCTTCCAGCGCGCCGATGGCGCGTTCGTCCGGCAATGGATGGCGCCCGATCGCGGCCCCGCCGCCGGGGCGCTCGACGACGTTCGGGCGCTGTCGGTGACCTCGGTGGCCGACGGGCCACCGGTGGCGTACCTCCTCACCGCCGACCGCGTCGTCCGGCTCGTGCTCGAGTAGCCTTCGGTAGAATCGGTCCATGGCGGACCAGCCGTTCGGTCGAGTACGGCTCATCGAGATGGTGGTGGAGAGCGTGCGGGTGCACATGCTCTCGAGCCAGCACGTGGTGATCCTCAAGGAGTCGGAGCGGGACCGATACCTGCCGATCTGGATCGGTCCGGCGGAGGCGAACGCCATCGCCATGCGCCTCCAGGGCCTCACCGCCGAGCGCCCCCTGACCCACGACCTGCTGGTCGGCATCCTCGGGTCACTGAGCTCCAGCGTGAGCCGGGTCGTCGTCACCCACGTGGTGGACGGCACGTTCCACGCGCGCCTGTACATCGAGACCTCCAGTGGCGACGAGACCGAGGTGGACTCGCGCACGTCCGACGCGATCGCCGTGGCGGTGCGGACCGGTTCCCCGATCTACGTGGACGAGCGCGTCCTGGACGAGGCGGGCGTCGAGCCGGACAGCACCGAGGAGATGACCGCCGAGGAGGACGAGCGGCTGGCCGTGTTCCGCGAGTTCGTCAACTCGCTGGACGTGGACCTGCCGGAGCGCGGTGGCGAGGGCGGGCCACCGCCCGAGGAGTCCTGAGAGGTCTCCTGGGGCGGCGCTGGGCCTGGGGGCTCGCCGCGATTCATGAGGGGAACGTCCGCCCGGGCGCGGTGGTGCGGCGACGCCTCGACGATTCATGCGCGGGCCACGCGCCCCAACCCCGCCTGATGCCGGGCCGGGGCGCCCACGGCACCGATGAATCGTACGGGCGTGGCCCGGGGAGCCAGGTCAGGCGACAGATCCGCGATTCATCGCGAAGGAGGCATGCCCGCGTCAGCGCCGAGGGGCGCCGAGCACCTCCGACCGGCGCGTCCACAGCGCCCAGCGCAGCCGGGCGATGTCGCGGAACGTGCGCAGGATCTTCCGGAAGCTGGCCCCGGTGTTCGTGCCCGCTGCCCGCGGGTAGTGCGTCACCCCGACCTGCGCGATGCGCTCGCCGCGCGCCTTCAGCTTGATGAGCAGCTCGGCGGAGAGGAACGGGGAGTCGGTCCCGAGCGGCAGCCCGTCGAAGACCTCGCGCCGGAACAGCTTCATGGCGCAGTCGATGTCGCGCACGCGCAGCCCGAACACGACCGAGGCGATGGCGTTGTAGGTCTTGGCGATGAAGATCCGGTGCGGCGGGTCGCGGCGCTTCACCCGGTAGCCGATGACGACGTCCACCGGCTTCCTGGCCTGATCGTTCAGGCGATCGAGCAGGCGGGCCATCTCCCGCAGGTCGAACTGGAGGTCGCCGTCGCTGAAGCAGATGAGCTCACCGGAGGCGTTCGCGAAGCCCGCGCGCAGCGCGCCGCCGTAGCCGCGGTTGGCCTGGTGATGGACCCGGACGCGGGGATCGGCCGCGGCCAGCTCATCGGCGATCTGCGGCGTGCGATCGGTCGAGCCGTCGTCGACGATCAACACCTCGATCGAGCCGTCGACCAGCGGACCGATCTCGTCCAGTGCCCGGCGCACGGTCTCGGCCACGTTCTCCTCCTCGTTGAAGGCGGGGAAGAAGAAGGTCAGGCGCGGCCGGGAGGCATCGGTCACTGACGGGGACCCTCGATGTGCAGCAGGTCGGTGTAGCCGGGGTAGGTGCTCACCGAGCGGAAGCTCCATTCCCGGGC